>JAPYUH010000029.1 GCA_029936195.1 Alphaproteobacteria bacterium
GGCTCAACCACCCACAGGGTATCATTAATGGGTGGTCGGGCCGGGGGAGCGGGTGGCCCGGTGATTCAACGAAAGTTGACAATCTAGCGGCCGCCTTGGTCTTCCTCGCCGGTGAATTCCTGTTCGAAGCGGGCCTTCGTTTCTTCGTCACGCAGCAGCTGGGCGTATTGTTTGGAGGTCATCCGGCGTTTATTCGTGCCGCCGCGTTTGCGGCACATTTCCGCCTCGCCCGTCTTGCCGGAAGCCATGAAAAACCAGGTACGTGACAGCTCCAGATCCCGGGGCATCATGGCACCGCTGCGATAGGCCGCCGGCAGGGCATATTGGGCGGAGACGTTGCCGTTCTTGGCGGCCTTGCTCCACCATTTGACCATGTTGTCATAGTCCCGCGGCAGCCCGGCGCCGCGCATATAGAGATTGCCCAGCCAAAATTGTGCATCGTCATGGCCGTGGGCGGCGGCCCGCTCCAACCACTGGGCGGCCTCGGCATAATCCCGGTCCGTGCCCCGGCCGGTTGCCAGCAGGGCGCTAAGCTGATGCTGGGCATCCATATTGCCCCCCTCGGCGCGGACGCGAACGGCGGCCAGGCGATCGGTGGGGCTCTGGCCGGCTTGATCCAGATAGGCCAGAACTTCAAAATCGATCTTGGCCTGGGCCGGGGCGCCAAGGCCGAGCCCAAGAACCAATATTGCGCCGGCAAGAATGCGGCCAGCGGCGCCGGATATTGAATTTGGGCGGTTTGGATGGAGGTTAAATCCTACCGTCTGCATTGCGTTGTCCTTTTCGGTAACCCCGCTATCCGCTGGCCAATTTGGCTGCCCGGACCGGAAGCTTTGCGTCCCGCCATTTCCGACGGTTTGCCATTGTCGTGGCACGCATCCCGCGCTGTTCCATAAGGATCGCACGAGCCTGCATGTGGTCTTAACAACACCCAATCTACTTAAGAGACCTTAACAAAAAGTTACCTGACGGGGCGAAGAAGTTAATCTCCGCGGATAAACGCCTGCTATCCGTGGTCGCCACTTTTCATCACGTTGTCGAATTTGGCCTTCTTTTCGTCGCTGGCCTCGGTCTGGTACTTGTCGCGCCATTCCGCGAATGGCATGCCGTAGACGATTTCGCGGGCCGTGTCCTTGTCCAGGCCGATGCCCTTGTCGTTGGCCTCTTCCATGTACCAGCGCGAGAGGCAGTTGCGGCAGAAGCCCGAGAGATTCATCAAATCGATGTTCTGCACATCGGTACGTTCCCGCAGATGGTCGCGCAGGCGGCGAAAGGCGGCGGCCTCCAGTTCCAGTTGGGTTTGGGCATTGATGTCTTGTTCACTCATGGTCTGTCCCCTTTGTCGGAAGTTGCTGTCCCCATCTTACAGGCCCCGGACGGTTTCCGCGATCAGCCAATCCACTACTTTTATGAGAGCGGTTTGTTTGGCATCGCCCGCCGCCAGGGCCTCGGTGTAGATGCTGATCTGGCTTTGCGCGGAGGTGCCGCGGCCGAGGATATCTCGGGCATGGCGGACCTCGTCGGCGCAGCCCAGGGCCTCGGCGTCCATGGCCACCATGTCCAAGATCTCCGCCATCAGGTCACCATAGGGAACCTGTTCGCCCAGGCCGAAGTCCACCAAGGTATCGGTGATGCCGTAGCGCTGGGCCCGCCAGCGGTTTTCCTCCACGCAGATCAGGGGATAGACGCGCCAGCGTTGGTTCGATGTCCGCAGGCGGTGCAGCATGCCAAGGAGGCTTTGATACAGCGCGGCGATGGTCAGGGTATTTTCCAACGCGGTGCAGATATCCGTTATGCGCATCTCGAGCGTGGGATAGCGGGCGGAGGGGCGCATGTCCCACCAGATCTTGGTGCCGTCCTCGATCACGCCGGCGGAGACCAGGCGGTTGACCAGCCGTTCATATTCGCCAAATGAATCAAATCTTTCCGGCACGCCGGTTCTTGGCAGGGCGTCCAAAACCGTCAGCCGATAGGACATAAGACCCGTGTTTTCGCCGCCCCAGAACGGCGAGGACGTGCTGAGCGCCAGCAAATGGGGCAAGAAATAGGTCGCCTGGTTCATCAGGTCGATGCGCATGTCCTCCGGCTCGATGGCCACATGCACGTGCATGCCGGATATCAACAGCCGCCGGGCGGTGGCCTGCAGGGCATTGGCCAGATCGTCGTACCGTTCCTTGTCCGTGTGGCTCTGCTGGCTCCAATGCGCGAATGGATGGGTGGAAGCGGCGATGGGGGCAAGGCCGAATTGGCCGGCCACTTCGGCCACGGTGCCGCGCAACTCCTGCAATTCGCCCCGCGCCTCGCCAATACTGTTGCAGACCCGGGTGCCCACCTCGATCTGGCTGCGCATGAATTCGGCGGTCACCCGGCCGCCCAGGCGGTCTTCGCACTGGGCCAGCAGTTCGGGGGGCGGATCGCTGGCCAGGTCGCGGGTGGTACAATCGACGAGCAGATATTCCTCCTCGATGCCCATGGTGAAGCTTGGTTTTGGAATGGTCATAATTCCAACCTACCCTATTGCCGCCTCAAGACCCATATTCCAATAATACGGGCTTCAGGGCATCGGCAAGAATTCTGGCCCATTCATCCGCGCCCTGCTCGCAGGCAATCAAATCCTGGCGAATTTCAAACACGGCGATGGGCAATCCATTGTCGGCGGCATGGGCGTGCAGGGCATAGCCAGGCGGGTTGGAACCGTCATAGGGCTTGTTCTCGCCGACGCATAGCTGCCGATCCCGGCGCAAGGCCTTGACGAGAGGGGCTGCAAGGCTGTCATCGTTGTCCCATAGCATGCCCACATGCCAGGGCCGCTCAAAGCCGTCCATGACCGGCGTGAACGAATGAATGGATATCAGGGCCAAGTTTTCCTCTCGTTTCCTCATAATTTTTATGCGCCGGCTGATTTCATCGTGATAGGGCAAAAAAAAGTGGTCGATCCGGTGCTGCGTCTCCGCCTTATCAAGAGCGGCATTGCCGGGAATTGCGACGCCGTCGCTTTGCGGCGGGATGGAGCTTTCCGACCAGAAGGGGCGATTACAGTCAATGACCAGACGAGAGGTGCCGCACAATACCGCCGGCGCATCCAACAAACCCGCCAGCCTGCCGCAAACCTCGCCGGCGCCGATATCCCAGGCGATATGCCGGCCCAATTGGTCCGCCGACAGGCCCAGGCCGCCGTATTCGGAAGGTACGTGGGCGCTGGCATGATCGCAGATGATCAACACCGAGGCCTTTCCACGATCATTAACGACGGTGAAGGGATTTTGTACAATGCTGGAATGTTCGGAGTCGGGGTTTTTCGGCATCACAATCTTTGTTTGTTTTATCGTATTGTTCAATTGGTTCGCCGCGAAACGCCAGACCCAAGTTCATTTCGGCCACGAAGCCCAAGAAGTATTGTGCGTTTTTAGCAGATTTACGACCGGGCCAGCCATAGGTTCTTCGCCATGGTACTGCCCCACCCTTTTTTTGAGCCTGGAATACGATCGTGGTATTCATGCGCTGCGGGGCGATCATGGGACAGTGCGGCAAATGTTGATTAATCAGAATTCCAAGGCAGCCATCAATCCGTTGCCGGACGGCGACCCGAACATGGAGGCTGGCGCAGTGGTCAATTTGCCGTTCCCGGGTCAACGCGTCATCAAACTGCCCGTGGCGCACGTCTCGTGAGCGACCCTGCGCGTGTTTTATTGCAACGGCTGTTCGAGGCGGCGGTTGCCGCCGCCGATCCTATGGTCTGTCTCGGCCCTCATTTGCCCCTCCCGCCGGCGGGCCGCACATTGGTGCTGGGCGCCGGCAAGGCGGCCGCCAGCATGGCGCGTGCGGTTGAACAGAATTGGCCCGCCGCCATGGAAGGCCTGGTCGTTACAAGATATGGCCATGGCGTGCCGACCAGTCATATCGAAGTTGTTCAGGCCGCCCACCCCGTGCCCGATGCGACGGGAGAGGCCGCGGCCGGGCGCATCTTGGCCATGGCCGGGAAATTGGGCTCCGACGATCTGTTGTTGGTTCTGATCTCGGGCGGCGGCTCGTCGTTGTTGAGCCTGCCAAGTCCGGGCCTGTCCCTGGCCGACAAACAGGCCGTCAATCAGGCCTTGTTGCGAAGCGGCGCGCCCATTGACCAGATGAACGTGGTGCGCAAGCATCTCTCCGCCATCAAGGGCGGTTGGCTGGCGGCCGCGGCCGCGCCGGCGCAAGTGGTGAGTTTGCTGATCTCCGATGTGCCAGGCGACGATCCGGCGATCATCGCCTCCGGCCCCACCGTGGCCGACCCGTCCACGTTTGCCGAGGCGCGAGATATTCTGGCCCGCTACCGGATTGAGCCGCCCCGCGCGGTGGCCCGGCATCTGGCGGCGGCGGAACAAGAGACGCCCAAGCCCGGCGATCGCCTGTTTGAGCGTTGCCGAACGATATTGATCGCCACGCCGGGAGGATCCATTGCGGCGGCGGCGGAAATGGCGACGGCGGCGGGATACCAGGTCGAATTGCTGGGCGATGATCTGGAGGGCGAGGCCCGCGAGCTGGGCGCCGAACACGGCAGACTGGCCCTGTTGCGGCAGTCTTCGGGGGGGCGTCTTGCCTTGCTCTCCGGCGGCGAGACCACGGTCACGGTGCGGGGCAATGGCCGTGGCGGGCGCAATGTGGAATATCTGGCCGGCCTGGCCCTGGCCCTGGGCGGCCGGCCCGGCATCAGCGCTCTTGCCGGCGATACGGACGGCATTGACGGCACGGAAGACAATGCCGGCGCGTTTGTTTTGCCCGATACCTTGCGAAGGGCGGCCACCGTTGGCATTGATCCCGGCACCCTGCTTGCCAATAATGACGCCCATGACCTGTTCAGTGCCTTGGACGATTTGCTGATTTGCGGCCCGACACTGACCAACGTCAATGACTTCCGCGCAATTTTGATCGATCCCGTGTAGGATTTGAACATGCAACGAAATCGTTCAACCAAAATCATCGCCACCTTGGGGCCGGCCAGCAGCGATCCCAAGATGATTGCCGCGCTGCATGTGGCCGGGGTCGATCTGTTCCGCCTGAATTTCAGCCATGGGGAACACGGCGACCACCAGAGCAGACTGTCGGCCATCCGCGAGGTTGAGCAAATGGCCGGCACGCCCATTGGCGTCATTGCTGATCTGCAGGGGCCAAAAATCCGCATTGGGACCATCACGGGCGGCGCGGTCGAATTATTGCCCGGCGCATCTTTTCGTCTTGATCTGACGGACCGGCCGGGCGATGGGAATAGGGCGCCATTGCCCCACCCGGAGGTTTTTGCCGCCCTTGAATCCGGCATGGATTTGTTGATAGACGATGGCAAGATACGCCTGACCGTGCTTGAGGCCGGCGCGGATTTTGCCGGTTGCGAGGTGGTTACCGGGGGTCGGTTGAGTGACCGCAAGGGCGTCAACCTGCCCCAGGCTTTGTTACCCATGGGCGCCATGACGACAAAGGATCAGGCGGATTTGCGCTTTGCCTTGGACGCCGGCGTGGATTGGGTGGCGCTTTCCTTCGTGCAGCGGCCCGAGGATATTGCCGAGGCACGGCGGTTGATAGCCGGCCGCGCGGCCATTATGGCAAAAATCGAGAAACCCGCCGCGATGCAACAAATCGACGAAATTATCGAGCTGTCCGACGCCATCATGGTGGCCAGGGGCGATCTGGGGGTTGAGCTGCCGGTGGAGGAAGTGCCCGCCCTGCAAAAGGATCTTGTGCGCCGGGCGCGGCGCGCCGGCAAGCCGGTGGTGGTGGCGACCCAGATGCTGGAAAGCATGATCGCAGCCCCTGTGCCGACACGGGCGGAGGTCTCGGACGTGGCTACCGCCGTCTATGACGGTGCCGATGCCGTCATGCTGTCGGGCGAAACGGCGGCCGGCGCCCACCCCCTCGCGGCGGTGGAGGTCATGGACCGTGTCGCCACCAAGGTCGAAGGCGATCCCGGCTACCGTAATATCATGGACAGTGAACATGCCGACCCGGAGGCCACATCGGCCGATGCCATCACGGCGGCCGCGCGACAAGTGGCGGGGACGATCTCGGCTTCGGCCATCGTGACCTATACAACCTCGGGCTCCACCGCCCTTCGGGCTGCCCGTGAGCGGCCGCCGGTGCCTATATTGGTCCTGACCCCCAGTTTGGTTACCGCCCGCCGCCTCGCGGTGGCCTGGGGTTTGAGCTGCGTGCACAGCGCGGATGCTTCCGGCTTCACGGATATGGTCGATCGCGCCTGCCGCGCGGCGGCCGACCGGGGTATTGCCCTGAGCGGCGACCGCCTCGTCATTACTGCCGGCGTCCCCTTTGGGACGCCTGGCGCCACCAACAGCCTGCGCATTGCCTGGGTGCCGTAGATTGGCATAGATCTCCAAGCCAGCCCGCTCCCCCTCCCGGCCACCCGCGAGATCATCATCAATGGGTGGCCGGGAGGGGGAGCGGGCTGGCTTGGCCGTATCTTGAAATGAACTAGATTTTCTCGCCTTTCACTTTCTTGCGCAGGCGTTCCACTTCCTTCTCCGCATGACCCAAATGTGGGTTCACCAGCAGGGCGCGTTCATAGGCGTCGAGCGCGGAGGAAAATTCCTCAAGGCGCATATAGATCAGGCCCAACCCGCTCAGGGCGCCGAAATGGCGCGGCTCCAGGTCAATGGTCCGTTCCACGTCATCTATGGAATTCTGATACTGGCCCAGCAGGAAGTAGATGGTGGCGCGTTTGTTCCAGCCTTCGGCATAGTCCGGCGCGATGGTGACAATGGTGTTCAACAGATCCAGCGCCTCGCCATACGCCTGCTTTCCCATGGCGCCGACGACCCGGCCCATGAGCAGTTCCAAGGTCGGGCTTTTACTGGCCAGCCAAACGGCCCAGATGGACCGTTCGATCAGGCGCGCCTTATGGGGGTTGTCGGTTTCATGCAGTTCGATGAACAAACCGTCCAGGCGCGGGTCGGTCTGATCCGCCACGGCCTGGCCGTTCCAGCCGAAATGAAAGACGAGAAATAAGTATAGGACGAATGACGGTAATTTCATGCCGCAATGATAGGAACCCGAGCAGCCCGACGCTAGCGGGAACTCAAAATTGCAAAGTCATTTTGTCGTGAGACGCGCCGTGGTAGGCGGCCTATTTTTGCCGCCCCAACCCAGGGGTAAATTCGGCGATCAATGCCTCGACATCGCCGTTGACGAGGTCGGGGTATCGGATCCGGCAGGATTCGATCAATTTGTCTTGGAACTGTTGGCGCCCCGCGGCATTGTCGAGGCCGGCAATTGCAGGTCTGATCTGGCCCGCCATGGCGACAATTTCGCCAAATGTATTCGGCAGTTTTGCGGCCTTGCATAATGCGGTGGCGCTTTGTTGGCTGCCCGTCACCATCAAGGCACGGGCATTGTCGGGATCAATTCCGGCACGTCGCGCCGCGGCCACTTCAAAAAATCCCAGATGTCCCGTACATAACGAGCGTAAAACAAATGTAGAGGTCAGGCGGCCCTTGATATCCATTTGCCGGACCAATTGTTCCAGATTTTCCTGGCGCGGATCAGGGAGATCGATCTCCAGGGTCAGGCGCTCCCGGCCCTAGCTGATCAGTTGATCGGCAATGGCGGCGGGTAGATCGGGCAGTTCCGAAATTTTTTGCCGGATCGCCTCCGAGACAACGGAAATTAATCGTTCCGCCAGATTGGGCGGGAAGCTGGGCCGTTGCACTAGGCCGGTCATCACCGCCGAGCTTTGCGAAAATCGGTCAATGACTTTATTCGAGGTGTCTTCGGATATCATGGCGCCTTGATTGTGCACCAGCGTCACGACGACCGCTTCGCTGCCCTTTTCCACCAACGCTTCCGAGATGGGTGCGGACACGCTGGCCCGCCGCGCCACGGCTTGTTGCCAGGCCTCGGGCTAGCTGCGGGCGATGTCGATCAGTTCTTCTTCGCTGAAGACAATGGAATAATGCAACATGGGCACGGCAACATCGGCGACGTCCCGGGCCAAGGTCATGGCGAGTTCAGCCGGTACGGCGGGGTTGTCCTTCAAACCCTCCGCCAGGGCGCGGCGAACGCCGACATCCGTGTCGCGGACCATGATGCGGAAGATCGCCTCGGCCAGGCGCTGCTCGCCAGGTTGCAGATCCGGTTGGTTGAATTCCGTGGTCAGCAGCGTGACGGTTTCCCGCCGCACTTCCGGCGAATCGTCCTCGCGCAAGCGCGTTATCAGGTCGGCTGTCAATTGTGCCATGTGCAACCTTAGGGCCTACCGTCCAAAACCAATGTCACCGGTTTCCAGACAGATTTGCGATTAGTTTATTGAGCCATTGAAGGTCTTAAGAATTATTCAAGATGACGGCAATTATTCCCCACCAATTACCGCGCGGCGGCCAGGCGGGCCGCCGGGCGTTCGTCTATGGGCAAATGAACCAAGGCCGCAAACAAACCCAAAGCAATGCCCAGCCACCAAATCACGTCATAGGAGCCGAATTGATCAAACAATTTGCCGCCCAGCCAAACGCCGAGGAACGAGCCCAGTTGATGGGACACGAAAACAAAACCGAACAGGGTGGCCATATAACGCGGGCCAAAAACCTGCGCCACGATGCCGGAGGTCAAGGGCACCGTGGATAGCCAGGTCAATCCGATGGCGGCGGAAAAAAGCAAGACCGTCGCCGGGCTCATGGGCAGCATTATGAACAATGTTATGGCAATAGCCCGCGACAGATAAATCAGGCTCAACAGATTCTTTTTTTGGTACCTGTTTCCAAGCACGCCCGCCATTATGGCTCCGAATATATTGAACAGGCCCAACACCGCCAGGGCCTGCGCGCCCAGATCGGCCGACAGGCCCTGGTCCGTGATGAAGGCCGGCAGATGGGTGCCGATGAAGGCGATGTGGAAACCGCAGACGAAGAAGCCCGCCGTCAGATATAAATAGCCCGAATGCCGCGAGGCCTCGCCCAAGGCTTGGCCCATGGATTGCTTGTCGGCATCGGGCGCTGTCTGCGCATTGCCACGCATGGCGGTACTAACGGGTATGATCACGGCAACCAAAATTGCCAGCAGGATCAACGCGGTGGACCAGCCATAGGCACTAATGAAGGCTTGACCCAAGGGTACCAAAAGGAATTGCCCCATGGACCCTGCCGCGGTACCGATGCCAAGGGCAAGAGCCCGGTTTTTTTCCGGCACCATGCGGCCCAGTGCCGCCAGCACAATGGCGAACGAGGCGCCCGACAGGCCCAGGCCGACCAGCACGCCGCCGGTCAGATGGAACATCATCGGGCTGGAAGCCTCGGCCATGCCGTAAATGCCCACTGCATATAACAGCCCGCCCACGGCCAACACACGGGCGGTGCCGAATTTGTCGGCAATCATGCCGGCGATGGGCTGACCCAGGCCCCACATGAGATTCTGAATGGCAATGGCCAGGGCGAAGACTTCTCGCCCCCAGCCAAGATCGGCGGACATCGGGGCCAGAAACAGCCCGAAATTGGCGCGAATGCCAAAGACCAGCAAAGAGATCAGGCTGCCGGCAGCCACAAGGAACCATATATTTCGCCGCAACGAACCCATCCGCCCCATCCCGGCTCCCCATTGTCCTATTGAATGAAATCGTCCCTGGATACAGGATTGTCCCGGGACTGTTGGCCCCTTATATGTGGGGCCCGTGTACGGTCGGGTCAAGTCACGGTCGGAAAATGTAGCCGTAAATGACAGGCGAGGACGTTGATGGCGCGAATTTTGGTGACCAATAACGAAGGCACGCCGGGGGTTGGAACGGCCGCCCGCATGCTGGCGGCGGGCTCTGGCGGCCTGGATGCGATCGAAGCCGGAATCCGCCTGGTGGAGGCCGATACCACGATCCGCAGCGTCGGCAGGGGCGGTTGGCCCAACCTGTTGGGCGAGGTGGAATTGGACGCCGCGATGATTGACGGCAACAGCTTCCGTAGCGGCGCGGTTGGGGCCCTGAAAGGCTATCTGCATCCGATCTCCGTTGCCCGGGCGGTCATGGAACGGTTGCCCCATGAAATGCTGGTGGGCGAGGGCGCGGCCCGCTTCGCCAACGAGATCGGGGCCGAGACGGCGGATAACCTGATTCCGGATTCGGAACGGGTCTGGCGGCAATGGTTCGAGGAAACGCTCTCTCCGGCTGAACGCGCGCGCTGGCCGGATGTGGATCTGACGGCGCTTTGCCAACAAGCCATCGATCCGGAAAAAGGCATGGATACAACAGTCTTCCTCTCCCTTGATGCCCAATCGGAAATCATGGCGGGGGTCTCCACGTCCGGTTGGGCCTGGAAGTATCCCGGCCGCCTTGGCGACAGCCCCATCATCGGCGCCGGCTGTTACGCCGATACCAGGTATGGTGCCGCCGCCTGCACGGGCACGGGTGAAATGGCGATCCGGGCCGGCACCTCCCGCGCCATCGTGCTTTACATGAAAATGGGCCTGTCATTGGCGGCGGCGGTGGACGAGGCCATTGATGATCTGCGGCGTTTGCGGGGCGGCCTGATCCAACGCTTGACCTTGCATGCGATTGATTGCGACGGCGACCACCGTGTGGTTACGGTCAATGCCGAAGGGCAGCCGAGTTACTGGCTGTGGCGGGAAGGCGATGAGGCGCCTCGTGCCGAGCCGGCCGAAGTCGTGGCGCTGTAGATCCGCAATGTGCCTTGAACGCAATAACGCCTTGAACCGGCGGCAGCTTCTTGCGGGCCTGGCCGCTGGCGCGGCCTTGACCGGCACGGCGGGCTGTGTTGCCACAAATGCGGCATCCGGGCGCCAGAGTTTTACCGGCTTTCAATCCGTGCAGGACGATATCGATCTGGGCCGGGCCAATCATCCGAAAATCCTGCGGTCCTTCGGCGGGGCCTATGAAGACGGCCGGTTGAGCGGCTATGTTCAGGGCATCGGTTTGCGGTTGGCGGCGGGCGCCGAGTATCAGCAATATCCCTATCGTTTCACCATTCTAAATAGCCAGATCGTCAATGCCTTCGCCTTGCCGGGCGGATTTATCTACATCACACGCGGTTTGTTGAGCCTGGCCTCCAGCGAGGCGGAACTGGCCGGCGTGCTGGCGCATGAGCTGGCCCATGTAACGGCCCGCCACGGGGCCGAGCGGCAATCGGCCCAACAGGTGGCGCAGATCGGCCTGCTGCTGGGCGCCATTGGCCTGCAGGCGGCCGGTTTACCGTCCGGCCTGATGCAGATTAGTCAAACCACCGCCCTGGCCGCCATAAAGGGATATTCGCGAGAGCATGAGTTCGAGGCCGATACCCTGGGTATCCGATATATGAGCCGGGCCGGCTACAACGCCGATGCCATGGCAACCTTCCTCTCCAGCCTGCGGGAACATAGCCAGGTCGAGGCCCGGGTATTGGGGTTGCCGCCCGGCCAGGTGGATGAATTCAACATCATGTCGACCCATCCCCGCACCGTCGAGCGGGTCCGCGAGGCCCAGCAGGCCGCCCGGCAGCAGGGCGGCGAGGGGCGGTGGCGGCGCAATCAGTATCTGGACCAGATCGACGGCATGATGTTCGGGGACGACCCGAAACAGGGTATTGTGCGGGACCAGGTATTCACCCACCCCGACTTGCGCATCCAATTCCGCGCGCCGGACGGCTTTCATTTGCGCAATAGCCCAACCATGGTCGAGGGGCGGCATCCAACTGGGGCGGCCATGGTATTTGACGCCGGGCCTGGCCGGGGTGCCGCCACGGCCCATGATTATCTGCGTCATGTCTGGGCCGCCAAGAGCCGGTTGCATGATCTGGAAAGCCTGACCATACATGACCAG
Organism: Alphaproteobacteria bacterium; assembly: GCA_029936195.1. Lineage (GTDB taxonomy): Bacteria > Pseudomonadota > Alphaproteobacteria. The sequence continues at coordinate 11,774 of JAPYUH010000029.1, forward strand.
GACGCCGCCACCGCCTGGATTGAGGGGCGCGGAAGTGAGGGCCCCACCCATATCCGCGCCCTGGCCGTCAAAGGCCAACAGGGGATGTATTTTCGCTTTCTATTTGTTGCGCCCAGGGCGCGGGCGGGGCGCTGGGCCAAGCCTTTCCGCCAATCGGGGTTGTCCTTTCGCCGCATTTCCAAACGCGCCGCCGCCAAGGTGCGGGCTTATCGCCTGCTGGTGGTGCCGGCGCGGGCCGATGACAGCATTTCCGGACTGGCCAAGACCTTGCCCTATGGCCGCTTCAACGAAGATTGGTTCAGGGTGCTAAATGATCTGGCACCGAACCAGGGCATAAGGAAGAACCAGCGCCTGAAGATCGTCGCCGATTGATCTCGGCTCAATCTTGAAGGGCTTTAGCTATCGCTATCGCGGCCGTATTCGTCTTCCCTGCGCACAATATCATCTTCGCCCAGATACGATCCCGATTGGACTTCGATCAGTTTCAGGTCGATCTTGCCGGGGTTTTCCAGGCGATGCCAGGCGCCGATGGGGATATAGGTTGACTGGTTTTCTTCCAGCAGAATGGTTTCATCGTTGCGGGTGACCTTGGCCGTGCCCTCCACCACGATCCAGTGCTCGGCCCGGTGATGGTGCATTTGCAGGGACAGCTTTTGCCCCGGCTTGACGCTGATTCGCTTAACTTGAAAGCGGTTGCCGTGGTCCATGCCCTCGTAATAGCCCCACGGTCGGTAGACGCGGGGGTTTTGGCTCGCTTCATCTCGTCCCTCGGCCCGCAGACGGTCGACGATGCGCTTCACCCCCTGGGCCTTGTCCTGGCCGGCCACAAGTACCGCATCGCCAGTTTCAACGATGATCAGATCTTCGACCCCGACGGCGGCTACCATGCGCCGTTCGGCCCGAATATAACTACTGCTGACATCGTCCAATAAAACATCACCCGCCGTGACATTGTTCTTCTCATCGCCTTGATTTTGGCCATGCTCCCACAGGGCGGACCAGGAACCGACATTGCTCCAACCGATATCGGCGCTGACCACGGCCGCCCGGCCGGTTTTTTCCATGACCGCATAGTCGATGGATATGCTCGGGCTGTCGCCAAAGGCCGCCGCATCCAGACGGATAAAGGACAGATCCCGCCGCGCCGCCGCGGTTGCCCTCTCGCAGGCCAGGACAACTTCGGGTGCCAGCCGCCGCATTTCAGCCAGCAATCGGTCCGCCCTGAACATGAACATGCCGCTGTTCCAATCAAATCCGCCCGCCTGAAGCATGCTCTCGGCCTTGGCGAGGGCCGGTTTTTCCAAGAATTGCGCCACTTCATGGCAGCCTTCGATGCCGGCAATAGCGGCGCCGCGCTTGATATATCCGTAGCCTGTTTCGGGTGCCGTTGGCGTGATGCCGAAGGTGACGAGCGCGCCGCCGGCGGCCACTTTTGCGGCTTTGTCCAAGGCGATGAGAAATCCTGGATTGTCGGCAATGCGGTGATCCGAGGGCAGGATCAGGATCATCGCATCCGCGTCCTGCGCTGCCGCCAACAGTGCCGCCACCGCCGCCGCGGGCGCCGTGTTGCGGCCCACGGGTTCGAGCACGATATCGGCGGGCTCCACATTCATGGCGCGGAGTTGTTCGGCGATGATAAAGCGGTGCTCATCGTTGCAGATCAATGTCGGCGGGTTGAAGCGGCCCGCGTCGGCAACCCGATCCACGGTGGCCTGCAACATTGTCTGGCTGCCGAGCAATGGCAGCAATTGCTTGGGGTAGGCTGCGCGGGACAGCGGCCACAATCGGGTGCCCGCGCCCTCGGACAAGATGATTGGATCTATCCGCGCCATAATTGTTCGCCCCCTAATAGGTTGGCTGACTTTATCCTCCGAACATGGCCCAGGTCCACAGAGTTGCTTGGCAGCGGGGTTGGTTTCTGTCAGAAGGGGCCGGAAAACATTGTGCTGGAAACATAGAAATGAATGACGCCGACCAAGATTCTGAATCCGAAATCGGAACCGATTTCATTCGTGAAATTGTGCGCGAGGACTTGGCCGCGGGTCGTTATGACGGATTGGTCACCCGTTTCCCGCCGGAACCGAACGGCTATCTGCATATTGGCCATGCCAAATCGATCTGCCTGAATTTCGGCATCGCCGAAGAATTTGGCGGCCGCTGCAATCTGCGGTTTGACGATACCAATCCCGCCAGGGAAGAGCAGGCGTTTATCGAGGCCATCAAGGAAGATGTGACCTGGTTGGGTTTCGACTGGGGCGAGCATCTGCATTTTGCCTCGGATTATTTCGAGCAGCTCTACCTTTGGGCCGAGGGCCTGATCGAGGCGGGCAAGGCCTATGTGGATGACCTGCCCGTGGACGAAATGCGGGCCTACCGGGGCAGCTTGACCGAAGCCGGGCGCAATAGCCCCTATCGTGACCGTGAAATTGGGGAAAACCTGGATCTATTCCGCCGTATGCGGGCGGGCGAATTTCCCGATGGCGCCCGCGTACTGCGCGCCAAGATCGACATGGCGTCGGGCAACATGAACCTGCGTGATCCGGTGCTGTACCGCATTTTGCATGCCGAACACCCGCGCACGGGCACTGAATGGTGTATCTATCCCAATTATGACTTCGCCCATGGGCAATCGGATGCCATTGAAGAGGTCACTCATTCCCTCTGCACCCTGGAATTTGCCGACCACCGGCCCTTGTATGAATGGCTGCTGGAAAGTATCGGCACCGCTATTGGCACTGGGGCCCGGCCGAAGCAGTACGAATTTTCCCGCCTGAACCTCTCGCATGCGGCTTTGTCGAAGCGGCGGTTGACGCAGTTGGTGGCCGAAGGCTGCGTCGACGGCTGGGACGACCCCCGCATGCCGACCATTTCCGGTCTGCGCCGGCGCGGGGTACCGGCAGCCGCTGTCCGGGATTTTATCTCCCGCCTGGCCATCACAAGAAGCGACGGCGTGGTCGAAATGGCCATGTTGGAGCATTGTATCCGCGAGCAGCTGAACCAGGTGGCGCCACGCCGCATGGCCGTCCTGCGTCCGTTGAAGGTGGTGATCGAGAACTATCCAGATGATAAGAGCGAGCTACTGGTGGCTCAAAACCATCCCGGAAATCCGGACATGGGAACTCGTGAAGTACCGTTTTCACGGGAGCTGTATGTGGAGCGGGATGATTTTATGGAGGATCCGCCGCGAAAGTTCTTCCGCCTTGGACCCGGACGGGAAGTGCGCCTTCGTTACGCCTACTTCATAACCTGCAAAGAGGTCATCAAGGATGCCGGGGGGGAGGTCGTGGAACTGCGTTGTACCTATGACCCGGAAACCAAGGGCGGCAATGCGCCGGACGGCCGTAAGGTCAAGGGCACCATCCATTGGGTTTCCGCCGCCCACGCGGTGGCGGCCGAAGTGCGGTTGTATGAGAACCTGTTCAACAGCGAGGAGCCGCCCGGCGGCGACGAATTTTTGGCGGACCTGAACCCCGGTTCACTGGAAATACTGCCGCGAGTCTGGTTGGAACCCGGACTCGCCGAGGTAACACCGGGACAAACCGTGCAGTTTGAGCGTTTGGGTTATTTTTGTCGCGATCTAGGCGCGTCAGCGGTTTTCAACCGAACCCTGGGTTTGCGCGATAGTTGGGCCAAGATCAAAAGTAAGGCCTAATCTTCCAACGCCGCCTAGTCCATGAACCGATCCCAGCGGTGCATGACGCCGTCCAGGTTGCCGCCATCGATAACGCCGTACAGCCGCCGTTGAATGCGCAATAACTGACCGCCGTCCCGGCTCAGCGGCCGGAACGAGAGGGAGCCGCCGCGCAGGGACGAGGTCGAGAGGAAAAGTTCGAACGGGATCCGCATATAGATGCCCTTGTCGAAACTGCCTTCGCCGAACTCCTCCGCCGAGACATTGGTAAAAGTCACCCAGGCACCAAGCGCGATGCCGCTGTCGAACTCCCGCACCACGGCAAATTGCGCGCCCCGGTCGCCGGCCAGGAATTGGCCCGCGTGAATTTCACCGAACAGACCCATGAAGGGAATCTTGTAGTAGATGTTGAAGTGCCCGGTCGTGACCTGATAATCCAGAAAATCGAACCGTTGATCATAATCCCGCTGGCGCACCTTGTTGACGTCCACGCTAAGGGCCAGGCGCGAGCCGTAGGGGCGGTACATGATTTCACCGCCGATGCCGCCGAACATGGTTTCGAACAAACCCGCGGAGGCGCGGCCAAACCAATTCTCGGCCGGCTGGAACAGATAATCGCTTTGCAGGCGGACAATATTGCCGTCCTCGCCTTCGTTATTGTAGAGCCGCAGGTCGCTTCGCACATGTTGCAATTGGCTATCGGAAACCAGGGTAATTTCGTCCAGAGTGCTGTAAATATTCTTGCCGATGGTCGTATTCACTGAAAACCCGCGTTGCAGCTCCACCGTGGCCGAAAAGGCCATCCAGATTTGGTATAGATACAAGGCGTCGGGGCCGCCGATATGGCTGCGCAAGGCGGGGCGTACCTCCCAGCTCATGGTTGGATAGCGGGCGGGGTTGCTGACCGAAGTCGCATTGTCGGCTATCTTATCGGCAAACGGCGGCGTGGGTTGGGGACCTGAAATTGTTGCACGGGCCCATATTTCCTCGGGGCTGCCCTGGCGCAGAACGGCCGCCTCGAGATCCCGGCGCAGGATCATGACCCGTGCGGTTTCAAGTCCGCCGTTTAAGGTGACGACTTCAATTTCCTCGACGCTTGGCGGCGCGTGCGAGGCGATCACCCGGCTGGCGCGGCCCACATTGCGCGCATGCTCCCGAAATTTGGTCGGTGTCACATAGATCGTCGCCTTGCGTCGGGTGATCTCGAACTTGTCGACGGTGAAATGCGCCGCCTCCAGATCCTTGAAAATCTTCAAAGCCAGTTTATTTTTCTCATTGTCCGTCAATTCGGGAACGAAGGCTTCGTCCGACGCGTCTCCAGCCGCTGCCTTTGTACCCGCGCCGGCGGTCCGGCCGCGATCCCCACCGCGGCGCAAAACCACGCGGGTGGCTTCCACCCCGGCGGCCAAGCTCGCAACTTGAACGGACGTTACCTCGCCGGGCGCGTGAGTGGCGATCAGGCGTGCCGCGGCCTCGTATTGTGTTTGACGATCCAATTGTCCATCGACCGTGGCCGAGGAAAGATGGACCCTGATCTCACCCCTGGTCAGCTCCAGGGATTCGACCGTAAAACCATTGCTTTCCAAGCCATCGAACATTTTATCGATCTTCGCGGCGCGGCTGATATCTCCGCGCCGAATGACAGTTTGGCTTTCTTCCCGGCCCTGATCCATGTGAACAATCTCAACCAGGCGCAATGGCATCGGCGCGGCGGCAAAAACAATCTCGGCCGCTGCCCGTTCCAAGTCTTCGGTATTCTCCAGAGCCTCCCCCCCGCCGTTACCGCGCGGCAAACGGGACATCACCAAGCGGGCCCGTTCGTGGCTGAAATCGACGGTTTGAATGGCGAAACCCTTGGCCTCGAGGCGGTCAAACAAATCGTTGACGCGACGGCCCCGCTCAATTTCCTTGCGGCTCAAACTGACGCGGTGGATCACCACTTCGTCCCGACGCTCTATCAGGGTGATGGGGCCGCGGCTCGGCGGCAGGGACTTGGCGGCGATCCTGGCTGCTTTCAGGCGCCCCTCTCTCGAGGCATCCCGCAGGCCAGTGGATAGATAGATTCTGGTTTCATCGGCATCGGTTTCGACCGACGAAATGTACATCGCCTGAGCCTCGAAACCGGTGAACAATGCATCGGCCAACCGGCCGTTTTCCGTATGGCCGTTTTCCGCATCCGTACGGGCCTGCCTGGGTTGCGGCGCAACCGCTTCCGGATCGCCTGGTTGGATCAACTTAGCCACCAATTGAGGCTTTAGGATAAAGCCGGCATCGCTGCCCGGCGCTGTACCATTCGCGCCCCTGGCACCCGTGGCCGATGCCGGGCGCGGTTTCAGTTTCGGCGGCGGTGGGTCAAGCTTGGGCAGGCTGACATCATTCACATTGGACCGGACCGATGCGCGAAACATGGCGATATTGCCCCGCTCATAGGCGCCTGACAATTCCAGCCATGGAAAGGGCCGATAGACGAAACCAAGGTTAACGGGCAAATCCCGGGTAAAGGTATTGCCCAATGGCTCCGATTGATAATCCTGCGTCGCAGCTTCCAGTTTGATGGAGAGGCCCTCTAGTGGCGTACGCCAAGCAACGCCGCCGAAGAATCCAATACTCTCGCCGGAAAAATAGTCTCCGAAATTCGCTTCGCCGCCCAAACCGCCGCCGCTATCGCGGGTGCGAAAGACATCGGAAAAGTTGATCAAGGGATTCTTAGTTGTACTGCCGGAGGCAAAGTAACCCCAGCCCACCCCGAAGGAAAAGTCCAGATCATAATAGCTTTTGGAAGCAACCAGATATTCGCCGGAAAACAGTCCCGTACCGATACCGTCCTGAAAGCCGAGGGCAATTTGCGGGACGAATTTACCTTCCTCCAGCAGTCGGAATTTCAGATCGGCGCCGCGATCCTGAAAATCCTCCGTCGAGGCGAGGCCGCCGATGGAAAAGGAGCGGTTGGTGATTTCGGTATAGCGGAACACACCTTCCAACCAGGGCATGGCCTGGAATGATAGGTAATAGCGCCGATAGGGATCCAGGATGGTCGTGCCCACATCCAGTTCGCCATCGTCACGGAACCTTGCCGTTCTGGTCTGTAATAGGCCGACCCCGCCGAAATCATTGGCGGTCGCCCAATTGGAGGCCTGGTTAGGACTATTCGGCGTGGCGGCGTCTGCCGACCCGGCCAGCACGGACACGGACAACATTGCCCAAAGAGAGGCAAAGGCGAAAGCCGGCATCCGGTGGCTCCAGGTCAAGCCGCGCCGTCGCTTTCCAATATGCCGCATCATGCCTGCCGCAATGCCCCGCGCCCGATAATCACCCTTAATCGCGGCTAATAACCGCAAGAGAAGCGGCGGTGACCGCCAATTGACTTATCAGGGACGAACCTTCGCGGACCAGGGTAAACAAATCCAGCGGTGCGGGATCCTTCGGCACCACCAACGAACTGCCGGGCGGCAATTGCACTGGATTGTAATTCCAAACACTGACCGCCAAGGGTTCGGCCTGGCCATTGGGATAGACCACGAAGATACGGTCCTCGTCAGCCGACCGCTGGAAGCCGCCGGCCTGGCGGATATATTCGTCCGCCGTGGTGCCGGCGATGAACTGCATGGCGCCTGGATTGAGGACGTCGCCTATGACGGTGACGAAATTTGGCCGTTTCGGCATGTAGAGGCGATCGCCGGGCTCCAGCACGGCATCAAGTTCGGGCCGCACCTGAAGCACGGTGGGGTCGGTTTCCGTGACCACCCTTCCCAGGGACTCCACGGCGTCCAATTGTTTGGAGAAACTTTGCAAGGCCAGTATCGAAACTGGGTTTACGTTGCGTTGGACGGCGACCACGGCCAATGCGGAATTCAGCTCCCGCGATGCCCGTCGCAGTCCCGCCCGCTGCGCCGCCTGCACCCTCTTCCGGGTAAAAACGCCGCCGTAGGGGTAGGCTTGTGCGGTCAGACCGCCGGCCCGGGCGATGACTTCGGACAGTCTTTCGCCACGTCGAATGTCGTAAAGGCCTGGCCTGGTAAATTCACCCACCAGGAGCACGGGACCCGTATCCCGATCGGTAACCACGGGATTGAACCTGACCACATCGCCGGGGCCGACCATTACCTTGTCTGCGCCGATTTCGGCTAAATTGACCAGGCCCCTGGCGGTATCCGAGGAACCCTTCAGGGAGTCTGGAGTGTAGCGGGAAATTTCCACCCGTGTCAGGTCCACTTTCCGGCTCAGACCACCGGCAACGGCAATCAACGAGGTCAGGCTGACATTGCCCACCACGGGATAGGCGCCCGGGCGGCGGACCTCGCCGTTGACCGCCACCGCATGTTCCAATGCCAATGGCAGAAGCCCGCCATAGTCATTAAAAATACGTGGACATTTCTGCCGGTTGATCTGGGCCAAGCCCGCTGTATCAATGGTCCGCACGGCGTTGGCAAAGCGATTTGCCGAATTCACAGAAACAATGGCCAGCAGTTCACGCATACCCTTGCAGAGGCCCTTCGTCGAATCTTTGAGCCCACCTTTTGAACGTATCCCGTCAGTTGCGCCATCTTTCGCTGGCGCGGCGGTATTCTCTTTCGCGGCCAAGGCCTTTTGAATGGCCAACAGGGATACTGAGGCATTTGCTGCTGCTTCGCCATTGCCGAACCTCTGTGCGCTTTCGGTACCTCGCGCTCCCCGGTCCTGCTGTTTCAGTTCCGCATCGATACGCCGGCTTACCACCTCCTGCACATTGGCGGAGGACAGGAAGCGGATATCGTCCGCGGCTAAAACGATTAACCGGTCACTGTCGCGGAGCGCATAGTCTTCCCGGCCATGCAATATGTTCTGCAAATTCAGGGGAAACAGGCGCCGGGCCCGTGTCTGCGGATCCGTTGTCTCCAAAGCGCCAAATAGCAGGTAGGGATTGGATCGCAGAGCGGAGGCATCGCCCAGCAGTTTCGCCACGCTTTTCGTCGCCGCCAAGGCCCGTCGTCCCTGAACCTGCACATGACCGTTGATATCGACGGCACCCATTTGAATGTTCTGGCCGCGGCTGACCCGAATGATATCGCCGTCCTGAACCGTTGCCGCCAGGTTTTTGTGTTCACTTAATTGCTGGTGACCCGATGCCTGAAAACTGAGGTGGTGAAAAATATTGCCCCGGGGCCGGATGGTGCCGCCCGACATCTCCAACGCCTCGGCCATGGACATCGTGGCACGGCCCTCGGCCATTTCGTAGATACCCGGTCGATTGACGTCGCCCGCCAAGGCAAAGGTAGGTCCAATCGGCGGAACAATGACGCGGTCACCGTCCCGAAGCGTCAGATCACGGGCGGCAACACCCGAAAACAGCAAATCGTACGCATCAAACCAGAAAACCTCGTCACCACGCTGAACGTGGATGCGCCGTACACTACCGGTTTTCTTGATGCCGCCGCCAAGACGTATGGCGTCAATCAACGTCGCCAGGGCCGTGATGTATTTGCGGCCAGGTTTATTTATCTCGCCCAGGACCAGTACTTTCACAATTCGCACCGCGCCAAGGGAAACGAAGACATCCGTCCCGAGATGTTTTGCCGCCGTCCGCGCCGCGATTTCCCGGCGTACCTCGCCGAAAGTGTGGCCAGCGGCCAGTATTGGCTTGAAATTCGGCAACAGAATTCGGCCCTTCCGGTCGACGCGGGTGCTGATACTTTGGTTCAATCGACCGATGAATGTTACAATCAACTCGTCGTTGATGCCGAGAACATAGTCTGGAAAAATCGTACCGGTATCCAGGGCCTGTTGTGTGGCGTTCCGTCCAAAAATGTCATAGCCATATTGTTGCAACAACTCAGAGGCCCGTTGGCAATAGTCTTTTTCCAAAGGCGAAAATTGCTTTATCAAGTTGATGGCTTGAATTTGGTCCGCATTCAGTTCTCCGAGGCAATAGAGACTTGCGAGAAGTTTTTGTTTATCATTCAAAAGTCCGCGTTCTTCCAGTTCCTGTAATGGATCTCTCCCGACGTTTCTGTCTATTAGAAGATTTGAAATCGCGTTCGTTCCGCCCTTCCGCGCGGCATCCAGGTTTGAAGGCGCGCGACCCTCCAACACGTCAATGGCGCCGGTGTCTTGCAACGACTGCAACTGTTGGAGCAATCCACCCAAGGCACCGCCGCTACTGCTGCCACCGAAACCGCGACTTTGGGCCTCGCCGGTGTTTGGTATTGCCGATATCGACAGAACGATCAGAAGAGTCCAAAATATCCTCATGAGCATTCCAACCCCGCCTCTCACGCCGCCATTCTCATGAACCATATCATGCCCTCGACTCTTCATTTCGCATATTCCAAACCTATTAAGTCTAACGGCTTGTTTCGTTGCCAAAGAAACGAATTCCTTCCCCCATTCCGAACCGTATATCATGATCCGCCGGGGCGACGGGAAACATGACGGTGGCAAATACGACACGCCGATCCTTCATGCTGGCTGGCGGCAGTCTATTGCTTGGCGGCTGCGCGAACTCGCCCGCTATTTCGAACGCTCTGGACGTTGCCAAAGTCCAGGTTTTCGGCCATCCAGATCTGCCGCTGCGGCGCAGCACGATTGCCAAACTACCATACGCATCCATGACTGCAAGGGTCGGTAAGGGGCCTCAGGCACTTCTTTTGCTGGCCCGCAGCGATGGCGAGGAACAGCATTGGATTTCCGGCCTTGACCGCTCGGTTCTGGCCTTGCGTGGCGGGCGGGTGGTGCGAACCTTTGGATTCCCGGAAAACCTCAAGAATACGCGCGCCGACGAGATTGATCCGGTGGATCGTTTGCTGCACAAACTGACCGGACCCGTGCGCCATACCCGTTATATCGATCTCGATCGGGGGCCCCATTTCGACCTCGTCATAGACTCGGTGTTCGAAAGCCTGGGCCCGCAAAAAGTGCGAATCTTGGAACTCGATTTTGACACCATTTTGGTGCGGGAAAAAAATTCCGCCCGCACTTTGAATTGGCGCTTCGAAAATTATTACTGGGTCGACCCGTCGGACGGCTTCGTCTGGAAATCCCGCCAGGTCATCGCCCGCAGTTTTCCCCCCGTCCATTTCGAAATATTGAAGCCGCCGGCATAGGCCGCCTTCGTCTGTTCCTGGCGCGGCCTAGGCCGCGCGTGAGTGCTTTGGCACGGTCACTACACTTATTTCATTTTTGACTAATATTCGTTAAGGCCTTGGGTGAAACCAAGGCTATTCTGGATTTAACCGTCAAAATAAGGAGGACCAATCCGTGAAAAATTAGCCATTTCAATCCTCGCGACCGCTGGCCTGATGGCCGCCAGCTTCGTTGGCGCCCAGGCGGCGCAGAAATTTGTATCCATTGGTACCGGCGGCGTGACCGGGCTTTATTATCCCACCGGCGGCGCCATTTGCCGGTTGGTCAACAAGGGCCGGAAGAAGCACGGTATCCGCTGCTCGGCGGAATCCACCGGTGGGTCCATCTACAACATCAATACCCTTCGCGCCGGCGAACTGGAATTTGGCGTGGCCCAGTCGGGCTGGCAATATCATGCCTATCACGGCACTTCGAAATTCAAGGACCAGGGCGCTTTCAAGGATCTGCGCGGTGTGTTCTTCGTACATGCCGAGCCGGTAACGATTATCACCTCCGACAAATCCGGCATTAAGAACATCACTGATCTAAAGGGCATGCGCGTCAATATCGGCAACCCCGGCTCCGGCACGCGGGGCACCTGGGAAGTCATAGAAGAGGCCATGGGCTGGAAGCGCAGCGATCTGAAGCTCGCGGCCGGCATGAAATTGGCTGAAACCGACGCCGCCGTTTGTGACTATAAGCTGGATGCCTATTTCTGGCTGGTGGGGCATCCGTCTGCCCTGACACAGGAATCCCTGGCAACCTGCGCGGCGCATCTGGTGAACGCCACCGGTCCGGCCATCGACAAGCTGGTGGCCGATAATTCGTACTACCGGAAAGCCACTATTCCCGCCGGGATGTACAACAATAAATCCGACATCCAGACCTTTGGCGTCGGTGCTACATTTGTCACTTCGGCAAAAGCTCCCGACGATGTGGTCTATGTATTGGTTAAGGCCGTGTTCGATAATTTTGACCAATTCAAGAAGCTGCATCCCGCCTTCCGGCATCTGGACCCGAAGGAAATGATTACCGACAGTCTCTCGGCTCCCCTGCATGCGGGCGCCGCCAAGTACTACAAGGAAAAAGGCTGGTTGAAATAACCACAAGACGGGACGGGGCGGCCGGGTCCTGCATTCGGGCCGCCCCGTCACTTATATAACAGCAAGACCATTGATGACGGGTTCGCCCGTTTCCGGGGGAAAATCGAATGTCGGAGACTGCCGCGAGCCAGAACACGGCCGAAGACCTTGTTGCCCAAGTGGATATCGTGACGCAACACCGATGGCCTGATAGTATTTCCGGCAAACAAGTTCGGAGAGCGCCATGCCGCAAGAAACTTACTACAAGGACCATTGGGTGGAAATAGAGCCGGATCGCCTGGACCGTTACGAGGCGCAGTTCGCCTGGGGTGCGCGCGGCAACCGCTTGATCGATGGCGCCGATATCCGGGTTGGCCACGTGGTGGCCGATTATGGCTGTGGGCCCGGCTTCCTGTCGGTGGAATTGGCCCGGCGGGTCGGGCCGGGTGGCCAGGTGCAGGCATTTGACGTCAACGCCGATTTCGTGGCCCGGACCGAGAGCAAGCTGGCGGCGGAAGGCTTTGCCCCTCGATCGGCGGTCACCCATTTGCAAGGCGACATGCTGCCCCTGGAAGACAACAGCCTCGACCGCCTGATCATCAAGAATGTCATGTGCTACGTGGACGACCCCCTGGCCAGCCTGCGGGAATTCCGCCGCGTGGTGAAGCCGGGCGGCAAGGTGCACGCCATCGACAGCGATTTTTACATGGCGGCGTTCGATCCTATCTCGCCGCTGGATTGGCGCCATGTACTCGACGCCGCGATCCATGCTTTCCGCACGCCCGAGATCGGCCGCAGGTTATACGGCCTGGCACTGGCGGCGGGCTATGGGGAAGTGGCGGTGGAGGTGATCGCCGGGCCGGATACCACCGGGCGCATGTTCAACTTCATCCAGAACATGGCCGGCTACGCCCGCGAGGGAGGCAACCATGACGAGGCGATTGTGCAAAGGGTGTTGGTGCAATCCAAACGCGCGGTCGAGGACGGCACATTTTTTGCCGTGAACCCGCAGTTTCTGGTTACGGCGACGGTATAGGGCAAGATAGCGCAATGGCGGTTACGGTCACATTCGCCGGCTGCGGCGATGCCTTCGGCAGCGGGGGCCGCTTCAACACCTGCATCGTTGTGGACGGCGGGGGGCGGCGTTTCACCATCGATTTCGGCGCCTCGTCCCTGGTGGCCTTGAACAAGCTGGGCATCGCGCATAATTCCATCGACGCGGTTTTGCTGACCCATATGCATGGCGATCATTTCGGCGGCCTGCCGTTCATGCTGCTGGACGCCATGCTGGGCGCCCGGCGCACCGCGCCCCTGACCATCGCCGGGCCGCGGGGCGTGGAAGCCCGTGTCGAGCAGGCGATTGACGTATTGTTCCCCGGCTCCGGCGTCATGCGGCCAAGATTTTCGCTCAACTTTGTCGAACTGGAAGTGGGACGGTCAAACGAGGTATCTGGCCTCGCCGTCACGCCTTACGCTGCCAGGCATACCCCCGAAACCAATCCTACCGCCTTGCGAATTAATGTCGGCGACAGGATTGTAACCTATTCAGGCGACGGCGAATTCGGCCCGGATCTGTGTGCCGCGGCCCGTGATGCCGATCTGTTCATCGCCGAATGCTATTTCCACCAAAAATCAGTTCCGGGCCATATGAACTATACCGACATACGGGAGCATCGGGACGACTTCGGTGCCAAGCGCATGGTGCTGACACATCTGGGGCCCGAGATGCTGGCGGCGCGGGAAGGGGTGCCGGAACAATGTGCCGAGGATGGCCTGGTTATTGAACTGAGTGATTGAACCATGACAACAAAACAAACATTTGATTTCGTCATTGTCGGCGCCGGCATGGCGGGGGCTTCGGCGGCCTATTTTCTGGCGGATAGCGCCAGTGTATTGGTATTGGAGATGGAGGATCAGCCCGGCTACCACACCACCGGACGCTCCGCCGCCCTGTTTTCCGAAGCCTACGGCAACGGGCCGATCCGCGCCTTGACCTCCAGCGGCCGGGGGTTTTTGATGAACCCGCCGGACGGCTTCACCGAAAGTGCTCTTTTAAGCCCGCGCGGCGCCTTGTTCGTGGGCCGGGCGGATCAATTGGCCGCCCTTGACGCGGCCTATACGGCCGGGTCGGAACATGTAGCGACCATGCAACGATTATCGGCGGCGGAGGTCCTGGACCGGGTGTCGGTGCTGCGGGAAGATTATGTCGCCGCCGGGGTGCTGGAGGCCGACGCCATGGACATGGACGTCAATGCCCTGCATCAGGGCTTTCTGCGCGGGGCCCGAAACCGGGGCGCCGAACTGCGTCCGCGGGCGCGGGTTGAACGCTTGCAACGGCGGGGCGGCGTCTGGCGGGTTCGCGCGGGGGGCGACGAGATTGGGGCAGGGGTGGTGATCAATGCGGCGGGTGCCTGGTGTGACCGGATCGCCGATCTGGCCGGGGCCCGGCGGGTTGGTTTGATGCCAAAGCGGCGCACGGCAATCCTGTTTGACGGTCCCGAGGGTCGGCAATTTTCCAACTGGCCGGCCTTCATCGACGTGGACGAGGCGTTTTATGCCCGTCCTGAAAGCGGCGCCCTGATGGGGTCGCCGGCGGATGAAACGCCCATGGAACCCTGCGATGTGCAGCCGGAAGAGATGGACATCGCCATTGCCGTGGACCGGCTGCAAAAAGCCACCACCCTGGATATCCGCCGCATCAACCGCAGTTGGGCCGGGCTGCGGTCCTTCGTGGCCGACAAGACGCCGGTGGTTGGTTTCGATCCGGTCGCCGGAGGTTTCTTCTGGCTGGCCGGGCAGGGCGGCTATGGCATCCAGACCGCGCCGTCCATGGGCCGTGTCTCGGCTGCTTTGGCAATGGGTGAGGCTGTGCCAGCGGATTTGCATCGTTTTGGCGTCCGGCCCGCGGATCTGTCCCCGGCCAGATTTAAGGAGGGTTAGATCGTGAAAATCTTCATCGCCTGTCTGGGCACGGAAACCAATACTTTTTCGCCCATCCCCACGGGCCTGGAAAATTTCCGCGAGACCACGCTATTTCATGGCGATGCGACCCAGCATGCCCCGGACCTGTTCACCGCCGCCATGCACGTCTGGCGCAAGAGCGGCCAATTGGATCAGGCGCAGGTGGTCGAAAGCATCGCCGCCTTTGCCCAGCCCGCCGG
>JAPYUH010000288.1 GCA_029936195.1 Alphaproteobacteria bacterium
GCGACGGCGGCGGCGATCTTGCGGGCGGCGTCCTCGGCCGTGGCCAGTTGCTTGTCGTTCAGATGGCCGCATTTTTTTGGCAGCACCTGGTCTTCAATCTGCACGGCGGCGGCGCCCGCGTCCTCCAACTCCCGCACCAGGCGCATGGCGTTCAGGGCCTCGCCATAGCCCGTGTCGCCGTCGACGATCAGGGGCAACCCCGCCGCGCGCGCCAGGATGCGGGTGGTCCCGCACAATTCCTCCATGGTCATGACGCCCAAATCCGGTAGGCCCATGCTGGCCGACAGCGCCGCGCCCGAGACATACAGGCATTCAAAGCCGGCCTTGCGCGCCAACAGACCCGACAGGCCGTCATGGGCACCGGGCACGCCCAGGATGCCGGGGCGATCCAACAGCACGGCGAGGCGTTGGCCGGCCGGTGCATCATGGCCGCCTCCGGTAAACCAGAATGGTTGCGCGCCTTCAGTTTCGCCAACTGTCATGGGCCAATGCCTTCCTTTTCATCGCCGGTTCAAATCACACGTTCGATTATTCGGGCATGCCCATGAGCCGTGAATAGCCGACTACATCGACGGAGATGATGGCCGCCAATTTTCGTTGAGGTTGCTCGGACATGGCGGAAGTCTAGCAGCGCATGGTGCGTCAAGCCAATGTCGCGGCCAAGCCCGTTGCAAGTTCCGTATTCGCACTGAAGCCAAAGGTCGCTTCCAGACGTTCCGGATTACCCAGAGACGCGTAGATATCGCCCGCGCGGGCCGCGCCATGGCTGATATCGGGGGTCATGTCCAAGACCTGGGCAATGGTTTCGGCCAGTTGCAAGATTGTCGTGGATTGGCCCCGGCAGACGTTGAAGACATCCGCGCCCCCGCCCCCAATCTCGCCCCCTACATCACCCTGGTCATGCAGACGGGCCATGGCGGCCAGCAAATAACGCACCACGTCGGCGACGAAGACGAAGTCGCGGTATTGCCCGCCGTCACCCTGAATTGTGATGCCCTGCCCCTTCGCCAGACGCTCGGCGAAGATGGCGATGACGCCGGAATAGGGCGAGTTCGGGTCCTGGCGTGGGCCGTAGATGTTGAAAAAGCGAAAACCGGTGGTGGGCACGCCATGGACCCGGCCGGCGACGCGGGCATGCAGCTCGCAACCCAACTAATCGGCGCCGTAGGCGCTGAGCGGCTGGGTCGTGGCGTCTTCGGCCAAGGGAACGTTTGCATTATCGCCGTAGACGGCGGCGGAGGAGGCATAAACCACGGGCAGTTTGCCGTTCAGTTTGCCGTGCTCCCGCGCCGCGTCATAGATCGCAATCGCGCCGGTCAGGTTGGCGCCGTGGGTGGCCAGCCATTCCTCGTTGCCGCGCTGAACGGATGCTATGGCGGCCAGATGAAAACAGCCCGCCGTCTCCGCCATGGCCCGGCCCACCAGGTCCCGGTCGGCAACGTCGCCGACGATCAGTTCGGCCCCATCGGGTACATTGTCCCGGCTGCCCGTGGACAAATCATCGACGATCCGTACTCCATGGCCCGCCGCCAACAGAGCATCGACCAGGTGGGAGCCGATAAAGCCCGCCCTGCCCGTCACAAGATAATGCGCCATTCAGGCCACCTTTCGCCCATCCAGGAAAGCCAGCAGGCAGTCGACAACCGCCTCCGGTTGCTCTTGTTGCACCCAATGGCCCGCCCCGTCCAGCAAATGCAGGGCGCGGAAATCCGAGCAGGCGCTGGTCTGCATCTTCTCGAGGGTGCCCGGTGATTGACGGATACCCCAATCCGAGGCACCGGCAATGAAAGTGGCCGGCACATCGATCGTCCGCCCTGAAAACAGCGCGATATCGGTGTTCAGGGTTGGGTGCATCCGGCTGCGGTACCAGTTCAGGCCGCCTTGGAAGCCATTGCGACCGTATTCTGCGGCATAGATCGCCAATTCGTCATCCGGCAGCCAGGCATTGGTGGCGATTTGGCGCGCCGTGGGCATTTCGTGCGCCACCGTTTCGGCCATGGTCTCGCCATGGTCCATGATGTAGTAGGTGGGCAATTGAGCCAGTTCGACCGCTGTCCAGGCGGCCAGGGGGAAAGGTTCGTTGCCGGTCCAGTCGGCGCTTTTGTGATGGTAGTAGGCGCGCAGGAAAGCATGCACGCCCTGGGGGGCGCCCAGCATGTCGCCGTTGGCGTCGGGACTGCAATAATAATGGTGATAGTGCTTGCGGGGCCGCTTCAGCGCCGCCAATGCTCCATGAATGTCGGTATGAATATCGATGCCTTCGCCCGCCGTCAGCGGCGGCGGCCCGCCGTAAGGCGCGCTCATCATGGCGACGGAGCGGAAGACGTCCGGGCGGATCAGGGCGCAGTTGGCGGCCACGGACGAGCCAAAGTCGTGGCCGAAAACCCCCGCGACCTGGTCGTATCCAAGGGCGTCGATCAGGCAGTAAGCATCGCGCACTAGATTGAGAAACCGGAAAGGCGCCAAATCACCGTCATAATCGCCGCTCCAGCCCCCACTGACAAACGTAGTGCGGCCATAGCCGCGCTGATCGGGGGCAACCACGTGATAGCCGGCCGCAGCCAAGGGCATCATGACCTTGCGCCAGCTGTAGGCCAGTTCCGGAAAACCATGCAGCAGCAACAGGCACGGCCTGCCGCCCGCTTCATATCCAGCTTCCAGGATATGCATGTTCAGGCCGTTGATACCGTCCACCATTCGGGAACGGATCCCGTCGGGCAGTGTGTCCGCGCCAAGGTGGTCGGCGTCTTGCATGATCAATTCCCGTGCCGGAGATATGGTTTGGCGCGGATAATAGCCATATTTCGGTGCCCGTCAGCCCAAATTCGCGCCCCACTTGAGTTATCCGCCCAGGCACCCTAGATTGTCGCCAAATCTTATCCCCTTTCCCCCCAGACATATGGCTTGATGAACGATGAAATTTGAAGGTACGGACAGTTATGTAGCGACGGAAGATTTGATGATTGCCGTCAATGCTTCCATTACCCTGCAACGCCCCCTGTTGATCAAGGGCGAGCCCGGCACGGGCAAGACGGTATTGGCACATGAAGTGGCCAAGGCGTTGGACCGGCCGTTGATCGAATGGCACATTAAATCCACCACCAAGGCGGCCCAGGGCCTTTATGAATATGATGCGGTTTCCCGTTTGCGGGACAGCCAGCTGGGCGAGGAAAAAGTCCACGATATTGCCAACTACATCGTCAAGGGCAAGCTGTGGGATGCCTTTACCCAAGACCTCTCGCCGGTGCTGTTGATCGACGAGGTAGACAAGGCGGATATCGAATTCCCCAACGATCTGCTGTTGGAATTGGATAAAATGGAGTTCTTTGTTTACGAGACCCAGGAAACGGTCGTCGCCAAGAACCGGCCGATCATGATGATTACCTCGAACAACGAAAAAGAACTGCCCGACGCGTTCCTGCGCCGTTGTTTCTTCCACTACATCCGCTTTCCGGAGCGGGATACCATGCAGGAAATCATCGATGTGCATTACCCGGAAATCCAGAAGACCCTGGTGCGGGAAGCCCTCAATATTTTCTATGAAGTGCGCGAAGTACCCGGCCTGAAGAAAAAGCCGTCCACCTCGGAATTGCTGGACTGGTTGAAGCTGTTGATGGTGGACGATATTTCGCCCGAGGTGCTGCGCAACAAGGACCCGAAAAAGTTGATCCCGCCCTTGCACGGTGCCCTGCTGAAGAACGAGCAGGACGTGCATCTGTTCGAACGTCTGGCCTTCCTGGCCCGCCGGGAACAAGGCAATTGAGCATCGCGACCGCCGGGAAACAGTAAGGAAACAGGGGTAATCCCATGTTCTTCAATCTATTCTACGAGTTGAAATCGGCCAAGGTTCCCGTTTCCCTGAAGGAATATCTGACCCTTCTGGAGGCCATGGACGCCAATGTGGCGGAATTCGATGTCAATAATTTCTACTACCTCTCACGCTCCTGCCTGGTGAAGGACGAGCGGAACCTGGACAAATTCGACCGGGTCTTTGGTACCGTCTTCAAGGGGTTGGAGCCGCCGGAGGAAGGCGTGACGGCGGAAATCCCCGAGGAATGGCTGCGCAAACTGACCGAGCTGCACCTGACGGACGAGGAAAAGGCCGAGATCGAGGCCCTGGGCGGCTGGGAAAAGATCATGGAGGAGCTGAAAAAGCGCCTCGAGGAACAGGAGAAACGCCACCAGGGCGGCAACAAATGGATCGGCACCGGGGGCACTTCGCCGTTTGGCGCCAATGGCTACAACCCCGAAGGCATCCGCATCGGGCAGGAAAAATCCCGCAACCGCCGCGCCGTCAAGGTCTGGGACAAGCGGGAATTTCGCAACTTTGATGACAATGTGGTGCTCGGCACCCGCAACATCAAAATCGCCCTGCGGCGCCTGCGCCAATTCGCCCGCCAGGGCGTGCCTGAAGAACTGGACATGGACGACACCATTCGCTCCACCGCCAAGAACGGCGGCTGGATCGATATCAAGATGCGGCCGGAGCGGCGCAATACCGTCAAGGTCTTGCTGCTTTTGGACGTGGGCGGCTCCATGGACGACCACATTCGCACCATGGAGGAATTGTTCTCGGCCACGCGGACCGAGTTCAAGTATCTGGAATCCTATTATTTCCACAA
>JAPYUH010000289.1 GCA_029936195.1 Alphaproteobacteria bacterium
TGGTACTGGAATTAGTAGTACCCGCGCCCATGATAACCGCTGCCCAAAGGTCCCAGGCCGATGTCTTGGCGCAGGTGGTTGGGCAGGGTGTTGATGGAGGGCAGGCGGCTGGATTGGCCAAAACGCGCCCCAATGGCTGCAAGGACAGCACCGAACTTGGCGAAGATGCCGGTGCCGGGGAGCTCAACGATTTCGATGCGGTTGGGCAAGATGGCGGCATTCGTGGTGACGGCGTGCGCCATGGTGGGGTCGATCTGCTTATGGAAGCTCATGTCGTGTCCTGACTTTGAAAAATTAGGTCTTACCGGCTTCCTTGTCCGCGCCATTTATGTTGCACTGCATATAATATAATAATTAATAAATACAATATCTTAACCTCGTATATGCTTTGGTAATTTCGCAACGCAGCATTGCACGCGGCGCATGGCTTGGAGAAATCGAATGGTGCATTGCGTTTCAGGGTGGGGCGGCGGCATAATCGCCGCGATGAATTCAGGGGACGGATGAAATGACAGCACAGATCGATTGGGCCGGGCGATTGGCGGCGCTGCGGGGCGAGATGGCGGCGCAGGGATTGGACGGCTTTGTCGTCCCCATGGCGGATCAGTATCAGAACGAATATGTCCCGGCACAGGCCAAGCGCATCACCTGGCTGACCGGCTTCACTGGCTCCGCCGGCATGGTGGTGGTGCTCAAGGACAAGGCGGCCGCCTTTACAGATGGCCGCTATACCCTGCAAATCGCCGATCAGGTGGATGGGGCATTGTACGAACGTCTGCATATCACCGAGGCGCCGCCAACGGACTGGATTGGCGATAACCTGCCAAGGGGGGGCAGAATTGGCGTCGATAGCTGGCTTTTCACCGAAGCAGGCGTGGCCCGCTTTCGCACGGCGGTGGAGGCCGCGGGCGGTGAACTGATAGCCGTCAACGACAACCCACTGGATGCGGTCTGGCAGGACCAGCCCGACGCGCCGAAAGCCCTGGTGGTGCCCCACGGCCTGGCCTTCGCCGGCGAAAGCTCCCATGACAAGCGGGTGCGTCTGGCGGACGCCATGACGTCCGACGCAGTAGTGATCACGGCACCGGATTCCATTGCCTGGCTGCTCAATATCCGGGGCGGCGATGTGGAACATTCCCCCCTGCCGCTGTCGCTGGCTATTTTACACAACGACGGCCGGGCGGAGTTGTTCCTGGATGCGGAGAAGCGGGGCAGGGGCCCCGGACTCGATTTGGCGGATCACCTGGGCAACGAGGTCTCCACGCAGCCGGCTGATGATTTCGCCGCCGCGCTGGACGGATTGGCGGGCAAAAAGGTACAGCTTGATCCCGGTATGACTGCCAGTTGGGTGTTTGACCGGCTGGCGGGGGCAAAGGCGGAAATCACCCGCGCGCCCGATCCTTGCCAATTGCCGAAGGCCATCAAGAATGACGTCGAACTGTCCGGGGCCCGGGCGGCCCATGGCCGGGATGGGGCGGCGTTGACCAAATTCCTCCATTGGCTGTCGGTTTTCGCCCCACAGGGGGGCATTGACGAACTGACGGCGGAGGCGCAATTGGCGGAATACCGCCAGGAAGGGATGCATTTCAAGGATCTTAGTTTCCCAACCATCACCGGCTCCGGCCCCAACGGGGCCATCGTGCATTACCGGGTCTCGGACGAGAGCAACCGGAAACTGGGACTAGGGGAATTCTATCTGGTGGATTCAGGCGCGCAGTACCTTGACGGCACCACGGACGTCACCCGCACTATTGCCATTGGCGAACCCAGCGACGAAATGCGGGACCGCTTTACCCGTGTCCTCAAGGGCCATATTTCCTTGGCGGCGGCACGGTTTCCCGTCGGCACCACGGGCGCGCAACTGGATATTCTGGCCCGGCACGCTCTGTGGCAGGCGGGTTTGGATTTTGATCATGGCACGGGCCACGGCGTGGGCAGTTATCTGAACGTGCACGAGGGTCCCCACTCTATCTCGAAACGGCAGCAGACCCAGGATTTGCGCCCCGGCATGGTGGTCTCGAACGAGCCGGGCTATTACAAGACCGGGGCCTACGGCATCCGTATTGAAAACCTGGTCGTGGTCCGCGAGGCCGAGATCGCGGGTTCGGAACGGGACATGCTGGAATTCGAAACCCTGACCCGGGCCCCCATCGACCGCAACGCCATTGCCGTCAGTCTTCTGACAGAAGGTGAAAAAACTTGGTTAAACGTTTATCATCAAAGGGTTTATGACGCCCATTCCGCCAATATTGATGACCCCACCCGGGAATGGCTGGACGAGGCGACGCGTCCGATTTGATTTGTGCCTGTGGCGCCTATTTGGCGATTTTTTTTAGATCGGCGGTGGCGGTTTGGATGTGGTTGTCCATGGCTCGACGCGCGGCGTCACCATCACCGGATCGAATGGCCGCGAAGATCTCCCGGTGTTGTTCCAACGAGGTGCGGGAGAGGATGTCCGCGCGGTCCGGTGACAGCGCCAGGCGTTCGCCGATCCAGGTTTGGATCTGGCCCCGGATAACATTGATCAGGCGATAAAGCATCTTGTTCTGCGCTGCGCGGGCAATTTCGAAATGGAAATTAGCGTCAAATTCCTGGAACTTTGCCGGATCATCCAAATATTCCGCCATGCCCTGGACCGTTGCCTCGATGGCCGCCAGATTTTCCGCCGTGGCGCGCAGTGCGGCCCAGTGCGCCGCGTTGGTTTCCAGCATATGACGGGTTTCCACCAGATCGTCCTGGTTCTGTAGGTCGCCCGGCATGCCCCCCAAAAGGCCCCATCTCAGGGGTTTTTGATATTGTCCCGACTCCGCCGCCACGAATGTACCGCTGCCGCCCCGGCCCACAAGAATTCCCATGGTAATCAATGGCTTTAGCGCCTCGCGGACCGATGTGCGGCCAACGTCGAAGCGCTTGCACAGCTCCCGCTCCGACGGCAGACGGTCGCCGGGTTTTAAAGTTCCATCCGTGATCAAGCCGCGCAGCTGATCGACGATAGCATCACTGACCGTGGCCCGCCGGATCTGGCGAAATGGATCATTGGTGACGGCGGGTGGGGTATTTTCTGCCATGGTTTTCCAAGTTTGCCTTTACAGGCGTGGCGTGGCTTTCTAAAATTGGTCAGACCAGCTGGCCAATAATGTCTTGCCGATAATGTTCTGATGGCTCGGCTGCGTCAAGCTTGCAAAAAGGTAGCCTCCGAAATGGTGAGGGCGAGGATATGGCATTTAACGTAGATCCATTCGCCGGACTGGGTAGGCGGATTGAGTTGGTTTCCACGGACAGGTATTTCCGTGACGTTTCGATTGCCTTGTATGTCCAGGATGACGGGCAAGACGGCAGCCGGTTCCTGGTGCGCAGTTTTGCCAATTATGACGGTATTAAAGGGCGGATTGCCTACATTCTTGACGCCATGATCACCCTGGGCGGGATGGCGCGGGCGGCGGCGGCGGATACGGTGCGCTTTCCCTGCGGCGCGGCCCATTTGGTGGCGGTGCGGCGGCTGTTTCTACAGGCCTGCAAGGAAAAGCCCGAGGCTGCGGCGCGCCAATCGCCCCTTTCCATGTGGGACAAAAAATCCGAACTAACGATTGACGCCAATGGGTTGGGCGGCGGGGCCTACACCCTGTCGGCTACTGGAGAGGCGGATCGGCGTTTAATGGCCTTGCGCAACGCCTTGGTCAAATTGGCCGACGCGCGGATGGATGAAGACGACGGCACGCGGCTCACCTTTGATTGTGGCCACGAGCACGACGCCATGGTCGGGTTGTTGTTGCAATCGGCGCCCAATGTCCGGGCGGTGATGCGGGAATTCGAAATGAATGCGGCCAAGGGTGTCCTGCTGGCGCCGGGCAGTCAAAAGTAGTTGGCGGAATAGGGGAGGGAAAGGTAAATGACATCAATGACCAGCCGGGAGCGCGTCTTGGCCGCCCTGAACGGCCAGCCCGTGGACCGTACGCCGATCTGCAATCCGACCTCCGTGGCAACCGTGGAGTTGATGGATCTGGTGGACGCGCCCTTTCCCGATGCCAACCGCCAGGCCGAGCCCATGGCCCGTCTGGCGGCAACGGCGCATACCATTTTGGGTTTCGACACTGTCATGCCGGTGTTTTCCATCATCCAGGAATCCTCGGCCCTGGGCTGCAAGATGCAATGGGAAGGCAAGGATAATTGGCCCACGGTGCGCATGTCCGAACCCATTTGGGAGCATGCGGACGATATCTACGTGCCCAACGATCTGGTCGACCATCCCGACACCAAATGCGTCCTGGACGCCATTAAACTGCTGCGCGAGGACCTTGGCCCGGACGTGGCCATCATCGGCAAGACCATGGGCCCCTGGTCGCTGGCCTATCATTGTTTCGGGGTGGAGAAATTCCTGCTGCTGTCCCTGGACGATCCCGACGCCACCAAGGATATCCTGGAAAAGCTGAAAAAAGTTACCATAGATTTCGGCCGGGCGCAGATCGAGGCCGGCGTCGATGCCCTGACCCTGCCCGATCATGCCACCGGCGATCTGGTCAGCGGCGAATATTATCATCGCTATCTCAAGGACTTGCACATCGAATTCGCCAAGGCTATTCCCATACCCCTGATCCTGCATATTTGCGGCCGCACCGTGGA
>JAPYUH010000534.1 GCA_029936195.1 Alphaproteobacteria bacterium
TGGGCCGGGATATGTTCTCCCGCATCGTTTACGGCTCGCGCATATCCCTGACCGTGGGCCTGATCGGCATTTCCATCAGCTTCGTGATTGGCCTGACCCTGGGCGGCATGGCCGGCTATTACGGCGGCTGGGTGGACAACGTGGTCCAGCGCCTGATCGAAATGCTGCGCTCCTTCCCCGAATTGCCCTTGTGGATGGCCCTGTCGGCGGCCCTGCCCGTGACCTGGAGCCCCATCGGCGTATTCTTCGGCATCACCATCATCCTGGCCTTGTTGGATTGGCCCGGCCTGGCCCGCGCCGTCAGATCGAAACTTCTGGCCCTGCGCGAGGAAGATTTCGCCACCGCGGCCACGTTGATGGGCGCCTCTCCCGCGCGTGTCATCGCCCGACACCTGCTGCCCAATTTCATGAGCCATCTGATCGCCTCCCTGACCCTGTCGATCCCCTCCATGATCCTGGCGGAAACGGCGCTGTCGTTCCTCGGCCTCGGCCTGCGCCCGCCGATCACTTCCTGGGGCGTGCTGTTGAACGAGGCGCAGAACATCAACGCGGTGGCCACCTATCCGTGGCTCATTTTCCCCATGTTGCCGGTGGTATTAATTGTCCTGGCGTTTAACTTCTTCGGCGATGGGCTGAGGGACGCCGCTGATCCGTATAAGTAGCGATGCCTGAAGAGGCAGTAAATTAAGCAACATCCCTATCTTGAATTTGCCATTACGGCGAACGGAAGTTAGCCTTCCCCATGGCTGGCAATCAAACACCCATTCAACATTTCCCCGCGCCCAGCGACGGCGTGCTGTCGCCGGATATGGTGGCGGCCTATGAAAACGAAGGCGTGCTGGTGTTGGAGGGAATGTTTTCCGCCGGGCAATGCGCCGCCTTAATGGCACGGGCGGGCGAACTGGCGGAAGGCTTTGATCCGGGCCTGAACTCGACCGTGTTCTCCACCACCACCCGGTCCCATGACCGGGATGCGTATTTCGCCACGTCGGGCGGCCGCATCCGGTTTTTTCTGGAAGACGGCGCGGTG
>JAPYUH010000030.1 GCA_029936195.1 Alphaproteobacteria bacterium
ATATGGTCAAGATTGATATTCGATCAGCCGAAACACAAGGTGTTATAACTGGAAAAGGTGTTATAACTGGAAAGCTGATCTGTTCACGAAACCGTGAAGTCGTATTTCCGGGTGGCCACCCCATATGATTCCAGCCGATACACCGTGGAGCGCCGATAGGGTATTAGGACGGCTTCGGAGGAAAACCGTTCCGTTGGCGGCCGGATTTGGTCGCCTGCGTCTCTGTTTGAAGTTTATCTGGAAGCAATCGGTTTTGCGCAGCGAGACCGAAAACCTTGTTAAACGGAGCAAGAGCATGAGGGCGCTGAGTTTCATTTTGTGCGCGGTTGTCTTGTCCAACTGCGCCGCCGTGGTCGCCGTGCCGCCAATCATCCAGTATGTCAGTACCGCCGCCACGCTGGTCTCCTATGTCGCCACGGGCAAGGGCACATCCGATCACGTCATCTCCGCCATAACCGAACAGGATTGCGCCCTGCACCGGGCGCTGTTCGAGGAAGAAATCTGTTTCGAGGAAACCCAGACCATCGCCATGACCGACGCGGCGGCGAGGGGGGCGGAGTGATTATCGAGAATTGCGCTGGGCCTTGTAGTATGAGCGGAGCACCGCGTTCATGCGGCCTTGGTAGCCCCGACCTTGGCGTTTGAACCAACGGACCATGTCTGTATCGAACTTGGCTGTAATTTGGGTCTTGTCGCGTTCATTCGGCATAACGATGCTGGCATTCTTCCAGAAATTCTCGTCCAATTCTGGAATGTCGGACGTGTCAATGGCATCGTCCGGCAGGGCCGCCAATTCTTCAAGGGTCAATTCTTTTTGATATTTCCGTGTTATGAATTTGCCTTTCCGCCCGCTTTGCCGGCCTTGCCGAAATTATTCGTGTGACGCCGTTTCGGTCCGTGTGGACAACCACGACAACGAGAACGTCGTCAATCATGCCAATACTGATCGTTCGTTCTTCATCATAGTCGTTTCGATCATCAAACCGATCGAGGGCCGGTCCTTGAAAAACTCTAACGCTGTTTCGAAAGCAATGCCGCGCTTGGCGATATTGATCCGATTCTTGTTTTCGTCCCACTCAAAATCCATGCAGCCACTTATAGCATGCAGATTATACAATTATAATTATTATTGTAAGGACCGAAATCTTTGCCGCGCTCGCCCAATCATACAAAGCAAAACTGTTAATTTCCGTATAGCATTGCCCCAAGAAACGAAGTTGGGAGGGACCGCGATGCGGTTGGAGACGGTGCTGGCGGCCTATGCCCAGCGGCATCCCGAGAAGGTGGCGGTGCTGTGCGGCGGCGGGTCCATCACCTATGGTGCCTTGCAGCGGTCGATCCAGGATGTCGCCAGGGGTCTGGCAAAGCGCGGTCTGGGGCCCGATGACAAGATCGTGCTGTATCTACCCAATGGCTTGGATTTCGTGCAATTGCTCTATGCCGCCTTCACCCTGGGCGCCGTTGCCGTGCCGGTGACCACGCGGTTGACGGTGCATGAGTTGAGCGATTTTTGCCGGGACTGTGATGCCCGGATCGTGGCTTTCCATGCCGACCGGGCCGCTGAACTTGGCGATCTTCTGGTCGGCCGCCAGGGCATCGTTGTCGGCGGCACGGCCACCGGTTGCACGGAAATGGCGGTGCTGCTCGAGGCTGATGGCGATTGGCCCGGCCTCCCTGCCATCCCCGCCGGCCAGGACGAATGCATGATCAACTATACTTCCGGCACCACGGGTAGGCCCAAGGGGGCGATCATCACCCACGCCAATGTTGTGGTGCAGCACGGCTTTATCCATGCGGTGGAATGGGGCATAGGGGGGACGGATGTATTTCTGGTGGGCACGCCGCTGGCCCATCGCACCGGCCTGGGGCGCCTGACCAACGCCCTGACCCTGGGTGCGACCATCGTTGTCATGGAAAGCTTCGATGCGGCCCGGGCGGTGGACCTGATCGAGGCCCATGGCGTCACCGTCATGGGCATGGTGCCCACGGTCTGCCGCATGATACTGCCCGAAATCGCCAAGGATCCCGGCCGTTGCGCCAGCCTAAGCCGGGTTCTGGTCACCGGCGAGGCCTTCCCCGTGGCCTTGAAACAGCAATTCATCGAATTGCTGCCGCAAACCAAACTGGTGTCTTTTTTCGCCATGACCGAAGCCGGCGGCGTCACCTCGCTGTCCCACGAGGAACAGTTTACCCATCCCACCTCCGTCGGCCGGCCCACGCCGGGGATCGAGGTTCGCATCGTCAACGATGCCGGCGAGGATCTGGCGAATGGCGGGATCGGCGAAATTCTGGTCCGCGCCGGCGCGCCCGGCGCCTTCACCGTGATGAAGGGCTATCTGAACCGCCCGGAGGACACGGCGGCAACCTTGCGGGATGGTTGGTTGTACACCGGTGATCTGGGCCATCGGGACGACGACGGCTATCTCTATATCGCCGACCGCAAGAAGGACATGATCCTCTCGGGCGGCTTCAACATCTATTCCAAGGAGGTGGAGGGCGCCTTGATCAGCCACGACGACGTGGTTGACGCCGCCGTGGTCGGCGTGGCGGACGAGATCTATGGCGAGGCGGTGGCCGCCTTTGTCGAGGCCAATGGCGTATCCGAAGCTGATCTGATCGCCCATTGCCGGACCCTGATCGCTAGCTACAAAAAACCGAAATACATTGTGTTTCTGGACGAATTGCCCCGCAATGGGGTGGGCAAGGTCCTGAAACGGGAATTGGTGGATCATGCGCCCGATACCTTGGTGCCATTGATGAAGGGCAAGACATGACGGCGAGCACGCCATCGGCCAATTATTGCAGCCGGGATTTGCGGGAATGGCTGAACCATCTCTCCGCCACGGACCGCCTGGCCGTGGCCAAGCCCGGCCTGGGGTTGAAACATGAACTGGCGGCCGTCTCCCAAACTCTGGAGCGCGACAAGGCGGCGCTGTTCCCCGCCCCCGATGGGCATCCCGTGCCCGTGGTGTCGAATTTGCTGACTTCGCGCCGTTGGATCGGTGACTGCCTGGGCGTCGCCGAGGATCAGGTGATCAGCCGCTACCGGGATGCCGTGCATCATCCTCTCCCGTGGGTCGAGGTGGATGACGGTCCGGTCCAGGCCGTGGTCCACAAAGAGGTGGACATCACCGCGCGGTTACCCGTGCCCACCCACAATGAACTGGACAGCGGGCCCTACATCGCCGCCGGCCTGATGATTTCCCGCAATCCAGCCAACGGCATCCAGAACGTCTCCATCCACCGTTGCCAGATCAGCGGCAAGGACCGCATCGGCGTTTTGCTGTTGCCCCGCCATACCTGGACCTATGCCCAAATGGCCCACGAAAACGGCCAGGCCCTGGAGGTCGCCATCGTAATCGGTGTCGACCCCGCTTCGCTGCTGGCCAGCCAGGCCGTGGTGCCCCTGGATTTCGACGAGATGGAAATCGCCGGCGCCCTGCATGGCAAGCCGGTCGAAATGGT
The DNA here is from genome assembly GCA_029936195.1 of Alphaproteobacteria bacterium. Lineage (GTDB taxonomy): Bacteria > Pseudomonadota > Alphaproteobacteria. The sequence goes on from JAPYUH010000030.1 coordinate 3,466, forward strand.
CAAATGCAAGACCAACAATGTGCGTGTGCCCGCCCGGGCGGAGATCGTGTTGGAAGGCCGCGTCCTGGCGGACGTGGCGGAGCCCGAGGGGCCGTTCGGCGAGTTCCCGCAATATTACGGCCGCCGGGCCAACCGTCATGTCATCCAGGTGGATGCCATCACCCACCGCACCGCGCCCATATTCCACACCATCGTCGGCGGCGGCATGGAACATCTGCTCCTCGGCGGCCTGCCCCGCGAGGCGACCTTGCTGGAGACCCTGCAGCGCAACGAGCCCACTGTCCTGGACGTGCATCTGTCGCGGGGCGGGATCTGCCGCTATCACCTCGTGGTCAAGGTGGATAAGAAACAGGAAGGCACGCCGAAGAACATCATGATGGGCGCCTTCGCCGGGCATTACGACATCAAACAGGTCATCGTGGTGGATAGGGATGTCAACATTCATGATCCCGAACAGGTTGAATGGGCCGTGGCCACCCGCTTTCAGGCCGACCGGGATCTTTTGGTGGTCAACAATACCCAAGGCTCCAAACTGGATCCGACCACGACAGAGGGCGGCGTTGGTGCCAAGATGGGCCTGGATGCAACCATACCGCTGGCGGCGGACGAATTTACCTTCACGGTAATCCGGGTGCCCGGTGCCGGCGATATTGATTTGGACATTGTATTGGATGATCCCGGCGCCGCCGCCGCGATCATTGGCGACACGGATTTGGGGAGTGAAACATGAACGACAACACGGCCATCGGCGCGGCAACCACCACCAACGTGGGCCACGCCATTCTGGCGCGCATGCGCGCGGCGGGGATTGAATATTTCTTGGCCAACGCGGGCACGGATTTCCCCCCGATTATCGAGGCCATTGCCCAGTCCGGCGACGATGACGGACCACAGGCATTGGTCATTCCCCACGAGAATGTGGCCGTCTCCATGGCGCACGGCTATGCCATGGTCAAGGGCAAGCCGTTGGCCGTCATGCTGCATGTGAACGTGGGCACCTCGAATGCAATCTGCGCCTTGACCAACGCCTACCGCACCAACGTGCCGTTGTTGCTGATGGCGGGGCGCACGCCCTGGTCGGAGCACGGGGGTCTGTCATCGGGGACCCGCAGCCGGCATATTCATTGGGCCCAGGAAATGTTCGATCAGGCCGGCATGCTGCGCGAGTTGGTGAAGTGGGACTATGAGCTGCGCTCTCCGGCCGAGGTGGACAACGTGATCGACCGGGCGCTGACCATCAGCCAATCCGACATTCCCGGCCCGGTTTATATGTCCATCCCACGGGAAGTCCTGGCCGCGCCCGCCGTGCCCTCGTCGGCGCCCAGGCGGTCCGCGCCCACGGGCCTGGCCCACCCGGACCCCAACCAGATCGCCCAGGCGGCGGAGATCCTGATGGCGGCTGAGAACCCGTTGATCATCACGGCGGACGTGGGCAAGTCGGTGGCGGCGGCGGGGCACCTGGCGGATCTGGCCGAACGCCATGCTATTCCCGTCATTACCCACGTGCCGCGTTATTTGTGTATGGGCAACGACCACGCAATGCATCTGGATTATGAACCTTCGCCCCATCTGGCGGACGCAGATGCGGTGCTGGTGCTGGACTGCGATGTGCCGTGGATACCGGCCACGGACCCGGTGCATCCGGATGCAACGGTTATCCACCTGGCGCCCGATCCGTTGTTCAGCCGCTATCCCATTCGCAGCTTCCCCGCCGTCCTATCCATCGCGGCGGATGCGGAGGCCGCCCTGCCTCTGTTGGACCAAGCCATGGCCGGCGTGGATGCGGGCGCGGTCTCGGCCCGGCGCGGCCGGGTCGCGGCGGCGCGGGGCAAGGTACGGGACAAATGGCAAGGTGTCCGGGACAAGGCGCGCACGGCGCAACCAATCCACCCGGCCTGGCTGGCGCAATGCGTCGGCGAACTGCTGGATGACCGGGCCATATTGGTCAATGAAATGGGCGTGGTGCCGCAACACGCGGGTATCAACCATCCCGGCCGTTATTACGGGCCCAGCCCGGCGGGCGGCTTGGGTTGGGGCCTGGGCGCGGCCCTGGGCGCCAAGCTGGCCGCGCCGGATGATCTGATCATCGCCGCCATTGGCGACGGCAGCTATTTCTTCGGCAACCCCATGGCGGCCCATTACTGCGCCCGGGCCTATGACCTCCCCGTCCTGTTCATTATCGTCAACAACCACGGCTGGGGCGCGGTGCGCCGCGCCACCAAGGCGATGTACCCGGATGGCAAGGCGCTGACCGGCAATGATATTCCATTGTCCCGCATCGATCCCGCGCCCGACTATGAAATGATCATTGAATCCTGCGGCGGTTATGGCGAGCGCGTGACAGACCCCGACGCCTTGCCCGACGCCCTGGCCCGCGCCGTCAAAATGGTGCGGGAAGAGCGGCGCCAGGTATTGTTGAACGTCGTCGTTTCGGAAGTTGTATGAGCATGACCACACAAAATTCTGTCCTTCCCTCCATGCGGGTCGATGGCCAGGTCGCCCTGGTTACGGGTGCGGGGCGGGGCATCGGCAAGGGCTGCGCCCTGGCCCTGGCCGAAGCGGGCGCCGAGGTCATCGTCATGAGCCGCACCGGGGCCGAGATCGCGGAGGTCGCGGCCGAGATCGAGGCCAAGGGCGGCAAGGCCACCGCCATCACCTGCGATGTCACCGACCAGGCCGCGCTGACGGCCGCCTTCGAGGGCATCGAGCGCTTGGATATTCTGGTTAACAACGCGGGCACCAACGTCCCCATGGGTTTCCTGAAGGCGGATGTGGAGACCCTGGATTTGATGTTGAATCTAAACATCCGCGCCGCTTTTCTGGTGGCCCAGGCGGCGGCCCGGATCATGGCGGACCGGGGAGAGGGCGGGGCGATCATCCATTTGTCTTCCACCTTCGGCAAGGTGGGCCGGCCCGGCATGTCGATCTATTCCGGCACCAAGCACTTTATCGAGGGCTTGACCAAATCCACCGCCGTGGAACTGGCGCCCCGGAACATCCGCGTGGTCGCCGTGGGCCCCACCGCCATCGCCACGCCCATGCTAAAGGACCGTCTGGCGGACCGGGAGGTGGCTGCCGAATTGACCTCCCGCATCCCGTTGGGCCGTGTTGGCAGAATAGAGGATGTGCTGGGCGCCGTGGTCTTCCTGGCTTCCCCCGCCGCCGCCCTGATCACCGGCACCACCATTATGGTCGACGGCGGCTGGACCGCGCCATAGGGATGAATGGTGACCGTATCCTGATCGCCGGGGCCGGCCCGGTGGGGCTGAGCGCGGCGGCCTATCTGACCCGTGCCGGTATCCCCGTCACCATCTTCGAGGCCGAGGCGCAATTACCGGAAAATCTGCGCGCCTCCACCTTTCACCCCCCGACCCTGGATATGCTGGCACCCTACGGTGCCACCAAAAGCCTGATTGATCAGGGCCTGGTGGCGCCAAAATTTCAGTTCCGCGGCCGCGACGAGGGCTGCCTGGCGGAGTTTGATTTTAGCCTGCTGCGGGACGAAACCGCGCATCCCTTTCGGGTGCAATGCGAACAGTTCAAGCTGAACCATCTGCTGCACGCTTGGCTGTTGGCCCAGGGCGGCGCGGAGATCCATTTCAACCACGCCATCACCGGGCTCCGTCAAGATGATGACGGTGTCACGGCGGAGGTGATGACGCCCGATGGCGAAGAAAGCTTCGACGGCCGTTGGCTGATCGGGGCGGAGGGGGCCAACAGCGTGGTGCGTCAGGCGCTGGATATTCCGTTCGAGGGCTTCACCTGGGACGAGCGGTTTTTGGTGGTTTCAACGCCCTTTGATTTTGCCACCGCCATGCCTGATTTGACCCATGTCAACTATTTCGCCGACCCGGCGCAATGGTTCTTCCTGCTCAAGGTGCCGGGCCTGTGGCGGACCATGTTTCCCACTAAAGCTTCGGAAACAGAAGCGGAGATCTTCGACCCAGATCGTATCGAGGCCCGCATGCAATGGGCCCATGCCAAACCCGGCACCTACGAGCACTGTCACACCACCCTGTACCGGGTGCATCAACGGGTGGCCAAGCACTATCGCCGCGGCCGCGCCTTCATCGCCGGTGACGCGGCCCATATCAACAACCCCCTGGGCGGCATGGGCATGAACGGCGGCATTCACGATGCCTTCAACCTGGCGGAAAAGCTGACGGCGGTCTGGCATGGCGAACGGCCCGAGAGCCATCTGGCGCTGTACGAAGCCCAACGCCACCCCATCGCCCTTGATTACGTCAACACCCACACGATCCGCAACAAACAGAACCTGGAGGCCAGCACGCCGGAAGGCCAACGGGCCTTTCGCGATTTCCTGGCGGAGGTCTCCGCCGACCCGAATAAAACCCGCGACTACCTGCGCCGCACCGCCATGATCGCCAGCCTGGCCGAGGCGGCGAGGATTACCGCCTAGCCGTCACCCCACCATTGCGCGTGGATTAACAGGCTGCATGCCGCTAATCTCAACCCATGACAGCACCAACTCGAAAACTCGCCGCCATCCTGGCCGCCGACGTGGCTGGTTATTCCACGCTCATGGGCGCCGATGAAACCGGCACGCTTGAGGCCTAGCGGGAATTGCGCCAAAGACTGTCGGATGTGGTCACGGCGCATCGCGGCGACGTGGTTAAAAGCATGGGCGACGGCTGGCTGGTGGAATTCGCCTCGGTGGTCGATGCGGTCAATTGCGCGCTGCAAGTCCAGGACGACCTTGCGGGTCACGAGATCATCAAGCTTCGTATCGGCATCCACATCGGCGACATCGTCCACGAAGACGAGGATATCTACGGTGACGGCGTCAATATCGCCGCGCGATTGCAGGAGATCGCGGCGCTGGGCGGCATTGCCCTGTCTGACACGGCGCGAAGGTTTCTCGACGGCAAGCTTGCAGGCAGCTTTCGCGATGCCGGCGAAAAACAACTGAAAAACATCGCCGAAGCCGTCCGGGTGTTCGTATCCGGCGATGGCGGCACCGTAAAGGAACCCCTGGCACTACCCAACAAACCCCCCTTCGCCGTGCTGCCATTCGACAACATGTCCGGCGACCCAGAGCAGGAGTGCTTTTCCGACGGCTTCACCGAAGATATCATTACGGCGCTTTCGAAGATCCGATGGCTTTTCGTGATCGCGCGTAATTCCTCGTTTTCCTACAAGGGATCATCGCCGGACGTGCATCAGGTGGCAAGCGAGTTGGGCGTACGTTACGTGCTGGAAGGCAGCGTAAGAAAGGGTGGTGAGCGGATCCGCATCACAGCACAATTAATTGACGCCGCAACCGGAAATCATGTTTGGGCGGAACGATTTGACCGCGATCTCAGCGACATATTCGCGCTGCAGGACGAAATTACCGAAACACTCATTGCCGCGATAGAACCGGAGCTGGCCAAGGCCGAACAGCAAAGAGCCATCGAAAAGTCGCCCGAAAACTTGGATGTCTGGTCCTGGTTCCAGCGCGGACTTTGGCATCATTACAAAGGGACCAAGGACGACAACGCCAAGGCCCGGGAGCAAATCCGCAAAGCCATCGAACTTGACCCAGAATTCAGCCGCGCCTTGGCGGCGCTGGCGCATGTCTATTATTGGGATGTTCTGTTTGGATATTCGACCACGCCCAATGAATTGCTGCGCGAGGGCCTAACCCTATCCCGGCGGGCGATCGCGGCCGACGACAAGGAACCTTTTGCGCATTTTGCCATGGGCCGGATATCCACCCTGATGGGTGATCTGAGTACCGCCGTGGCTGAACTGGAACTGTCGATCGAGCTTAGCCCAAGTTTTGCGCATGCCTATTATGGCCTGGGAAATGCCCTTAATTTTGCTGGCCAACAGGAAGAGGCTATCCAACAAATTGATCGGGCCATACGCCTTAACCCCCATGATCCCGCGATCTGGACATTTATGAGCGGCCGATCCCTGGCGCAACTACTCTGGGAGCAGTACGAGGACGCATTGGCATGGGCCCTGAAAGGCGTCAGGCAAGCCAACGCAGGCTGGCTGGCCTATGGGATTCTGGCATGTATTTATGGACGTTTAGGGCGGAATGAGGAGGCCCGCCGGGCGGTGGCGGAAACGCTCCACTTAAAGCCCGATCTCGTCCTATCTTTCATAGAGGCGACCTTCCCCTTTCAAAACCCGGTCGACCGCGAACTATTTCTTGATGGCCTTCGCAAAGCAGGCCTGCCGGAAGAATGAGCGCGCCCACACGCAAACTCGCTGCTATCTGTGAAAATTGATACCTGCACTTGATATCCGGTGTTTCTATTGGAATTCCGTCAATCTCTCGATTGCGTCGGGCAAACCTGGGAGTGTCAGGACATCGCTATCCGTCATGGCCCACGCAATCCATCCAGCGTCATGTGGCATGCCTACAAGCAATTGTGCCTGTTCCACGAAGGTCGCTATGAGGACTTCATCCAATGGAGCGAACGCGCGATTAACGATCTGTCCAATACGCTGCCCGCCGCGCACCGGCCTATCGAAGCCTCCTACGCGATGCTGGGGCACATGTAGGAGGCCCGGGCGGCCATGGCGGAATTCAAGTTACGGGTGCCGGGCGAATCGGCGGCGACGACACGATCATTTCCGTTTAAGGACCCCGCCGCCTCGGAATGCTATGTGGCGGCACTGCTCAAGGCGGAAGCGCCCGCATAATCACTTCCCCAGCCGGCGCGCCTCATCCCCCATGACGACGGCCACCCTGCCTTGCGAGAGCCGGCCCAGGACCACGGCCATGGCCTCTTGAAAATCATCCAGGGCGAACGTTTGTGTGACCCGTGGGTTCAGCAGGCCGGCTTCGAACCAGGCGAATTGTTTGGCGAGTAGTTTTTGCATCAGGGGAGAGAACTGGCCGCGGGTGTCCTTGTTGCTCCAACCGAAGTAATAGCCCATGTTCAGGCCGCACACGGTGGCGTTCTTGACCAGCAGGATATTGGCGGGGATTTGCTGGATCTCGCCGCCGGCAAAGCCCACGGGCATGATCCGGCCCTCGGGCGCGAGGCAGCGCAGGGACTGCTTGAAGACGTCGCCGCCCACGGGGTCATAGACCGCGTTCACGCCGTCGCCGTTGGTGATCTCCAATACGGCGCCGCGAAAGGGGGTTTCGCGGTAATTGATCACATGGTCGGCGCCATGGGCCTTGGCCACGGCCATCTTCTCGTCCGAGCCAACGGTGGCGATCACCGTTGCGCCGAGGATCTTGCCGATCTCGATCGCGGCGATGCCGACGCCGCCGGCCCCGCCGTGCACCAACAGGGTCTCGCCCCCCTTGACGTTGAGCAAATGCGGCCAGGTCAGGGCGGCGCAGGAGGTGGAGTAGGAATTGGTGAAACAAATGCCGCGGTGAAACTCCAGACTGTCTGGCAAAACAAAGGTGTTGGCCTCGTAGGCCACGGCTTCCTCCGCCAGGCCGCCCCACTCGACAATGGCGCAGACCCGGTCGCCGACCTTGATGCGGCTGGTCTCGGCGCCGGCTTCAATGACGATGCCCGCGATCTCGGAGCCTGGCGAAAAGGGCAGGGGCGGCTTGCGCTGGTACTGCCCCTTGACCACCAGGGATTGGGCGAAACTGACGCCTGCCGCCTGCACCGCGACGCGCACCTGCTTGGACAGCATTTCGGGCTTGGGACAGTCCGCGACCACCAAATTCTCGAACGCCGTCAATTTTTCAACCCAAACACCTTGCATGCCGACCATCCTCCACGAAACATGTTGTGATTAATTTTCTGCTGCTTCATCTTACCGCCAGCAAACGTCCTGAAAAGAGAAGACTGATGAGCCCAAACAATAATAGCGACAAAATTCGTATCGGCGTCATTGGCGCCGGCGGCAATACCACAAAACTGCACATTCCCGGCCTGCTGGCCCAGGACGGCGTGGAGATCATGTCCGTGGCCAACCGCACCATGGCGTCGGGCCAGCGGGTCGCCGATGAATTCAATATTCCCCGCGTGGCCGCCGATTGGCAGGAGATTATCGAGGATCCCAGCCTGGACGCGGTCTGTATCGGCACCTGGCCGTATATGCATGCACCCATGACCATCGCCTCCCTTGAAGCCGGCAAGCATGTTTTGTGCGAGGCGCGCATGGCCCTGAATGCCGATCAAGGTCACGAGATGCTGGATGCTTCCCGCCGGCATCCGCGCCTGGTGGCGCAAATCGTGCCGGCACCACACACCTTGGCCTTTGACCGCACCATCATGGAGATGATCGGCGCCGGCTATATCGGCGAGTTGATCACCGTGGATGGCAGGATTTCCATGGCGGACTTTCCCAATCCGGACTCCGCCATCACCTGGCGCCAGGACCGGGATATGTCGGGCAACAACATCATGGCCATGGGTATCTGGTACGAGGCCATGATGCGCTGGGTTGGGCCGATGTCGACCGTGGCGGCCGTGGGCCAGGCCGTAGTGCCCCATCGGGTCGACGATACGGGACGGCGGGTCGCCATGACCATTCCCGACCATGTGGATATCATCGGCAATTTGGAGCAAGGCGGCCAGCTGCGGTTTTCCGTCTCCACCGTTCTGGGCCATGCGCCAGCCGGCGTGGATGTCTGCATCTTTGGCACGGAAGGGACCCTGCGGCTGTTGCAGGCGGGATCGGACCCCATGACATTGTTCGGCGGCAAGCGCGGCGAGGACGGCTTGAGCGCCGTCGAGATCGATCCGGCCAAACGCGGCGCCTGGCGGGTGGAGGAAGAATTCATCAACGCCATTCGCGGCACGGAGCCCGTCACCCACACGGACCTCGCCACCGCCGTGAAGTATATGGAATGGTCTGATGCGGTGACCCAGTCCCTCAGAACGGGGCAGTCCGTCGCCATGCCATAGGGCATTTCAATCAAATTTGAAAAACCATTCGACAGCTTCAAGGCAAGGGCCAGACGCCGGGCACCCCAGTGGCCAGCCAATGGCTCAGCGCGGCGTTTAGTTCCACCGGTTTCTCCTGGGCCATCCAGTGGCCGCTGTCGATCACCCGCGTGGTCAGGTCCGCGCACAGGCCGATCTGAGGTTTAGCCAGATCTGAATCGATGGTTTCGCATGTGTAATCATATCGCGCGGCGATAAACAGCACGGGCATGGCCAACTTGCCGCCGTTGACGGCCGTCCGGGCATAGGCGCTGTTGGCGGCGTGATTCATGTAATAGGAATCGGCGCCAAAGAAACCATTGCGCTGTAGCGCGGCGGCATAGACGGACAGGTCCGCCTCGGATATGACGGCATCGTCCCTGGGCACGTCGGGGGCGGCGTTGTCGGGGCCGAACCAACCGTTGTGCTTGCGCACATAGGCCGTGCGCGACGGCTTGCCCCGGCCGTCGGGATCGCCACGGCGGAATATAGCCTTGGCACTATTAAGGGGGTTGGCCTCGAACCCGGTGGTGGCGCGGGCGAAATTTTCCTCATAGAACTTCATGTATTCCCATTGTCCGGCGGGAAATTCGTCTTCGGGATAAACGCTGCGGTCGACCAGGGCGATTAGGGCGTCCAGTCCGTTGTCCAAAACGCCATAAGGGATACAAAGGCTGGCCACCGCGCGGGTCTGTTCGGGATGATGGGAGGCGATGTTCCAGACCACCGGGCTGCCCCAATCATGACCGATCCAGACCGCCTGCTCGCGACCCAGCGCATTCAGCAGGTCGATCATGTCGGCGACGATTTCAGCCTGGGCGTAGTCTTCATGGCGGCCAGGCACCGAAGAACGGCCGTATCCGCGCATATCGGGCGCAACACAGCGAAAGCCCAGTGCCGCCAGGGCGGGCAGTTGATGGCGCCAGCTCGTGGAAAGTTCAGGCCAACCATGTATGAATATCAGCAGTGGTCCTTCCATGGGCCCGGCGGCAAGATAGAATGTCGTGTGCCGGTCGGTCTTGACCGTATGCTCCGTGATGGTGGTCTGCATTTGTACCGCTCCACATCTGATCGCCAAACAACGAAAAATTTATTGTTGCAAACATATCAGGGGATCATGTGCGATACCAAAACTGAAATTGGCGGGATATTTGCAATACAACAGCATGACATTATTAAGCATTGTTGTAATGTATTAGTTACAAATAATCTGCGCTACAGTTCCTGCCCGTTGGAAAAACGCCAAAAGGGGGCAACCATGAAACGGCTACTTCGAACATTGACCGTATTTGCGACGGTCATGACATTGACACTCCATCCTGTACTGGTTCAGGCCCAAGTCGCGGTCGGCAATGCCAATAAGATTATTGCGGCCGTTCGCGGGGTCTTGGCTGCCAACACCCGCAATCTGGTGGTGCAGGACAAGGTATTCAGTAACGAGGCGGTGAACACCGGCGCGGATAGCGCGGCGCGCTTTGTCTTCCACGATAACACCATATTGTCCGTGGGCGCGAACTCTTCCGTCGTCCTGGACAGTTTCGTATTCGACCCGGACGCGGGCAAATCAAAAGTCGCCCTGTCCATGAGCAAGGGCGTGATGCGGTTTGTCTCCGGCAAATTGAGAGCCGATGATTTGAAAGCGTACATTGTGAGGCTGGTGTAATGGATTTTGAAACCCTGGTGCGGGAGCGTAGGAGTATTCGCGGCTATAAAAAGGACCCGGTGCCAAAAGCGGTAATTGAGGAGGTTATCGAAATCGCCAAGGGCGCGCCCTCATCCATGAATACCCAGCCGTGGTTCTTTCACGTCCTGACTGGCGAGCCGCTGGAGCGTATTCGCAGGGGCAACACGGAACGCATGCTGGCGGGCGCCGAGGTGCAGCGGGAAATTCCCGTGCGCGCCGATGGTTATCAGGGCATTCATCGCCAACGGCAAGTCGAAGTCGCCGTGCAACTGTTTGAGGCCATGGGCATCGCCCGTGATGACAAGGAACGGCGTCAGGATTGGGTCATGCGCGGTTTCCGCCAGTTTGACGCCCCGGTCTCCATTGTCATGACCTACGACAAAAGCCTGGAACCCGCGACCATCAGCCATTTCGACCTGGGCGCCGTGGTCTACGGTCTGGTCCTTGCCGCCTGGACCAGGGGACTGGGCACGGTGATCAACGGCCAGGGTATCATGCAGTCGGCGGTGGTGCGCGAACATGCCCAGATCCCCGAATGGCAGACCATCATGACCTGCATTGCCATGGGCTATCCCAATCAGGAATTTTCGGCCAACGAGGTCAAATCCCGGCGCACCCCAAACGACGACATTGTCACCTACCGGGGCTTCGACGTTTAATTTTAGACGGCGACGCCCTCGGCGGCAGGTTCGGCAAGCAGCGTATCGGGGTCCACATAGGCCCGCTACGGGATCAGGGCGGCCGCGCCACGGTCCCAGACATCGACGCGCCACGGATGCGCAACGGATGCGCCAGCATATTGGTTTCGAAGCGGCTGCCGGGCCCTGGACGGAAACGCCCACATACCGGCCCACGCGATTTATTCGGCCAATTGATGGCCAGCGGGATCATGGCGCCGCTTGGCATAATTTGCCAGCGCGCGGTCCCGGTCCGTGACCGCGTAACAATAGACGCAACCATGGGGACAGGTGTCATAGGCGCCGATATCGCGGCTTTCGGCGCAGTGGCAGCCGGGCCGGTTTCCCTTGCGCCAGGCGGTGATATCGTATCCGGCCAATTGGGAAAGCCGATGGATGTCGATGCATTGGGCCGGGGCGGCGGCGGCCTCTGGCTGGCTGCAAACCGTCAAGTTCATGCCGTGGTCGGCGGCGACGTCGGCTAAATGATCCAACAAGGCCTGTTTTTCCGGCCAGCCGGGGTCGCGCCAGGTGAAACCGTGGCGGGCGGCGGCGCGATCCAGATTGCGCCGGGTCTTTCGGTAGATTTGCGCGAAGGAGATGCACACTTCGTCCACTTCAGCGGACAATTCGGCGGCCAGGGCGGCGAAGTTATCCTTGTGGAAGGCGCCGTCGGTTTGATCGGTGAACAGGATCGGATCATACCGCCAGACCACTGCGCGGGGCCCGAATTGGCGGGCCAGGTCCCTGATATCGGCGATAGCCTGACTGGCATGTATGACCGAGGTCTCCAGGGGCCGGGGATAGCCGGTGACGGTGTATTGCACCATGAACGGCAACTGCAAGGCGCCCAGAGCGGACAGGTTGTCCCGGAACGGTGCCATGTTGCGGCTCCAGAAGACGTAGCCGTCGACATCATCCCCCCGCAAGGCCACGCGATAGGGCTTGCCGCCATAGGGATTGGCGACCATCACCTCTCCCGCCGACAGGGCCCGGGCAAACCAGGTGCCGTAAAAGGCCGGGATGTCCGTACGGTAGGAGGCTGAAACAATCATGAAAACCGGCTTATATGAAACGAAAACATCATGGCATCCGTATATTGCGATAAAAATATTGAAATCTGGATATGTTTTCTGCGATTTTTAGCTAATTTCAAGGTTGCGCACTGATTATGTCGGACCTATATACCTCGCAGGCGCAATACAAATCGCGGTCGCGTTTGTTTTCGCGGTTGATTTACTGACAACTGGGGATCCCGGCGGTGCCTTTAGTGGCCGCCTTCGGTCTGCCAACGGAGGATAGTTATCATGGGTAAGGTAATTGGGATTGACCTTGGTACCACCAACTCTTGCGTCGCGTTGATGGAAGGTGGTGACGGCAAGGTCATCGAAAATGCGGAAGGTACGCGGACCACGCCATCCATGGTCGCTTTCACGGAAGGCGAGGGCGGCGAAATGCTGGTGGGTCAACCCGCCAAGCGCCAGGCCGTAACCAACCCCGATGGAACCCTGTTTGCCATCAAGCGTCTGATCGGCCGCGCCTTCGATGGCAAGGCCGTCACGGAAATGCGCAAAACCGTGCCCTTTGAAATCACCAAGGCCGACAGCGGCGATGCCTGGGTCACGGTTCAGGGCGAGAAATACGCCCCCAGTCAGATCAGCGCCTTTGTTCTGCAAAAGATGAAGGAAACCGCCGAAGTCTATTTGGGCGAGACCGTGGACCAGGCGGTTATTACCGTACCGGCCTATTTTAATGATTCACAGCGTCAAGCCACCAAGGACGCGGGCAAGATCGCCGGCTTGGAAGTTCTGCGCATCATCAACGAGCCTACAGCCGCGGCGCTTGCCTATGGCCTGGACAAGCAGTCCGACGGCAAGACCATCGCCGTTTATGACTTGGGCGGCGGCACCTTTGATATTTCCGTGCTGGAGATCGGTGACGGCGTGTTCGAGGTAAAGGCGACCAACGGCGATACCTTCCTGGGTGGCGAGGATTTCGATCTGGTCGTGGTCAATTACCTGGCCGACGAGTTCAAGAAAGAAAACGGCATTGATCTGCGCGAGGACAAACTGGCCCTGCAGCGCCTGAAAGAGGCGGCGGAAAAGGCCAAGATCGAGCTTTCCTCGGCTGTGCAAACGGAAGTCAACCTGCCCTTCATCACGGCTGATGCGAGCGGCCCCAAGCATCTGACCATGAAACTGACCCGGGCCAAGTTGGAGGCCCTGGTCGATGATCTGATCCAGCGTACCTTGCCCCCCCTGAAGGCCGCGTTGAAGGATGCGGGCATGTCCGCCGGCGAGATCGACGAAGTGGTGCTGGTGGGCGGCATGACCCGCATGCCCAAGGTGATCGAATCCGTCAAGACGTTCTTTGGCAGGGAGCCTCACAAGGGCGTCAACCCGGACGAAGTGGTGGCCCTTGGCGCCGCCATTCAGGCCGGCGTGCTGCAGGGCGACGTGAAGGATGTGTTGCTGCTGGACGTGACGCCCCTGTCGTTGGGTATCGAGACCCTGGGCGGTGTGTTCTCTAAATTGATCGAGCGCAATACAACCATCCCCACCAAGAAAAGCCAGACCTTCTCCACCGCCGAGGACGGCCAGTCGGCGGTGACCATCCGTGTTTTCCAGGGCGAGCGGGAAATGGCCGCCGACAACAAGCTGTTGGGCCAGTTCGATCTGGTCGGCCTGCCAACCGCCCCCCGCGGCGTGCCGCAGATCGAGGTCACCTTCGACATTGACGCCAACGGCATTGTCAACGTCTCGGCCAAGGACAAGGCCACGGGCAAGGAACAGCAGATCCGTATTCAGGCCTCTGGCGGGCTGTCCGACGACGAGATTGAAAACATGGTGCAGGATGCCGAGGCCCATGCCGAGGATGACAAAAAGCGCCGGGAAGAGGTCGAGACCAAGAACCAGGCCGACGCCCTGATCCACGCCACGGAAAAGAGTCTGGCCGATTTGGGCGACAAGGTGCCGGAAGAAGAGAAAGCCGGCATCGAAGAGGCGGTGGCCCAGTTGAAGACGGCATTGGAAGGCGACGATCTGGACGATATCAAGGCCAAGAGTGAAACCTTGATGCAGGCCTCCATGAAGCTGGGCGAAATGGCCTATCAGGCGCAACAGGATGCCGAGGTTGGCGACGACGACGACGGTCCGGCGGCGGCGGAAGCCGAGGGCGCGGACGATGTTGTGGATGCCGACTTCGAGGAAGTTGACGACGACGACAAGAAAAGCACCTCCGCTTAAGCCAGGTGCTGCGATGTCAGTCTGGTCCTTGAACCAACAAAGGCGGCGCGGACAGTTTTTCTTGCCGGGCCTCGCTCCGACGTTTTCGTGTGGGCGTTTGGTAAGCGTGGGGGGCCGGGGCCATGGCTGAGCAGGATTTTTACGACATCCTCGGCGTTGACCGGCAGGCCGGCCAAGGCGATCTGAAAAAGGCCTACCGCAAGCTGGCCATGCAATATCATCCGGACCGCAATCAGGGCGATGCGGGAGCGGAGGCCAAGTTCAAGGAAATCTCGGAAGCTTACGACATCCTCTCGGACGATGAAAAGCGCGAGGCCTACGACCGGTTTGGCCATGCGGCATTTCAAAATGGCGGCGGCGGTGCCGGCTTTGACGGCAACTTCGGCTCCTCCTTCGCGGACGTGTTTGACGATCTGTTCGGCGAGTTCATGGGCGGCGGCCGGCAGCGCCGGGGCGGCAACAACCGGGGTGCCGATCTGCGCTACAACATGGACATCACCCTGGAAGAGGCTTTTGCGGGAAAGGCCGCCAAGATCACAATTCCCACCACTTCGGCCTGCGATGACTGCGGCGGAACGGGCGCCGAGGCCGGCTCCCAGCCCTCCACCTGCGCCACCTGCCAGGGCCATGGCAAGGTACGGGCGCAGTCGGGCTTTTTCACGGTGGAACGCACCTGTCCCAATTGCGGCGGCGTGGGCAGGGTGATCACCAACCCCTGCGGCAATTGCGGCGGCGCGGGGCGCATCGAAAAAGACAAGACCCTCTCCGCCAACATTCCCTCCGGTGTCGAGGACGGCACCCGCATCCGCCTCAGCGGCGAGGGCGAGGCCGGCGTGCGCGGCGGCCCGGCGGGAGACCTCTATATTTTCCTTTCCCTTCAGGCCCATGAAGTATTCCAGCGCGACGGCGCCAATATCTATTGCCGCGTGCCCATCGCCATGACCACGGCGGCCTTGGGCGGCGACATCGACGTCCCCACCCTGGATGGCGGTCGGGTCTCGGTCAGCCTGCCAGAGGGCACCCAGACCGGCCGGCAGTTTCGTCTGCGCGGTAAGGGCATGCCGCACATGCGTGGTCGGGGCCAGGGCGATATGTACGTTCAGACCATGGTGGAAACGCCGGTCAATTTGTCCCAGGAACAGCGGGAGCTATTGGCGCGGTTCCAGGCCTCCCTTGGCGGCGGCGGCACCAGCCCGGAAAGCGAAGGCTTTTTCAAGAAAGCCAAGGAACTGTGGAACGACATCACCGATTAAGGTGTTGTCGAACGGCAGGTTTCCCACGGCGGCAGAATTTTAATACGGTGACGTAATACTTATATCTATGTACAAATTATAATTCTGTTTTTAATTTGCGCCGTAATATAAGTATTACGTCACCGTTTTAATCATCACCTTATTAATCACGTCATCATATCAATACTTACGGCTCGGTTGGCAGCTCGATGGGTTGGCCGTGGGGGGTGGCCTGCGCGGCCTTGGCCCAGGCGGCCTTGCGGTCGCTCAAATCGGCGGTGCTGAGCAGGCCTTTTTCCGCCACCAAACCCTCCAGCGCCTTGAGCCAGTGCAGATAATAGGTATCGCCCCGGTCGGAATCGCCGTCATCCTGGGCGGCGGTAATCTCGGTGCTCAGGCGCTCGGCCCATTCCGGCCAAGTGAAATGGCCCTGTTCGTGCAACCACAGGGTCATGGCAAAGGCCTGGGCCTCCCATGGTTCGCGGAACACCGGGCTGTCCTCGTCCCGGGGCAGGGAGGGCAGCTCCGAGGGCGTGGGAGAGGTGGTCATTTATGGGACCTCCAGATAATCATCCCACATATCCACATATATCTTGTCGCCGGGATCGGCATCCGGGCCCCAAAGTTCCCGCGCCGTAAAACGCACGCTGTAGAGATGCTGCGGTTTGTCGCCGGCAAAGACAGCGTGGGTATCGGGAAATATGAACACCCCGTGATCCCGGTCTATGACACCCACCCGCCCCCGCACATAGCGGGGAATGCGGGTATGCCCCGTGGGATGGATGTTGCGGGCCCGGACCCTGTCGCCAGCCTGGAAGGCGGCGGGGATATCCTCGTGGACCCTGGCGGAACGGGTCTTGTGCTGGCGGACCAGGATTTCGTCCAGCGGCAAGGGTTCCCTTTCGGCCGTCACGCGTCGCTCTTCGGGCGGCGTTTCCAGTTCCGACCGGCTGACCATGTCGTGGTCCACCAGCATGTTCTCGGTCCGATACAGCCAGCGTTGATAGTAGCTGGAGCTCAGATAGAGCGCGGGGTCCAGCTGCTCCAGGGTATAGCGGCCCGCATCGATATTCCATTTGCCCCAGGCGCCCAGCGCCGTGTTCAAGGCCCAGACCCGGCCCTCCCACGGGGCATGAAAAACCGGTTCATTTTGTTCGATGGGGATAGGGCCGAAACCGTCCATGCCGCCCATGTCGTGAATACCATCCATGGCCCTAACCCCGGCCCCGATCCTGGCCAAGGCGTTCGGTGCCAATCATGGCATTGCGGGTCACCAGATCGGCCAGGGCATCCTCGCTTAATGCCTCGGTGCCAGGGGGCTGTTGGGGCAGGACCATATAGCGTACCTCCGCCGTGCTGTCCCAGACCCGGACCTCCAATTCGGCCGGTATAACCTGGCCGAATTCCGCCAGCACCCCGCGCGGGTCCTTCACCGCCCGGGCCCGGTAGGCAAAAGACTTGTACCAAGCGGGCGGCAGGCCCAGCACGGCCCAGGGATAGCAGGAGCACAAGGTGCAGACGGTCATGTTGTGCACCGTGGCGGTGTTCTCCAGGACTACGATATCGGCCCCTTGGGTGGAAACGTAGCCAAGGGAATCAATAGCCGCCGTCCCGTCCCGCAGCAGCCATTGCCTGAAGTCTTCGTCAACCCAGGCCCGGGCCACCACGCGGGCGCCGTTGCGGGGCCCAACCTTGTTCTCGTAGGTATCGACGATGGCGTCCAGGGCGGTCGGGTCAACCAGGCCTTTATCCGCCAACAGCGATTCCAGCGCGCGGACCCTTAATTCGGTATCCGACAAATGGGAATGAAGGGCATGATCCGGCATGGTTTAGGCCACCGGCGGCAGGTCTTCTTCCAGGATCGAGATATTCAGCGAGAACGACACCTCGCCCTCATCATCGTCCCGGTACAACACCCCGATAAATTCCCCGGCAACGGTCACTTCCACCGGCGCGCCCTGGCGTATTGGCGGCGTGATGGCGATGCGTTCATTGGACAAGACCCGGCGTAGATAGCTTTGCACCCTGGCGATTTCGTTCGCAGTCATCAAATTCCTCCCCCCGCCTGTCTTCATTGGTTGACGTTATATAACAGTGATTTACGCCCCGCGCACCTGTGCATGCACTCTTTTGCATGCTCTAATCGAGGCAGATAAAAAAATTACGAGGGAAAGCAAATGGCGGAACTGGCGGGTAAGGTTGCGGTCATCACGGGTGGGGCCAGTGGCATTGGGGAAAGCGCGGCGCGGCTGTTCGTGGCCGAGGGCGCGAAAGTGGTGATCGCCGACATGCAGCGGCAGCGCGGCGAAGCCCTGGCCGCGGAACTGGGCGCGGACGCCCTGTTCTGCCAGGTCGAAGTGCGCCAGGAGGCCGAGGTGAAGGCGGTGGTGGATCTGGCGGTTGAAAGCTGGGGCCGTCTGGATTGCATGTTCAACAATGCCGGTTTTGGTGGCGTGCTGGGACCGATCGAGGATGTGCCGGCCGATGAATTCGACATGACCATGGATGTATTGGTGCGCGGCGTCTTCCTCGGCATGAAGCACGCGGTGCCCATCATGAAGAAACAGCAATCGGGCAGCATCATCAACACCGGTTCCATCGCCGGCGTGACCGCCGGGCGTGGGCCGATCATTTATTCAACGGCCAAGGCGGCGGTGGTGCATCTGTCCAAGGTCACGGCCATGGAACTGGGCGAACATTCCATCCGCGTCAATGCGCTTTGCCCTGGCTACATCGCCACGCCGCTGTCGGCCAACACTGTCGGCCGCTCGGACCAGCTGATCGAAAAGGTGCATCACACCTACGCCGTGCGCCAACCCATACCGCGCACGGGCATGCCCGACGATATTGCCCAGATGGCGCTGTTCCTGGCCTCGGACCGGTCCAGCTTTGTCACCGGGCAGGCTCTGGTAGTGGATGGCGGGGCCGCCACGGGCGTAATGTGGGCGGATCAGAAAGACGTCTACAAATCCTATCATCCCATCAAGGTCTATAATCCGGACGCGGGCTAAGGCATGACGGACCTGACCGTTGCCATTGGCGGTTTCGGGGCCATCGGCGCCACGGTGGCCCGTGGCCTGGATGCTGGCATACCGGGTCTGAAACTGACCGCCGCGTCGGCCCGTGATCACGACGGCGCCCGGGCCCGCATGGCTGGCATGGCGACGCCGCCGCCCGTGGTCAGCCTGGCGGAATTGGCCGGCATGGCGGAGGTGGTGGTGGAATGCGCCCCTGCGGCGGTCTTCGCCGAGGTGGCGGAGGCGGCGATCGAGGCGGGGCGGATCTTCATTCCCCTAAGCTGCGGCGCCCTGTTGCGCCACCCCCATTTGGAAGGGCGCGCCGCGGCAACCGGCGCCCGCATCATCGTTCCCACCGGCGCGCTCGTGGGCCTGGATGCGGTACGGGCGGCGGCCGAGGGCGTTATCCATTCCGTTCACATGGTCACCCGCAAGCCGCCCAATGGCCTGGCCGGCGCCCCACACCTGGTGGCGAACAATATCAATGTCGAAAACCTCAAGACGGCCAAACTGGTCTTCCAAGGCACCGCGCGCGCGGCGGCCCGGGGCTTTCCCGCCAATGTCAACGTGGCCGCCGCCTTGAGCCTGGCGGGCAATGGCCCGGACCAAACCACCATCGAAATTTGGGCCGACCCGGGCGTCAGCCGCAACACCCACACCATCAAGGTCGATTCGGATGCCACTCGTTTCGAAATGACCATCGAAGGCATCCCCTCTCCCGATAACCCGGCCACCGGCCTGCTGACGCCATTAAGTGTTCTGGCGACATTGCGGGGCCTGGTCTCTCCCCTGAAAGTCGGAACATGAAAGCAGGTACGTGATGAATAGACTTGGTATCGCCGTCTCCGGCGGCCCCAACCCTTCGGAAATAGTGGAACTGGTGAGCCTGGCGGAATCCCTTGGCTATGAGTCCGCCTGGGTCGCGGAAGGTCATGGCGGCGATCAGTTCTCTGTCCTCTCGGGCTGCGCCATGCAGACCAATCGGATCAAGCTGGGCACGGCCGTTTCCAGCGTCTATGTGCGTTCCATCCCGACTATCGCCATGGCGGCCGCCACGGTGGATGAACTATCCCAAGGCCGCTTTATCCTTGGCCTCGGTTCCTCCCACAAGGTGCAGGTCGGGCCGGAGCATGGCATCGAATACGGCAAACCCATCACCCGACTGCGGGAAAGCGTGGCAATCATCCGCCAGTTGCTGGAGACGGGGGTGGCGCGTTTCGAGGGCGAGACCGTGAGCATCGAACATTTCGATCTGTGGTTTAAGCCGCGGCGCGCCGATCTGCCGATCTATGCGGCGGCGGTCCGGCCCAAGATGATGGCCGTCTGTGGCGAGATTGCGGACGGCATTATCCTGACCCGCAGTACCCTGCAAACCGGCCCCCAGGTCAAACAATGCCTGTCGGAAGGGGCGGCGCTGACCGGCCGTGATCCGGACAGAATCGAGGTCGCGACATTGATGCCCATTGCCGTGTCCGATGGCCGGGCCGGCGCCATGGACGCCATGCGTCCCGGCCTGGCCTTTTATGTGGGCTTCTTTCCCCGCTATCGGCAAATGATCGCCGGCTATGGCTTTGAAGAAGAAACCGCCGCCGCGGCCGCGGCCTTTGCCAAGGGCGACCGGGAGGGCGCGGAACGCTGCATCACGGATGCCATGATCGATACCACCGCCATCGTCGGCACGCCGGACCAGTGCCGGGAGCGGATCGAGGCCTACCGGGACAGCGGCATCGATCTGCCCATCCTCAGCCCCTTTGCCCGCGGCCCAGGCGCCAAGGCCACCTTCGAGGCAGTGATCAGGGCCTGCGCGCCCGGCTAATATTTCTGCTGAACGCAATAAAGGCGGCGCACCATGCGCCGCCTTTTCACAAATTAAATTACGGTCAGCGAATGTAAATATGCACTTCATTGCTGGCCGACGTGGCCGATGACGAGGCGGACAGTGAGATCCGGCTGGCCGGCAGGCCCATGTCCATCAAGGATTTCAGCACCCCGTTGGTGTGTTTCTTGACGGTGGATTGCGCCATGGCCTGTTCCGAGGTGCTGCCCCGTCCCGGCGTTACGGCGACCAGATCAAAGTTCGCTTCCGGGCGCACCTGCAGGGTTTTTGCCACCGCCGTGTACAGCGCCTGTTGATATGGCACGTTGGGCCGGTCAAAACGGATCACCACCAATGGCTGGCGTCCGCCGGCGATGAAGCCGCTGCGCGGTGTCGAGGAGACGGAATAGACCGGCCCCGGTGCCTGTCCGGCCGTGGCGAAAGCCCGTGCCATCAGGCTGCTGCCGTGCAATTCGCCGTTCTTGATGGCCGAGGCCAGGGTGGTCAGATTGCTACGCTCACCGGCCACATAAGAGGTCTGGCGCGCCACGTCCTCGTTGATTTCGCCAAGCAGGCGGTCAATCAGCACCACGGCGCGGTTGGTTTTGTCCTCCAGCAGGGCCAATTGGCGATGGTCCTCGTCAATGGCGCCGGTCAGGCCATAGGCGGCGCGGGCCGATTCAAGCACATAGGCCGCCAGCGACGAATTGGAGGCGATCTGGTTGGCCAGGCTGTTCATGGTGGCGATGTCGCTGCTGATGCGGTCCAGCTCCGCCTGGGCGGCGTTCCACTGGTTGACCAGGATCGGATTGCCCGGCGTGGTGCCCAGCTGCAACCGGGCCGTCACGGCGGCCACGGTGCCATGATAACGCTGGGCGTTGTTGGTGGTGATCTGGCGGATCTGCTGCAACTGGCCGTTCTGCGCGCCCAATTGGCCTTTCAACCGCTGCAGTTCGCCCCGCAACTGCCCGACCTTTTGCCCGACCAATGTTCCCGTGGGCTGGCCCGTCGCCACCACCGATGACATCACCGGCGGCGCGGCCACCAAATTCGGCGGCGGCGGCGTGAAGGTTGGTTGTCTATTTAATTCGGCCTGGCTGGGCGGAATTGATACACGTTTGGATGGTTGGCCCGCCGTATTGCCCGCGGGCTCGTCACCTGTAAGCGACGGCCACAAGGAATCGGACGCGAACGAACATCCCGAAAGCAAAATTGCCGCCCCTAGGACAGCCACCGTCGACCTGCGCAAATTCACTCTCCCTGACAGGCGAACCCAAAAAGCCATTTAATCCAAGGTCCTTAATACCCCAGTCACGTAAGCCATCACATTCATGGCTATATTCGTGACCCTACAGCCAGCCGTTTCAGTCATAGTCTATTCGACCGCAAGGATACAGGTAATTCCGCACGATTTATGCAAAAAAAGCGCTGGCGCGACACGCTAGCGCCTACCCTGGCCCCGGACCCCCCTTTTTAGATTCTTGGTTAGCCCCTCATCGAACATTTATGTGGCGGAGTTTACCCAATGTGGAAAGATCGGACAAGGTGTGTTGCGATTGCGGTAAAGATTGAAAAATTCCATTTGCCCTTCGTATCGTCCTTGCCTTGGGCGGGGCTTTTGTTTAGGTAGGCGACTTCGCCGACAGCGTGAACCGATGTCAGGCGTGCGCGCCCGTAGCTCAACTGGATAGAGCGTCTGACTACGGATCAGGAGGTTGGGAGTTCGAATCTTCCCGGGCGCGCCAACAACTTCAAATACGTGAGTAATAACGACATCAGCTGATATCGTTCGGGGTAGCGAACGGGGCAGAATTTTACGACGCCTTTGCACGGCTCACGGAATGCCACACAGGCCAAAATGGGCCGGATGTCCCAGAACGGCTGTTGCAAGCGCACGAGGATAGGTCGCATTAATTTTTGTGGCGCGGGGACTCCATGCCCAGCCGGGTGGCCGGGCTTGCCGCCGACGAGGGCGCGCGGGAACAAAGCCAGATCGAAGCTGCGCACCTCAAAGGCCGCCGCACCGCACAGCACCGCGTCCAGCCTGCTTAAAAAGCGGGCCTTCGCCGCCGTATCGGCAAGACAAAAGGCGGGCTGACCTCCAACCTTCATGCTGACCGTGATGGAAACGGCCGTCACAACCTATCTCAATCAATGAATCCCGAGCCTGGATACCGGCGGGTTTTTGACAAACGGGGCCGGGTTGGGTGAAAATACCTGCCATGATCGCGCCCAGCCCGCTGGATCACCTTTTGAAACGGGACCGATATATTGTCTGTGCGGGTCTGTGCGGACTGATTATCCTTGCCTCTGCCTATACCATATTTGGTGTTGGCATGAAGATACCGGCCGTGAAAATGGCCGCCGGGCCCACGGCCATCTGGATGCCCGTTGTTTGGTCATTTTCCCTCGGTGTTCTGGTTTTCCTGATGTGGTGGATCATGATGATCGCCATGATGGTGCCGTCGGCGGCCCCCGTGATCCTATTGTTTTCGGCCCTCAAACGCCGACGAGCCGGGCTGCGGCATCCGGTGGCGCTGACCGCGACCTTTTCCCTCGCCGCGACAGCCCTGCAGGGGACGCTGGCGCAATGGCGGATAAT
>JAPYUH010000031.1 GCA_029936195.1 Alphaproteobacteria bacterium
TTAAGCTGGCGTCATGAGAGAGGAAACGCAACGCAGGCTGGCGGCCATCGTATCTGCTGATGTTGTTGCCTATTCGCGCCTGATGGGCGCGGACGAGGCTGGTACCCTTGCGGCCTTGCGTAACTAACGGGCGGAATTGATTGACGGCAGGATTGCCGAACACGACGGCCGGATCGTCAAGACAATGGGCGATGGCTTGTTGCTGGAGTTCCCTTCCGTCGTGGAAGCCACCCAGTGCATGATCGACGTTCAACAGGCCATGGCAAGGCGTAACGTGTCGGTCGCCAAAGACAAACGCATTGTCTTCCGTATCGGCGTTCACCTGGGCGACCTGGTGGTCGAAGGTGATGACATATTTGGCGACGGCATCAATGTAGCGGCCCGGTTGGAGGCATTTTGCGAAGCCGGTGGCGTCGTGATTTCCGGCACCGCGCATGAAAATATCGCTGGCCGCATCGAGGTCGGATTTATCGATGCCGGTGATCAGATACTTAAGAACATCTCTCGTCCTGTCCGGGTATGGCAATGGACGCCTACGGCATCCTCAGTTCCGACGACCGGAGAGGCGCTGGCCCTGCCCGACAAACCCTCCATTGCCGTGCTGCCTTTCGACAACCTGTCCGGCGATGCGGATCAGGAATATTTCGCCGACGGCATCACCGAGGACATCATCACCGAATTGTCCCGCTTCCGTGAATTTCTGGTCATCGCGCGCAACTCGACCTTTGTTTACAAGGGAGGCGCGAAGGACCTCACGGTCGTCGCAAGGGAATTAAATGCCCGCTATATGGTCGAAGGCAGTGTTAGTAAGGCTGGCAACCGGGTCCGTGTTACCGCGCAGTTGATCGAGGGCGCGACGAACACGCATTTGTGGGCAGACCGGTTCGACGGTGATTTGACCGATATCTTCGCCCTGCAGGACGAGATCACGGCGGCCATTGTCAGTGCCGTCGCCCCCCGCTTCGTCCAGGCGGAGGTGGAGCGTTCCGTCAAATTATCCGCAACACAATTGTCCTCCTGGGACAGCCTGTTGCGGGCCCGTGCATTGTTGGCATCGCTGGACAAGGAAGGCGTACGCGCGGCGATGCCTCTGTTCCGCACCGCCATTCGCCAAGATCCGCGCAACGCTCAAGCCCATAGCTGGCTCGCCTATGTACTATTCCTCAGCTCGTTTTACGATTGGTCCGATGACCCGGTTTCCGACCGGGCCGAGGCCGTCGTGATTGCCCGCCAGGCGGTGTCCATAGACACCGATGACGCCCTGTCTCATGTGGTTTCCGGTATGGTCACCGCTTATACGACGAATGAAGTGGAAGGTGCGGGGCAAGCCTATGAAAAGGCTTTGCGGATCAATCCGAACTTTGCCATGGCGCACGGTTTCATGGGCGGAATTCAGGCTATTCGTGGTGACTTTGCGTCGGCGCGGGAGCATTTTGACCTGGCCTCGCGCCTGAGCCCACGCGACCCGAGCGCTGGCATGTGGCGGATCCTGTATAATATCGGCCTCTATGGCGCGGAACGTTATGACGACGTTGTAAGGGGTGCCGACGAGGCGATCAGAAGCAATCCGGATCATCCCGCCCTCTATCGTCAGCGCGCGGCGGCGTTGGCCATGTTGGGGCGGGATGACGAAGCCCGCGACGATATTAAACAGGTACTCCGACTGATTCCAGGTAATACGATCAAGCGCGTGCGCGAAATGCCGTTTTGGCCCGACATAGAACCCTTTCTTGATGGCCTGCGCAAAGCCGGACTACCGGAAGAATGAGCGTACTTGATAACACCGCCGGACCAGAAATGATGTGAAGGTGCATGGCAATATGGCATGTTCGCGGTTTCGCGTTATGCTGCCAGATGAACAATGGCGCCTGCCGCAAGGGGAACATCATGCGTAAACTGACCGCCGAGCCAATCGACGCCGCCGCCTTTGAACCCTATGGCCAGGTGCTGTCCGATCCCAGCCCCGATCGCCGCAAGAATTATGCCGCGCAGTTGAGCAACGGCCGCCCCGGCGTGGACATCAATTTGGCCGTGACCCGGGCCCAGCCGCCAGAGGCGCTGCCCCTCGAAGTGCCGAAGATGGAGCGGCACCCGCTGTCATCCCAGGCCTTCCTGCCCCTGGACTGCGACCGCTATCTCGTCGTGGTGGCCAAGCCAACGGGTATCGACGGCCCGCCCGATCCATCAACCCTGCGGGCCTTCACGGTGCCCGGGAACACGGGCATCAACTATAACGCGGGCACCTGGCATTGCCCGCTCACCTCCCTGGACCGCCCCGCGACGTTCGGTTTGCTGATGTACATGGACGGCGGACCCAAGGACGAGGATTGGCATACCCTGGACGAACCGCTTCTGCTTAGTCTGTAGATCAGCCTCATCGGAATGGCCTAGACACGCTCTGATTTAGTCAGCTGGCATTATTCAGGCAATCCGGCCAGACGCAGGCTTTCAACCAGTTTTTCAATCAATTCAGGGTCGACAAACATCGGGGTTTTGCGCAAAGCCCGCAAGGAGTAACGCGGGATGAGGCGCAGTAGATCTTCAATATAATGATTTGCTTCTTCCTTGCGGCCCAACACGGCATAGGTTCCGGCCAAGGTCAAAAGCGCGCCAATGAGAGTAGGATCCTGATGCAGGCCTTTTTTCGATATGTCTATGGCTTGATCGTATTCACCCAGCATGAAATAGGCATGCCCCATGGCGTTGTACAACCAGATGCCGCGGGTCTCTCTTGGATTGTTGCGGGCTGCTTGATGGCAGGCGGCCAAACCTTCCTTTAGTTCACCGCATAATGTAAGCGCCATCCCGAGGATCGCGTGGGCCTCCGCAAAATTTGGATTGCGATCGAGGGCGCGCCGTGCGGCCGTCTTGGCCTGGTCCGCTTTTCCGGTCATTACCAGCACCATCGCTAGCGCGTAATTTGTCTCCGGGCTGGACGGCGCCAAACGGATTGCTTCATCCGCGAAGGCGCGCGCTTTTTCATAGGCGTGACGTACCGGGCGCACCCATCCAAGCACCCCAATGTGGGCATGGCAAATGCCAAGCAAGGCATAGGCATTGGCAAACTCCGGCTCCAACGCGACGGCCTTCTCGAGAAACTCTATGGCCTCGTTGACGCTTTCCTTGGTCATCTTGTGTTGCGCCGCGATGGCGCGCAAATAATAATCCCAGGCGTCAAGTGTTTCAGGCCGCTTGCCGCGCACCCGTTCAACTTCGGCCAGGGTTATTTCCGGTCCCACCGTGGCGGCGATAGTGGCGACTATATCGTCCTGCAATTCGAACACGTCGTCAATTTGCCGATCAAAGCGGTCAGCCCAAACGTGGCGATCAGCTTCCGCATCCACCAGTTGAGCGTTGATTCGAACTCGGCTTCCGGACCGTCGCACGCTGCCTTCCAGGATGTAGCGAACGCCCAATTCTCGGCCCGCCCGACGTACGTCCACCGCCTCGCCCTTGTAGGTAAAGGCGGAATTGCGGGCGATTACGAACAGGCCGTCGAAGCGTGACAACGCGGTTGTCAGATCTTCGGAAATGCCGTCGGAAAAATACTCTTGGTCCGGATCGCCCGACATATTATCGAATGGCAACACGGCGATGGAGGGTTTATCCGGCAAGGGTAAGGGATCGGCGTCAGCCTTCGGGGCCGTTTCGCTCGCGCCACCCGGAGACCAACGCCAGACATGGACCGGACGGGCGATGTTCTTCATCTCGCACATACTGTGATCAAAGAAGGCAAAATCCAACTTATCGCGGATTTGCTCCTGCACATTACCGGAAATCGCAATTCCGCCCGGTTCAGCGATTTCCTGCAGGCGGGCGGCTACATTGACCCCGTCGCCGAAGATATCGTCGCCGTCGACGATGATATCGCCCAGGTTGACTCCGACCCGGTATTCGATCCGTTGATCGCGTGGTATATCGTCATTGCCGCTGGCGACCCGCGTTTGCAAATCCAGGGCCCATTCAACAGCATTCACGACCGAGGGGAATTCCGCCAGCAGGCCGTCACCCATAAGCTTGACCACGCGGCCTTCATGGGCGGCAATCTTCGGTTCGACCAGATCAGAATAATTGGCCTTTAGGCGCGCGTGGGTGCCCACTTCGTCCACGCCCATAAGGCGTGAATAGCCCACCACGTCGGCCGATACGATGGCCACCAATCTGCGTCGTGTTGTCTCACTCATGGCGCTCGCTCACGGGCCATCATAACCCGGAAGCGTTTTAGGCGTAAGAAATACTGATCGTCTCGGCCACCATGACGGGGCGGTCGGAGCCTTCCATTTCCATGGCCACGTCCGAGATGATGCGCACGCCATCGCCCTTCACATCCTCGACCGCCTTCAGGGTGGAACGCATGCGGACCTTGCTGCCCGCCGGCACCATGCCCGTGAAGCGCACCTTGTTGGAGCCGTAATTTACGCCTCGGCTGGATGTTTCAATCTTCATCAGCTGGCTGCCAAGGCGCGGCAGCAGGGACAGGGTCAAATAACCGTGCGCGATGGTGTTGCCGATGGGCAGCTCCCGCTTGGCCCGTTCCACATCCACATGGATCCATTGGTGATCGCCCGTGGCCTCGGCGAATTTGTCAATCATCTGCTGATCGATGGTGACCCATTCACTGACGCCCATTTCCTCGCCCACGTGTTGTTTCAGATCTTGCGGTGTTTTAACTGTTAGCATGACGGGCCCCTATTTCGGATGGTTGATGTCTGTGCATAAACCATATCCCCCATTGTCAGAGCAATGAAAGCTGGCCGTCCCGTTCCAGGGGCGGACAGAACTGGCTGCAATCGAGTTTTCCCTCTTCCCGCCCCCGTCTTAGGCGCAGGCGATTGCAGGCCAGGGCGAACCGTTGCGCGATCAGGTCCGCGTAAGGGCCGGCGCCCACCATGCGCTGGTGGAACTTGCCGTCATAGTCCTTGCCGCCCCGTGCCTCGCGGACATGGCGCATGATGCGTTCGGCCCTGTCGGGGTAGTGTTCTCCCAGCCATTCCCGCCACAACGCCTTGATCTCGAGCGGCAGGCGCAACAGGATATAAGCCGCGCCCAGGGCGCCGCTGGCCGCCGCCCGGCCCAAAATCGCCTCCATCTCCATATCCGTCAGTGCCGGGATCACCGGGGCCACCATCACCACCGTGGGGATATTGGCCTTGGCCAGGGCCGCAATGGCGCCCAGGCGCCGCTCCGGCGTGGCGGCGCGGGGTTCCATTATCCGCGCCAGCTTGCGGTCCAGGGTGGTGACGGAGAGGGAGACCTTGACCAGGCCGCGCGCGGCCATTGCGCCCAGAATATCAATGTCCCGGCAAACCAGGTTGGATTTGGTGACAATGGAAACCGGATGATTGAAACGGTCCAGCACCCGCAGCAATTCCCGTGTCACCGACAGCCGCCGCTCCACCGGCTGATAGGGGTCCGTGTTGGTGCCCAAGGCCATGACCCGGCATTTGTAACTGGCCCGGCGCAATTCCCGCTCCAGCACCGCCGGGGCATCGGGCTTGAACGACAGCTTGCTTTCAAAATCCAGGCCCGGCGACAGGCCCAGCCACGCATGGGTGGGGCGGGCAAAACAATAGATGCAGCCATGTTCGCAGCCGCGATAGGGATTGATGGACCGGTCAAAGCCAAGATCGGGGGATTCGTTGAAGCTGATCACCTTGCGGCTGGTATCTTTGGTCAGGGATGTGGCGAGGCTGGGCGGGGCCTGGTCCAGGCTGCCCCAGCCGTCGTCGCACCATTCCCGCGCGTGCCCCTCGTAGCGGCCCGATTGGTTGCTGACCGCCCCCCGGCCCCGGCGGCCGACGGGATGCATGCGATGTGTGGTGTCGTCGTCCATGATTGCCCGACTCTTACGAGTCACGACAATAGAGTCAAGAACAAAATAAGAACAAAATTAGATCAAATGTCACGACGGAGTTTTATTGCGGAATTTCGGTTATACAGATGCCATGATTTCCGTCGTCATACCCACGCTGAACGCCGCCCGGACCCTGCCCGCCGCCTTGGCCGCGCTGGCTCCGGGGTTGGACAGCGGCCTGATCAAAGAGGTGCTGATCAGCGATGGCGGTTCCACCGACGGCACCCCTGATCTTGCCCGGACACTGGAATCGGAGGTTGTGACGGGGCCACGGGGGCGGGGTGGGCAATTGCAACGGGGCGCCATCGCGGCGAGGGGCGAATGGCTGTTGTTCCTGCATTGCGACACCATTCTGGATCCGGAATGGCTGTTCGCGGCGGAAGAATTCGTCGCCGACCGGGACAACGTCAGACGTGCGGCGGCGTTCCGCTTTGCCCTCGACGACGACCATCCCCGCGCCCGCCGGCTGGAGCGCATGGTGGCCTGGCGTTGCGACAAATTGGGCCTGCCCTACGGCGACCAGGGGCTGTTGCTGTCGCGGTTGTTATACCGCCAGGTGGGCGGCTTTCGGGATCTGCCGCTGATGGAGGACGTGGATCTGGTCCGGCGGATCGGCCGAAAACGTATGATAATACTACCCATCGCCGCCCGGACCGCCGCCACGCGGTATCAACAGGGCGGATATTGGCGCCGCCCGGCGCGAAATCTACTTTGTCTCGCGCTCTACTATCTGGGCATTCCGCCGAAACAAATTGCCCGGGTCTACCGGTGAGACGGGGCCGGCTGATCCTGTTCGTAAAAGCGCCGCGCCTGGGCGCCGTGAAAACCCGCCTGGCGGCAGGCATCGGCCCCTTGGCCGCCTGGCGCTTTTATGGCGCCATGCTGCACCGCCTTTGGCGCCGTCTCGGCCATGACCCCCGCTGGCAAACGGTTCTGGCAGTCTCGCCCGATGCTGCCCGCTGGCCGGCTGGTCTGCACCGCCAGCCGCAGGGCCGGGGCGATCTGGGCCGGCGCATGGCCTGGGCCATGGCGGGCCACGGCAGGCACCGTGGGCACGGCGGGCATGGCGGGCCGGTGGTTCTGGTCGGCGGCGACATCCCCGATCTTGGCCGCCATCACGTGGCCCAGGCGCTGAAAGCCTTGCAACGATCCGATGCGGTGTTCGGCCCGGCGGCGGACGGTGGTTTCTGGCTGGTCGGGTTGCGCCGTGGGCACTGGGCAGCGCGGCTGTTCACGGGCGTCCGCTGGTCCAGCGTCCATGCCCTGGCCGACACCAAGGCTAACTTGCCACGGGGCAGCCGGGTAACGATGCTGGAAACTCTGCGGGATGTGGATACGCCCACCGATTATGCGGCCTACCTAAAATGCTCCGGCAAATGCTCCCGCAGTCGCGGCATCAATTCCGCGAAATTGCAGGGCCGGAAGCGAATATCCAGCTGATCCTTGAGAATATGGTCCCAGCCGTCCCGGCAGGCCCCGGGGGAGCCGGGCAGGGCAAACAAATAGGTGCCGTTGGCGACCCCGGCGGTGGCCCGGGACTGAATGGTCGAGGTGCCAATGAACTTAAAACTGATCTGGCGGAAGACCTCGCCGAAACCGGCAATTTCTTTTTCGTACACTTGAGCGAAGGCTTCCGGCGTGACGTCCCGTCCGGTGACCCCGGTGCCGCCCGTCGAGATCACCGCCTCCACGCCCTCGTCGCCGATCCAGGTTTCAAGCTGGGCCACGATAGCCGGGATATCGTCCGTGACGATGGCCCGGCCGGCCAGCTCATGGCCATGGTCCGCCAGGCGCTGGACCAAAATGTCGCCGGATTTGTCCTCATCGGGGGTCCGGCTGTCCGAAACCGTCATGACCGCGATCTTGATGGCGCGGAAGTCAATGCTTTCATCAATTCCGGGCATTGCGGGCCACCGAATTTGTCGCATCGTCAAGATCAAGATAGATCGGCCAGTGTCCCGTGGCCGCGGCATCGAGCGAGGGGCTGTCCTGGCGCAGACGTTCCCGGTAAATCCAGAAATTGGTCAACACCCGTTCCACGAACAGGCGGCTTTCCCGCCAGGGGATGCTTTCCACGAACAGCAGCGGGTCGCCGTCAAACTTCGCCTTGCGCAGCCATTTGCGCAGGTTGCCGGGACCCGCGTTGTAAGCCACGGCCAGGTGGAACAGATCGCCCTTGACCAACTCATCGCGCAATAAATACGTCAGATACTTTTGCCCCAGTTCCAGATTGAATCCCGGATCATACAGTTTCGATTTGTTACGCCGGCGCAGGCTGCGGTCGCCGGCCACGAATGACGCGGTGCGCGGCATCAGTTGCATCAGGCCACGGGCGCCCACGGGACTTTTAGCCCGCGCGTTAAACCCTGATTCCTGGCGCATGAAGGCGTAGATTAGCGCCCGGTCCATGGCGAACCCCTTCGCGGGCCGCCAGGGCGGCATGGGGAACAGGGCCCGATCGTAAGGCCGGTTGTCGCTGCCGCGCACGCCGTGGGCCATGCGCATCTGCATGGCGGGCAGGTTTAGTTTATGGGCCAGGGCCAGCAAGGCGGGGCCGCTGAGATGATCGCCCTGCAAATAACAACGGCGCAATTCGCGCTCCGCCATGTGCAGGCGGCCAACCTGGGCCAAGGCGATTGCGCGGCGGGCGCCGGGGACAGTATCCATCCGCGCCACGCCGGCGGAGGTCAGGGGCGGGGGCGTCCATTGCAGGTCCAACTCCACACCCAGTTGCCGCGCCGCGATCAGACCATAAAAAGTCCGGGGATGCTCGGCCGCCAGGGCCAACAAGGGGTTCACCATGGCCGGTTGCTGATCAATCAAATAGGCCCGCGCCGCCCAGAAGGCACCCGCCGCCCGGTTCCACCCATCGGCCTTGGCGGAATGGGCCAGGGCATCGAAATGATGCGCCGCCCGTTTGATATCGCCCAGGCGCCACGCCGACAGGCCGGCGATCCAATCGGAATTTGAAATATGCTTGCGCGACCTCTCCGCCGCCGGGCCCGCCAAGGCCAAGGCCTTTTTGGCATTGCCGCGATAGAACCAGCCGGCCGACACCCGGCTCAGCAGGGCATCGCGCTCCACTGTATCCAGCAGTTTGATGACCTCCCTGCGATCCAGGTATTTCTGCGAAACAGTCAAGATCTCGCGCCGGACATTGCGGCGGATGCGCGATTGGATCTGCCGCACCCGCCGCCGCTGCGCCCGGCTGCGCTTGCGCGGCGAGCGGTAGTTGGCCCCCACCACCAGATCGGCATAGCCCCGCGCCGTGCGCGGCCCCACGGGCGCCTTGGGGCGGCGGTAGTTTTTCGGCCGCCGCCGCAGGGCCAGCTTATAAACCCGCGCGGCGCCCGGATGATCGGCATATTTCGCCAGCCAGCCCTTTAATTCCTTGTAGCGGGAGCGGTACTTCCTGGGATGCATATAGCGCTGGAACATGACATGGCCCATCAACACCTCGTCGTCCAGGCGTTTGATTAACCGGTCCGCCGCCTTCCACTTGCCGCTTTCCTGTAGCATGAAGATGCGCCGGTACAGGCCGATATCCAACTTGCCAAGTATCTCCGGCAGACCCACATCGCCGCTTGCGCTTGGCACGGCGTCACCGGCGATTTTGTTGTTTGGCCCGCGCGCTTGATTGCCATGGGCCCCCGACAATACAACGGCGCAAAGCCCCAGGGCCAAACCCAGGACAATCCCCCGCCCGCGCCGAAAAACATTCTGGCGCCGGCTACGTTGGTACAAAACCTCCGACATGGGTCCGCTAATAACCCATCATGCCCGGTGCGGCAAGGCAGCCAATGGGGCCAATTTGCCACATATATGGGAAAGCAAGTACGCGTACACAATATGTAGTCGTCAAGATATATCTTCGAGCCGCGCCTTGATGGCCAGCAGATCAATCCAGGCCAATCGCTTCAAGCCCGGGTTACGCAAAAGGTAAGCGGGATGAAAGATCGGCATGGCGGGAATGGCCCTGGCCCCAGCATCCCCGTCGGGAGGATAGACAAACCAGCGGCCGCGCATGCGGGTGATGCCCTGTTTGGCGTCCAGTAACGTGGTGGCGGACGTGCCGCCGACAAAGACCAGAATCCTGGGCGCCACCAATTCAATATGCCGGCGGATGAAAGGCAGACACATGGAGGTCTCTTCCGGTGTCGGCTTGCGGTTGCCGGGCGGCCGCCAGGCCAGCATGTTGGTGATGTAAACACCCTCTCTGTCCAACCCGATGGAGGCCAGCATGCGATCCAGCAATTGCCCCGAGACGCCCACGAAGGGTTGCCCCTGGCGGTCCTCGTCGGCGCCGGGCGCCTCCCCCACCAGCATGATGGGGGCGGCCGGGTTGCCGGCGCCAAAGACCGTGTTGGCGGCGGTCTTTTTCAGGGGACAGGCATCAAACCCTTCCATTGCCCCGCGCAGGGCGGCCAGATCAGCCGCGCCCGCAGCCAGGGTCCGGGCCGAGATATCCGCCTCGGTCTGGGTCCTGTTTGGTGTGTGCGTCTCTGTCGTCTTGGCCAATGGCGCTGCCCGCGCCGCCACCGGTCTCGGCGCCGCCACCGCTGCCTGGCTCTCCGCGAACCGGTCGACCGGATCCTCTCCGATCACCTCATCCACGCCGGCATCAATGTAGAAGTTCAGCGCGGCGAGGGAATTGCCTGTATGCTCCATGCGGGGAAAATATCACGGCAATTGTCACGAGTCTTTGCTTGGTTGACCGAGGGAAGGAATAGGCGGCATAACGGGACAATTTTGTAGCTCGACGTAAAAGGGATTATGTGACCATGGAACGCGAATCGATGGAAGTTGATGTGCTGATCGTGGGTGCCGGGCCGGCCGGTCTGGCGGCGGCGATCCGGCTGATGCAATTGGCCGAGAGGGCCGGTTCCGAACTTTCGGTTTGCGTAATCGAAAAAGGCTCGGAAGTGGGCGCCCACATCATGTCCGGCGCGGTCATGGAGCCGCGCGCCATGGATGAGCTATTTCCGGATTGGAAGGAACGCGGCGCGCCGTTGAATGTCCCCGTCACGGCCGAGAAATTCAGTTTTCTCACGGAAGTCAATTCCATTCCCCTGCCCACCTTTCTGTTGCCCAAGGCGACCCATAACAAAGGCAACTACATTGTCTCTCTCGGCAACGTCTGCCGCTGGATGGCCGAACAGGCCGAGGCCATGGGCGTGGAAATCTATCCCGGTTTCGCGGCGTCCGGGCTGTTGTTTCACGACGATGGCCGGGTCAAGGGCGTGGTCACCGGCGTCATGGGGATCGATGCCAAGGGCGAACAGAAAGCCACTTACGAGCCGGGCATGGAACTGCACGGCAAATACGTCCTGTTCGGTGAAGGCTGCAGGGGCTCGTTGTCGCAACAGCTGATCGAACGATTCGATCTGGCCAAGGACAGCCAGCCGCAAACCTATGGCATCGGCCTGAAGGAACTATGGGAGGTTCCCGACGAGGTGCATCAAGAGGGCCTGGTGGTTCATACCGCCGGCTGGCCCATGGATAACGCGACATACGGCGGATCATTTCTTTATCACCTGGACAACAATCAAATCGCAATTGGTTATGTCATTGGACTGGATTACGAGAACCCCCATCTTTCGCCGTTCGACGAGTTCCAACGCTACAAAACCCATCCCGCAATCAGCCGCTATCTTAAAGGCGGCAAGCGCATTGCCTATGGCGCCCGTGCCCTGACGGAAGGCGGCTTTCAATCCATACCCGGCCTGATCTTTCCTGGCGGCGCCTTGATGGGCTGTGGCGCTGGTTTCATGAACGTGCCCAAGATCAAGGGCAGCCACAACGCCATCAAAACCGGCATGCTGGCCGCCGAGGCCGCCTTTGAAGCCGTTCAAGTGGCGAACGAGGCTGGGGCCGGGATGCCCGCCGCGCTATTGGAAAGCTACCCCGCGGCCCTGCGCGAAAGCTGGGTTTGGAAGGAACTTTACGCGGTCCGCAATTTCCGTCCGGCATTCGCCAAATGGGGCCTGATCGGCGGTACATTGTATGGCGGCGTGGACCAGTTCCTGGGCGGTCGTGTGCCCTGGACCCTGGCCCACCCGCACCTGGATCACGAAAGTTTGAAGCTAAAGGATCAATGCAAAACCATCGATTACCCCAGGCCGGACGGGGTTTTAAGCTTCGATAAGCCGTCTTCGGTGTTTATTTCCAACACCAACCACGAAGAAGATCAGCCGGTCCACCTGCAATTAACCGATCCGCGTAAACCGGTTGATCATAATTTGGCGTTATATGATGCCCCGGAGCAACGTTACTGCCCCGCCGGCGTATACGAAATATTGACCGACGACGACGGCGGCAATGCTCGGCTGCAAATCAACGCGCAGAATTGTGTGCATTGCAAGACTTGCGATATCAAGGATCCGACCCGGAATATTACCTGGACAGTGCCGGAGGGAACGGGTGGGCCGAACTATCCAAATATGTAAATTACGCGGGCAGGGGCTGCGCCTGATCGCGGCTTGTCTATTGCCGCTGCAGCTGCCAGTGCTGTTGAGCGCCTGCGCCGGCGCGGAAAACGGCCGGATAGCCGCCGCCGAGGAGGCAATCGAAATCCCGGCGACTCCCTCGCCTCTGGGACATTACCTGTCCGCGCGGGTGGCCCGCGGCGACATGGATTCGGGACGTGCGGCCCGGTTTTTCGGCGTGGCCCTGGCCGCCAATCCGGAAAATCAAGCCCTGCTGCACCAAACCATGGTGCTGATGCTGGCGGAAGGCCGCATGGACGAAGCCATCGGCCTGGCCAAACGCCGTGTCGCCAAGCGCGGCGATGCCGCCATGGCCCGGTTGATCCTGGCGGCGTCGGCCATCCACGACAATGATCTGGCAACGGCCCGTGAACATTTGCTGCGGACCAAGCGGAAAAGCTACATGTCCCTGCTGCAGCCCATGCTGATGGCCTGGGTTAACGCCGGCGACAAAAAATATGACGCCGCCGTCGAGGCGCTGGAGCAGTTGGCCAGCCGCAAGGTGTTCGCGCCGTTCAAGACGTATCACACGGCCTTGATCAGTGATTTCACCGCTCATCCCGGCCCCGCCAAGGCGGCCTTCGAGGAAACCCAGAAAGGCAATGTCCGGCGTGCCACGCGGGTTAGCCTGAATTACGGCGGCTTTCTGAGCCGGAATGGTCAACGGGAAACAGCATTGAAGCTGTTTGGCGGCATTCTCGACGGCAATCCAAACAATTCGGTCATCAAGAAAGGCCGCGAAACGCTGCAAAAGGGCGATGCCCTGTCGCCCCCCATTACCACCGCGTCCGAAGGCGTGGCGGAGGCATTTCTATCGGCGGCGTTTGCCATATCGGGTTCCCGGGGGGGAGAAACCGCGCGCATATATTCCCGCCTCGCGCTGTACCTGCGCCCCGATCTTGACGCAGCGCGCATGCTGCTGGCGGAGGTTCTGGAAAGTGAAATGCGTTACGAAGAAGCCATGGCCGCATACCGCCTGATCCCGGCGGGCTCGCCCTATCATTGGAACGCACGCATACGCATCGCGACGAATATGAACTATCTCGAGCGGATCGATGAAACCGTTGCCTTGCTGCGTGCCATGGCGCTGGAGCGCCCCGGCGACACCACCGCATTGCTGACGGTGGCCCGCGTTCTGCGCGCACAAGACCGCTTTGAAGAGACGATTGCCGCCTACGATGAGATCGTGGGCCGTGTCCTGCGCGACGGTGATCAATTGCAACGGCAGCATTGGGTTTTGTTCTATGAGCGCGGCGTCGCCCACGAGCGGTCAAAACAATGGGACGCGGCGGAGGCGGATTTTCTCAAGGCATTGGAACTTCGTCCCGAAGAACCCAGAGTGCTGAATTACCTGGGCTATTCCTGGATAGACCAGGGGGTGCACTTGGATCGGGCGCGCAAAATGATCGAAAAGGCGGTATCGAAACGGCCCAATGACGGCTATGTGGTTGATAGCCTTGGCTGGGTTTTTTATCGTCTGGGCCGTTATGACGACGCTGTAAAGCATTTGGAGCGGGCGGTCGAACTAAGGCCGCAAGACCCCATCATCAACGATCATTTGGGCGATGCTTATTGGCGCGCCGGGCGCAAGCTGGAAGCACGGTTTCAATGGAGCCATGCACTGGCCCTTGGCGTCGAGGAAAATCTGGTCCCGGATATTCTGGCGAAGCAGGCCAACGGCCTCGGCCCCGCCAAACCGCTTGGCCAAAACCAAAGCGATAAAAGCGGCAAGGGTGGATAATTCCAAATGCTGGCGGGCAATGATTGATGGCAGCGGCTCATCATGGCGAATAGCGGTAAATCATGGCCGGCGCGGGCAAAAATAAACCTCTTTCTCCATGTCACCGGCCGCCGGCCCGATGGCTATCACAGTCTGGAAAGCCTGGTGGTCTTTGCCGATTTGGCGGATCTGATCGAAATCGAGTCCAGTGACGAATTGAGTTTAACGATCCGCGGACCGTTCGCCGCGGGGCTGCCCGCCGACCAGGGAAACCTCGTATTGCAAGCCGCTTTGTTATTGGCCGAGGCCACGGGCAGCGTGCCGCGCGGGCGCATAATACTGACCAAGAATTTGCCGGTGGCGGCGGGCATCGGCGGCGGTTCGGCTGATGCGGCGGCCACGTTGCTGGCGCTGCGGTCATTGTGGCAAGTGGCAATGGATGATGCCGCACTGCACGATCTGGCGGCTGAACTGGGGGCCGACGTGCCAGTATGTCTGGGTAGCCGGCCCGCCATGATAAGCGGCATTGGCCATGATCTGATGGGGGTTGAGGCGCTGCCGCCCTGTGCCCTGCTTTTGGTCAATCCAAACCAAGCCGTGCGGACGGCGGATGTGTTTGCGCAATTGCAACCGCCCTACGCCACGCCCCATTGCCTTGACCGCGCGTGGCCAACGAAATCCGCGCCGGAATCCGCGGCTTCATCCGTGGCAACATTGACCGAAGTTTTAAATCGCACCCGTAATGACCTGGAACCCGCCGCGCGGACCTTGGCGCCGGTGATTGGCGAGGTTCTGGCCGATATTTCGGCGCTGCGCCATTGCCGTCTGGCCCGTATGTCAGGCTCCGGCGCGACATGTTTTGGTCTGTTCGATGATTTATCCGCGGCCCGGGCCGCAAGCGGCGAACTGGCAGGACAGCGTCCCGATTGGTGGATTGGGTCCAGTTCAATACAAGGTCGGGTGCGGAGCCGGGGACGGTGAGCCGTCGACGTATCTTTAGTCTTGGAGCCGCCGTTGCTTTGATTTTTTCACTGGCGGGTTGCAACGGCGAAATGCTCAATCAGAGTGAATTACTCAATCCCTCCCTGCTGACGGAAGGTGCCTCCGACATCGCCCGAACTTTTGATGAGGCCGTGGTGGTGCTGCCGCGTCAAAAGGGGCTGGACCC
The DNA here is from genome assembly GCA_029936195.1 of Alphaproteobacteria bacterium. GTDB lineage: Bacteria > Pseudomonadota > Alphaproteobacteria. The sequence continues at coordinate 15,228 of JAPYUH010000031.1, forward strand.
CTTGAGCGGAAAGCTGTCCAGCAAGGTGATCATCGATCATCTGGCGGCATTGCCGGCGAACTGGCGCTATTCAACTATTGTCTATATGCACGGCTGCACTGGACAGGGCAGCCTGGCGCCATTGGTGGCGTTCGCCAAGGCCGGCTTCGCCGTCATCGCGCCCAACAGCTTCGCCAGAGCTTTCCGCCCCTTGCAATGCCGTCCATCAAAAAAGACCGGCGGCGAAAACATCTTTGTCTACGATTTCCGGTTGGTGGAGATCAGCTATGCCCTCCAGCGCATGGCGGCATTGCCCTGGATCAATAATGACCACCTATATCTGGTCGGCACATCGGAAGGTGGCGTCGCCGCGGCGCTGTATCGCGGCGAGGAGTTTCGTGCCCGGGTGATCACCCAATGGACATGCCACGGCCTGCCGTTCGTGCGCGGCCTGGCGGCACCACCTGGTGAACCCGTGCTGGCCATCGTACGCGGCGACGATCCCTGGTATCAGCCCGAGCGCACGTCGGGGCAACGAGGCCATTGCGGTGCCTTTTTCAAGACGCCGGCACGGTCCCGTTCCCTGGTCATTGATGGCGGCGGCGAGGGGGCCCATGATATCTGGGGCCATGCGGGCGCACTGGCCGCGGCCGTAGCCTTCCTGCGTGAGAACTGAACTCTCCCAACCCGTCACTTTGACCCAACCTGTCACTTTGAATGTTCATCCGTTTGACGATTGCTGCCCGCGGCGGCGTCCAGGTCTTTCCCGCCGGGTGGATGCTTGCGGCCCCCAATCGCGACCAAATGGGCAACCATGTCGGCTATGCCCAGATCAGCCTGAAAGCGCACCGGCAGCGCCGGGATATCCGGCCGTACCGTGGCGATCCAGATATTCGTCCATTCGGGCCGGGCGAATTGCGGCAGCCATCTGCGCAGCGAAGCACCGGCCAGCATTTCCCGCCGCGCCCGGCAAACGCGGGCCGCACCGGTGAAGAACGGCCCCTTGGTCGCACCACCAGGGAGCTCTTGCAAAATAATGTCGTATCGCCGCCGGCCATCGAAAACTGCCTCGCGGCGATCGCAACGGGGGGAACGCGAGGCCCATGTCATGGCTGAATATAAAGCGCTTAAGGGATCGGTGGTCCCGGGCAGGAGATGTTCGGGCACGGGCTCTCGCTGATCATTCTCCGCATTGGGAAAGGCTTGATAGCGCAGGCGGTTATCATCACCGTATTGAATGGCAACCGTTCGCACTTCACCCGACCAGGTACCCCGCGCGTTGTAGGCTTTTGGTTTTGGCCGACCGTCCATGATAATTCCATGAACTTCATTTCTGCCACGAAATGCAATAAGAAAGTCTAGAAACCCGTGGCTGCGCGCTTTGGAAGTGATGCGATATCCCGCCGCTTCAGCGTGCAGGGTGATGTCCGTGGAGCCGACCAAAATACCGCCAATAAAAACATCATACGCGAGGGTTATTGTTCGAAATTCCACCGAATCGCACCGGGCAACACCCGGCACCATGGAAATAATCGAAAAAAACCATAACCCGGCCAAGAGCTTAGCAGATAAAATGTGTGCTCGGCTGTTTTGCATGAGCGATCATCGTATGCTTAAACTCCAGCTTCTTCGACTAACAAATCGCATTTCGGAAAATTCTTGTTAACTAATTCAGGTTACACGAAGATGGGTCGGCACGGGTTCTATTCTGGCGAGGCGCAAACGCTTGTTGCAATGTTGCCACAGAATGTGATTTTCATGCTGCAATATTGGATATGCACTTGCGAATTTTCAGAAATATCCGTAACCTGCACCTGTTTTTGAAAGTGGAGTTCATTGAATAGTGACTAAGTTCGGTATTTCACTTAAAGTTTGAAAGTGAGAAACAGTAGCAAATTTGTTGCGCTTGGTAATAAATGTCGTGTCCGAGATAAGGTCTTATGTACGATAGTGGTTGCCTAGCATTGTTAAAGTCGCTAAATACAATAGATGTTTATAATTGGAGGTCCTCGGCAATGGTCGTTAAAAAGACACTGACTGCATTTGGTCTGGCAATCGCGTTGGCGGCGGCGCCGACTGTCGCGTTCGCGCAGGCGCAAGCTGCAAAAACCGGTAGTGGCACTACAACTGGTGTGACTGCGGGTCAAGGTAAAGAAGCCGGAGTTGGTTTGAGCGGGGGCGCTGTTGCGGGCGGCATTGCCGTTGCCGCCGCAATTGGGATTGCGGTTGCCGCCGCGGCAAGCGACAGCGATTCTATCAGCACGACAGACGCGTCAAGTAGCACCTCTACGGCTACAAACTAACGACGCCGATTGAGTTTGGTAAAGGGCAGCCTGCTTGATAGTGGGCTGCTTTTTGCTGTTCGTATTATCCCGGCATTTGTTTGCCTGGCATCATTCAGGACCAGGATTGGCCATGGAACTCGTATTGTTCTATGACAAAAATGTAGGCGTTGCAATTTCGGTCGTGCGGCAAATGCGGATCGTTACTACCCGCCACGGCAGCTCGAAACGGCCAAGTTTAAATATTTGATTAACTCGAATCGGGATACCTTGTTCGCACGGCGGAAAATTTGCCCTTTGCCTTCTTGATCGCCGTGCCTAAAGTGCGGCGCGATGAATGAACAAACAAAAAATAGTCGGCCGGATACCACGGCGGCGGTGCCAAATGGCCCTGACGCAATAGCCCTGCATGAGCTGCACGATTTGCATGTTCCGCTGCGCCCCGGCCAGGATATTGTCCCGGCCGGGATGATGAAGATGCATCGGGCCAGGGTGCTGCCTGAATGGATTGACTACAATGGCCACTTGAACATGGCATACTATGTCCTGATGTTCGACAATGCGACGGATCGGTTTTTCGACTTGATCGACCTCGGTGTTGATTACGTGGCGCGTAGCGGACATTCCGCCTTCGTTTTGGAAACCCATGTGACCTATCAACGGGAAGTTGGCCTGGACGATCCGCTGTATTTTACCTTTCAGTTGATCGACGCCGACGACAAACGCCTGCACTATTATTTCGCGATGCATCACGCGGAACAAGGTTTCCTGGCCGCTACCTCGGAGCAGATCGCCCTGCACGTGAATTTGGCCGCGCGTCGTTCCGCGCCCTTTCCCATCGATATGAAACAACGTATCGAAACCGTTCTGGCGGCACATGCCGGACTTGACAGGCCGGACGGCATCGGCCGTTCCATCGGCATTCGCGCCAAGAGCTGAACAAAGCATGCGTCTAGCCGGGCAATTTGCACGCACCCGACGCATCCTGCGTAATGATCAGGCCTTGATGGCCGTCGTGGCCGTGGTGGTCGGCATAATAGTGGCCTATGCCGCCATCGGATTTCGTCTGGGCATTAGCAGCGTGCAATGGCTGAGCTACGGCGAATTCGCGGAACGCCTGGTCAGGCGGGTCGGCGAAATACCGGTTTGGCAGGTGTTGTTGGTACCCACCGCCGGCGGCCTGGCGGTCGGTCTGTTCCTGCAATTCGTGATGCCCGGCGGCCGGCCCATGGGCGTTGCCAACGTGATTGAGGCCATGGCTCTGCGCAACGGCCGCATGCGCCTGCGCGAAGGCATCGCGGCGGCATTTGTATCCATCGTTTCACTTGGCGTCGGGGCCTCCGCCGGACGGGAAGGACCCATGGTACATTTGGGCGCCTCCATCGCGGGCGGCATCACCTCCCGCTTGGGCCTTTCGCCGCATTTAGCCCGGACCTTGCTGGGTTGCGGCGTGGCGGCCTCTATCGCGGCCTCGTTCAATGCCCCCATCGCCGGCGTATTTTTCGCCCTTGAAGTCATCATCGGCCATTACGCCCTCTCGGCATTCGCACCCGTGGTCATTGCGTCGGTGGCGGGAACGGTTATCGGCCGGGCGCATTTGGGTGAGCAGCCGGCTTTTCTGCTGCCGCAGTTCGGCGTCAATTCCCTGTGGGAATTTCCAGCCTTCCTGGTGCTGGGCGCGGTCTGCGCTGCAATAGCGATCATCTTCATGTGGTCTATATTCCATGCAGAACGGGTGGTTGACAGCTTGAAGGTGCCCAACTGGTTGAAACCGGCGGCGGGCGGCCTTGCCGTGGGCGCCATTGCGGTGGAGTTTCCCCAGGTCCTGGGGGTCGGTTACGAGGCGACGGACAATGCCTTGAATGAACTGGTGCCCCTGTGGCTGCTGTTGCTGTTGATCCCGTTGAAGACCGCGGCCACGGCAATAACCCTTGGCTGCCGGTTTGGCGGCGGGGTTTTTTCGCCATCCCTCTGCCTGGGCGCCATGACGGGGGGGGCCTTTGGCATCATTGCGGCCGGTGTTTTTCCTCACCTCGCCGCTTCCCACGGCGCCTATGCCATCGTCGGCATGAGCGCACTTGCCGCCGCCACCTTGGGCGCGCCGATTTCAACAATTCTGATCGTGTTCGAGCTGACCGGCGATTATCAGATCACCGTCGCCGTCATGGTGGCGACATCCGTGGCGACGGTGATCGTTCAAGGCGTACTGGGACGCAGCTTTTTTCATTGGCAATTGGAAAACCGCGGCTTGAACCTGCGCGGCGGGCGGGCCCGCCATCTCTTGCAAAGCCTTACGGTGCGCGACGTGCTGGCAACGGATTTTGAAACTATATCGGAGCGCACATCGATTGCCGAGATCAAATTCATGTTCACCCGCCTGACCCACGGCACTTTCGTGGTGGTTGACGACGGCGAACAATTGATCGGGACCATCTCTTTCGCCGATTTAAAACACATCGGCTTCGACACCACATTGGACAGCCTGATCAATGCCCGCGACGTGGCCCATAGCCAGGCACCGGCGCCATTGCCCGACGATACATTGGAAGACGTCCTGGCGGTGATGGATGTTTCAGGCGAGGAGCATCTGGCCGTCATAGAAGCCAATGACGACCGCCGCGTTCTCGGCGTGGTGCACCACAGGGATGTCTTGCAGGCCTACAACAAAGCCTTGTTACAGGCCCAGGCCGAGGAACATGACGACAATCGGACCTAGCCCGTATTTCTCATGCTGGTTCGTCGTCGTCCAGGTTGCGACCGTCTAGGTCCCGCTGCCGGCGCTCCGCCTCTTGCCGCTGGCGGGCGCGGTCATCCTTTCGGCGGCCATGGCGGACCCGGTTGGCTACTGCACGGGTTTCCTTTTCAGCCTTTCGTTTGGCCTTGCGAAAGTGGTTGAGATTGATAACCTCGGCCACGCCTCCGCTCCTTCCGTCGCATTTGCCACCGCCTGCCAGGCGAGGCAAATGCTTCAATGCGGGATGAAGACAATTTTCCAACCCTGAAACAGCGTAATAGACTAGGCTATATGGCCGCGCATGCAAACTGTCTGATTCCGGCTATGGATTCTTGCCGCGGCGCAATAGGTCTGGCGGGAGTGTGCCTTGAAGAGACTGCTTATCGGTTTTGCTGTTTTGGTCGCGATATTGATCGCCGGGCTGGTGATCGGTCCCAGTTTTTTCAGTTGGAATGACCACAAGGCAGAAATTATTGCCGCCTTCCATGACGCCACCGGATTGCAATTGGCGATTAACGGCGATATCAGCCTGAGAATCATTCCAACCCCGGCACTTTCCGTCCGGGATATCAGCCTTGCCGGGGGAGGCGGAACCGGTGCGCCGGACATACTGACACTGAAGGCGTTGGAAGTGAGGGTTGCCCTCGCCCCGCTGATTTCCGGCGAAATCCAAGTGACCTCCGTGCGTTTGATCCAGCCCCATCTGATGTTGGAAGTTGCGGCGGGGGGCCGTGCCAACTGGCAATTCGAGACACCCGTAACAGGATCGACTACCGGTACCGATAAAAGCGGCGGCGATGGCGCAAGTGCGCCGGGCCTGAATTTATCCCTGGAGAAACTCGCGATCGAAGGCGCGACGGTCATTTATCGAGACCATCGCGACGGTACGGAAGAACGGCTCGAGAACATTAATCTGGATGGCTCGGCCGCGTCATTGCGGGGGCCCTATCGTTTTACCGGCGATGCCACAGTGCGGGCGGTGCGGGCGGCGCGGGACATTCCCATCAGTTTCGACCTCTCAGTTGACGCTTTGGCGGAGAAGAAGCCGCTGGGCATCCGTCTAAGCCTGAAATTGGCTGGAGACACGGCGGCAGCCGTATTTTCCGGCCATCTGCGGGATCTCGATACGGCGCCACGTCTAACCGGCCAACTTGATCTCACGGCCAAGAGTGCTACCGCAGTACACAAGACGCTATTGCGGAAAGGCGATGCCCCCGCCTTGTTGGACCAACCCGTACGTCTCAAAACCTCGGTGGACCTGTCGGCCAAGGCCGCCACCTTGAATGACATTGATCTGGCTTTTGGTCCCATGCAGGGAGGCGGCGCCATGAGCGCCACCTTTGGCGAGACGCCGACATATGACCTGGCCTTGGCGATCAGCCGTCTGGATCTGGATCGCCTGCTGGAAGACGTTGGGGCAGCCGACGGGATGCTGGAGGCAAATTCGAACCGGGCAAAAGACGCCGGCGGCAACGATCCCGCCGGCCTGTCCATTCCCCCAATTTCGGCGAATGTTGCGGGCAGCGTGGTGATTACGGTCGAGGGCCTGCGCTATCGTGGTGGCGTGGTCAGCCAGGTGCAATTGGATGCCTCGGCCGAGAATGGCATTTTGCGCCTAGACCGGTTGTCGGCCTTGTTGCCGGGTGGTTCGGATTTGCGGCTATCGGGCGATGCCAAATCCGACGGCGGCGTGCCGCACTTCCAGGGCAATGTCGAATTGGCCTCCAACAATTTACGCGGTTTATTGAACTGGCTGGATGCCAATCCCGTTTCTATTCCCGCCGGCCGATTGGCCAACATGGTCCTGACCACGGATTTCAGTCTAAACCCGCAACAAGCTCGGATTACCAATTTGAACTTGCGTCTTGACAGTACGACGATTGAAGGCGCCGCGACCATACTGTTGCAGTCACGGCCATCGTTCGGCCTGGCGTTGAATGTGGACCGGATCAACCTGGACGGCTATTTACCGGTGTCGGCCGGGGCGCCGAAAATCAGCGGCATAACAGTCCCCGAAAGCAAGAATAGCGCGGCCGGGAAATCCAACCCGCTGGCGTTCCTGGAAAGTTTCGATAGTAACATTGTCCTGAACGTGGGTGAGCTGGCCTATAACGCAGCTCCCATTAAGGGGTTGTCGGCCGAACTGGGTCTGGCGGCGGGTAAATTGACCGTGCGCAAGGCCGTGGTCAGAAATCTGGCTGGCGCCAACCTATCGCTAAGCGGCAGTGGCGAGGGTTTCGCGGGGACGCCCACGGGCAAGGTCAAAGTGCGTCTGCGGGCCAAATATATCGACGGCTTGGCGCGGCTGGCGGGCATCGAATTGCCGGTGCCGCCGAAACGTCTGCGGGGTCTGACCGTGGATGGCGATATCATCGGCGGAGGGGACGAAATTTCATTCGACCTCCGCACGACCCTGTCCGGGTTGAAAGCATCCCTCACCGGCCGGGCCCAGGACCTGACGGGGCAACCGCGGGCGGACCTGAAATTCGATCTGACGCACGCCAGTCTGGCCGCCCTATCCCGCACCTTTGAATTGGGCATCAAGCCGCTATCCCGCGCCGACACCCCCTTTGCCCTGCGCGGCAGTGTCAAGGGCGGTTCCGGCAAGCTGTCTTTTGACCTGACCGCCAATGTGGTCGGGGCCGAAGTTCACGGCAAAGGCACGGCTGGGGACGTGGCTGCAAAGTCTGTAATCGATGCGCGGCTGGAGGCGGCACACAAGGATTTAGTAACGCTGCTGGCGGCCCTGGGCCAACCATTTCCCGCTGACCAGAAGTCACCGGGCGCCGTGCGGGTCAGCAGCACGATCAGGGGCGGCGGCGGTCGTTATGAACTACACGATATTAAAGGCACCGTCGGGGCGCTCGATCTGCAGGGCAAGGCCGCGGTCGAAACGGCCGGCCCGCGCCTGAAACTAACCGCCAAATTGCAGGCGGGCGATGTGGTGCTTGACCATTTTCTTGGTGCGGCCGCATCGACGGGCACGCAACAGAATCCGCCCGCCGGCAAGAACAAACCCGGCGCCAGCCGCGGGGATGGCCGATGGTCCCGCGAGGCTATCGACCTGGGCGCCCTGCAAGCCCTGGATGGAGACATAGAACTAACCGCCAAGCGGTTGGTCTTCCAACGCTACCCGTTCGAACAGCCGCGCCTGCATCTGACTTTGAACAGCGGTGTCCTGAAGGTGGAAAATTTGACGGGCCGGCTGTTCAAGGGCAACGTGGGCCTGCGCGCCACATTGACATCCCGGCCCTTGCCCGGTCTGGGCCTTTCGGTTCAGCTAAAGGGCGCCGATATCAATCAGGCCATGCGCACGGCCTTGGAAATGGATCAAGTCAGCGGACTGTTGGATTTCACCGGCCAGTTCCAGACGTCCGGTTTCTCGCAATGGGATTTAGTCAATGCGCTGTCCGGTCAGGCCAAGGTTCATGCAGCCAACGGTGTCATTCGCGGCTTTGATCTGAAACAGTTTTCCGAACGCCTGGGCCGCCTGAACCGAATCCCGGATTTCCTCAATCTGGTACAGCGGGCGTTCGTCGGTGGGGAAACCAAATATCAGCAAGTCAACGGTACCTGGAATATTCGCAATGGGGTGGCCGAGACCCAGGATATGACGGTGCAATTGGATGCGGCCCGGGCAACGGTCAAGGGCAAGGTCCGCCTGCCGGCCTGGAACATGGACCTGCGCGCCGTTCTGGAGCTGACCGAACATAGGGACGCGCCGGACATGGGCGTGCATTTGTTCGGCCCCCTGGACCAGCCCCAGCGCGATGTGAAAACCGCCGCGCTGGAACGCTGGCTTTTGGGCCGCCTGGGACGGGAGTTACTGGGCGATGGCTCCAAGAACAAGGGCCTGGGCCAACTCTTGGAGGCGGTCACGGGGGGCGGTGCTTCATCATCGCGCCCGGCGCCCGCGCCTAGTGGCGTTCAACCGTCCATCCCGCAACCGTCCCAGCCCGGCCGGCGGCAGCCCCAACAACAAGCCGATCCGACACAAAAGCTGATCGAGGATTTGTTCAAGTCTCTGAAAAAATAATAGAGAGCTCGACCTTGGTATTATTCGATGCCTATCGACAATGTTCTACCCGACTGGCAACAGCATATAGCCTGCCAGGGCGATCATTGCGCCGCCGCCTATCTTGCCGAACAGATCGCCGTGGGGCAGGACTTTTTCCGCCAGCACCACGATGGCGATCAGGGCGACCCAGAACAGGTTCATTACGCCGCCCACGAACAACAACCCCATCAACAGCCAACAGCAGCCGACGCAATAGGCGCCGTGGGCGAGGCCCATGCGCAGCGCCCCCCAATCGCCCGGCCGGAAACCGGCCATGATGAAACTCAACGGCGAGCGGCACTTGCCCAGGCAGGCCTGCTTTAAGGGTGATAGCTGATAAACCCCGCAGGCCAGCAGTAGGGCCACCAGCAGCCAGCGGGAATTGCCCACCATCATGGGCGTCAGCAACGCCGCCTCGGTCAGGCCCCATTGAGCCAGTGTCGCGACCAGGCTGAAGGCGCCCCAGATGATGACATAGGCGGAGGTGAACAGGGCGATGCGCAGGCCGGGGTTGCCGCCGTCCGCCGCCCCGTTCGACTGCTTGCGGGTGATCATGGCGAACAGCAGGATCATGGGCGCGGCACTGGGCACCATCATGCCCACCATCATTACCCACCACATCACCCCCATCAGGATGAAAGTTGTCGCCGTCCAGGCGCCGCCCAATCCCGTGGCGGCCATTTTGCCCATGCCCATGGTCATGCCCATGAGGCTCATATCGCCCTCGGCCATGTCCCCGGCCAGAACGGCCAAGTAGATCCATGACAGAATGGTAAGAACCGCCAAGGCGGCGATCACCATGGCCCGGTCGCGCCGAAAAATCTGCTCCATGAGCATATCCTGAAGCCACTGCCCATCGCGCGTCAATGGTGCTGTTCGACATGCTGTTCGCGGGGTTGTCCGGTTTGATCAGCCGGCCCGGCGCTCCGCCATCAGGTTGCCGTAGTTGCCCAACAGGACCAATGCACCGCCCGCGAGGACCCATAATTCCAACGGCTCGCCATACAACATCACCCCGACCACGGCGATCAGGGGCAGGCGAATGAAATCCATGGGCGCGACGACGATGGCATCGGCCAAGCTCATGGCGCGGACGATGCAGAAATGCGCCGTGTAGCCAAGGATCGATATCAACACCAACCAAAAGCAGGTAGTCAATCCGGGCCACTGCAGACCATTGAAGGCGAGCAGCAGGCCCACCGGCGTCTGCATCAAGGCCATATAAAACAGGATTGTCATGGGCGGTTCCGTGGGCGCGAGACGTTTCGTCATGATCATGCCGCCGGCAAAACCCACGGCGCCGATCAACATGGCAACCGAACCCAGATTGACCGTCTCCAATCCCGGCCGAAGGATCACCATGACGCCGGCGAAACCCAAGGCCAGGGCGGTCAGCCGCATTCTGGTCAATCGCTCCCCCAAGACCAAGGGCGCCAGCACGGCGATCCACAAGGGCGTGGTAAATTCCAACGCGAACAATTGCGCCAGGGGGATTAGACCCAGGGCAAAGAACCAGCCGAACTGTCCCACCAGATGGATCATGTTGCGGACAGCGTGCTGTTTGATCCGCTTGGTGCGGAATTGGCGGAAGCCGCCCTTGCTCAAGGCGCCATAGGTCATGAATAAAACCAGCCCGATGACGCTGCGATAGAACAACACCTGATAGACATCCAACTCCCTGAAGGCCTCGCGCCCGGCCACGGCGATGGTGGAAAACGAGACCACGGCACCCAGCATCCACAGGGCGGCGCCGAACAAATTCGCGGGTGGTTGGGCGCCCGTCCGTGCGGCCACGGTTCGCTACAGCGTGGTGTGGCGGGCGCGGACACCGCGTTCGATGGCGGCGGCGATCAGGCGGTCCAGATCCAGGTTTTCGCGCAATTGCTGCAGCAGACGCAATTCCTCCTGCTCCACATGCAGGTCGGCGGCGGCAATCTCGCAGGCCATGGCATAGGCGGTCTCGCTCAACCGGGCCGGAAGGGAGGCGACGATCAAATCCATGACCTGATCCAACCCGCCGGGTTCGCCCAGCCTGGCGGCGCAGTCTTGGGCCAGGGGCACCAGTTCCTCTTCATTGAAGTCCAGGAAAACCGGCAGGTTGCGCACTTGTTCGCCGATCCGTTGCAATTCCCGGTCGGTCATGTTGTTGTCGGCGGCGGACATCAGAACCATGATGTATATCAGGGCGGAATGGGGGTTTAACAGATCGTCGCTCATGGCAGTCTCCTCGCCGATTTTAATTGGCGAAAATAGGTGAGGGCGCGTGGAACCGCAAGCGATCTTCAAGGTGTTCTGGCCGGGCAAT
>JAPYUH010000290.1 GCA_029936195.1 Alphaproteobacteria bacterium
GTTGAATAGTTTGCACTGCCGCGGCCAATTGGTCGCCATTTTTGCGCGGCATGGTGAAGTCGGTGATGATAAAAGTGATAGTGATTGGCGTTCCGGCTTAATTCGGCAAGGCATCCGCGCCGTTCTGAAAACTGCTCCAGTAGCCGAGGGATGGCAACATGGCCTCCACCATCTCGATGATCATGACCTCGTCATCGACAAATAGGATCCGTTCATCTCCGCCCTTTGCCTCCGCCGCCGCCGCGCCGCCCGTGCGAAGCGTCGAGGTGCCGGCCAAGGTTTCCAGCCTTGCTCGATCCTGCTTACTTTAGTGTTGGCGCAACCGGGCTCGGGAGCCTGGCATTCGGAATTAATAAAGTGTTGCGGGCCTCTTTATATCATTTTCGTATTATGTTCGGCTGTTTTGTGTCGATAAATATACAATAATTGGACGTGTTTCGACCATTCGCATTGAAATTCAACACATGACTTTGCGCGCTCCCGCGGGTCGGTGTAAGATAAGCGGAATAACTGAGTGGGGTGTCATCCATATGTCGGGCCGTGGCTGTTTCAGACTTGCCATGGCCGAAACACAAGGGTAAGCATGCGGTGGTAGGCATGCCCTTGCCGTTGGCGGGATGGGCATGGCTGTCGGTTAGTGAACGTTAACAAATTCAAATGACGCTGGTCGCCCAACCCTGGGCGGAGAAGCCGGCGGAACTCAATAGGGAGCAATATGAGCGGGATGCGATACGAAGCCCCTGGCTCGGTCGATGAAGCGGTAGCGCTTTTGGCCGATGCAAACGGCGCCGCGCGTGTACTTGCGGGCGGAACCGATTTATTGGTGCAACTGCGTGCCGGGATGATCAGCCCGGACGTCGTGGTCAACATCAAGGATATTTCAGAGACCCATGGGATCACCGCCGAGGGCGGTGGTTTCCGCATCGGCGCCTCGGTGTCCGGCGCCGAGATGGGCGAGAATGCGGCGCTGGTCGCAGCCTGGCCCGGCGTGGTCGAAGGGGCGGAGCTGATCGGCTCTACCCAAGTGCAGGGCCGTGCCACGATGACTGGCAACCTGTGCAATGCCTCGCCCGCCGCCGACGGCGTGCCTGCCTTGATCGCCGGCGGTGCGACCTGCACAATAGCCGGTCCCAACGGCACGCGGGAGGCGCCGGTTGGCGACATTCCCACCGGCCCCGGCAAGACATCCCTGGGCAATGGCGAATTCATCGTTGCCATAAATTTACCGGCGCGGCCGGCCAATGCCTCGGATGCCTATTTGCGGATGATCCCGCGAACGGAGATGGATATCGCCATCGTCGGCGCCGGCGTGAATTTGGTGCTGGACGATGACGGTACTTGCACCGCGGCCAGCGTGGTCCTCGGTGCCGTTGGTCCCAAAACCATCACCGTGGCCGATGCCGCCGCCGCCCTGGTGGGCAGCAAGGTGGACGATGCCGCCCTGGAAGCGGTGAAGGCCGCGGCCTCGGCCGCCGCCACACCAATTGACGACAAACGCGGCACGGTCGCATACCGCACCAAGGTTGCGGGCGTTCTGGCCGCACGGGCCGCCGCCATCGCGGCCACGCGGGCAAGGAGCTGAATAATGGCGAAGCATCATGTAACGACGACAATCAATGGCGAAGAGGCCGAATACCTGTGCGAGCCACAGGAGACGCTGCTTGACGTCCTCCGCGACGAGGTTGGCCTGACGGGCACAAAGGAGGGTTGTTCCTCGGGTGACTGCGGCGCCTGCAGTGTCATGCTGGACGGCCGACTGGTCTGTTCCTGCCTGGTGTTGGGCGTCGAGGCCCAGGGCAAGACGGTGGAAACCATCGAAGGCATGGCCGATGGGGAAGAATTGCATCCCCTGCAACAGAAGTTCCTGGAAGAAGCGGCATTGCAGTGCGGTTTTTGCACGCCGGGCGTCCTTATTGCCGCCAAGGCGCTGTTGGACACCAATAACAATCCGACCGAGACCGAAGTTCGGTATTGGTTGGCGGGGAACCTGTGCCGTTGCACGGGCTACGACAAAATTGTCCGCGCCGTCATGGATACGGCCGCTGATATGCGGGGAGCCTAAACAATGAACGAACAACCAAAACAGTTTAAGTGGGTTGGCACGCGGACGATACGTCCCGATGGGGTGGACAAGGTCACGGGCCGGGCCATGTACGGCGCCGACCTGACGCTGCCGGGCATGCTGGAAGGCAAGGTTGTCCGCAGCCCCCATGCGCACGCCAAAATCATATCCATCGACACCTCCAAGGCCGCGGCCATGGATGGCGTCAAGGCGGTGGTCACCGCGGCCGATATGCCGCTTGCCGATCCCACGCCTGTTGCCTCTGGCGAAGCCATGATCAACTTGCGCGATCTGTCCGACAACGTGATCGCGCGGGAAAAAGTGCTGTACGAAGGTCAGACCGTGGCGGCCGTGGCGGCCACCTCGGCGGATATCGCCGAACGGGCCGCGGCGCTGATCGAGGTTGAGTACGAGGTTCTGCCTCACGTCATCGATGTGCTCGAGGCGATGAAGGATGATGCGCCTGTTCTGCACGACTACATGTTCACGGGCGGCATCAAGCCGAAGCCTGAAAAAGCTTCCAATGTGGCCAACCGGGTTGAATTCAGTCTCGGCGACATCGAAGCGGGTTTTGCGGCGGCGGACGTGGTGATCGAAAAGAATTTCACCACCGAGCCGGTGCATCAGGGATATATCGAACCCCACGCCGTGGTGGCCGATATGGGCCCGGACGGCAAGGTCGATGTTTTCTGTTCCAGCCAGGGTCATTTCATGGTGCGGGCATTCGTGGCCGGGCTGCTGAAGATCGATATGTCAAAGATCAAGGTCACCGCGGCTGAGATCGGCGGCGGCTTTGGCGGCAAGACCACGGTGTATTTGGAACCCTTGGCCGTCATGCTGTCACGCAAGGCCGGACGCCCGGTGCGCATGGTGATGAGCCGGGACGAAGTTTTCCGGGCCTCCGGTCCGACCTCGGGCGCCGCCCTGACCATTAAGATGGGCGCCACCAAGGACGGCAGGATTACGGCAGGCGATGCCACCCTGTATTTCCAGGCCGGCGCCTGGCCCGGCTCCCCCGTGGGGCCGGCGGCAATGACCGCCTTCGCGCCCTACGATCTGGAGAACGTAAAGGTGGTTGGTTTCGACGTTGTATCAAACCGGCAAAAAGTGGTTGCCTACCGCGCTCCCGGCGCGCCGATTTCGGAATATGGTGTTGAGTCCATCATGGATGAACTGGCTTCCGAACTGGGTATCGATCCCTTGGAATTCCGGGCCATGAACGGTGCCAAGGAAGGTACGCAAGCGGCTTATGGTGTAAAATTCGGCACCATCGGCATGCAAGAGACCATTGCCGCGGCGCAAGCGACGGAGCATTACAAGATCCCCTTGGGCCCCAATCAAGGCCGGGGCGTGGCCACGGGTTTCTGGTTCAACATAGGCGGCGAGTCTTGTGCCGGCATTCGGATCAATGAAGACGGTTCCGTCTCCCTGACCGAAGGCAGTCCCGATATTGGCGGCAGCCGGGCTTCCATGGCCATCATGGCGGCGGAAACCCTGGGTATCGACGTGAATAAGGTCAAGCCCTCGGTGGTTGATACGGATGCCACGGGTTATGCCTTCGTCACGGGCGGCAGCCGGGTGACGTTCGCAACGGGCATGGCGGTGGTTGATGCCTCCAAGGCCGCGATCGATGAAATGCGGGCCCGGGCGGCGATGATCTGGGACGTCGACGTGGACGGCGTGGTCTGGGAGGACGGCCATGCCAAGCCGGCCTCCACCAATGTCGGTGATTTCGAGCCCATGTCCCTGGCCGAGTTGGCCAAGGTAGCGAACAAGACCGGCGGGCCCATCTCGGGCCATGCGGATATCAACGCCAAGGGCGCGGGGCCTGGTTTCGGCACCCATATCTGTGATGTGGAAGTGGACCCCGATACGGGCTTTGTCACCGTGTTGCGCTATACCGCTATCCAGGACGTGGGCCGGGCCATTCACCCCAGCTATGTGGAAGGTCAATTGCAGGGCGGTGCCGCGCAAGGCATCGGCTGGGCTCTCAACGAAGAGTATATCTACGATGCGGACGGCAAACTGGAAAATCCGGGCTTCCTGGATTACCGGGTGCCGGTGGCTTCCGACCTGCCCATGATCGACGCTATTCTGGTAGAGGTCCCCAACCCGACCCATCCCTTTGGTGTTCGGGGCGTGGGCGAGGTGCCGATCATTCCGCCGCTCGCGGCCGTGAATAATGCGGTGGCCGCGGCGACCGGGGTCCGCTTCAATGCCCTGCCGCTTTCACCACCGGCGATCCTGGCCGGATTGGCGGATAAGGAGTAATTCCAGGCACCGAGCGGGAAGCCAACACATGGTCAAAATCGGTCTGTCCAGCGGCACTGCACGGCAGTACACCGACGGGCAGACCGAGGTCCATGTGGAGGCCGCCAACGTGCGCCAGATGGTGAAGGCGTTGGAGGAAAAGTATCCGGGCCTGGGCCAGGAGATCGAGACCACGATGTCCGTGGCGATCGATGGCACTATCCTGCCGGACCCGTTCCTGGAAGTGGTGACGGACCAGAGTGAGATTTACATACTGCC
>JAPYUH010000291.1 GCA_029936195.1 Alphaproteobacteria bacterium
TGCACCCCGTGTACTATGGTGGTCGCGACCCGTTCGGCGGCGACCAGCAGCGGCGGCAGGCCGGCCGCCAGTTGCTCGGCCGCCGGTCCGGCGGGGTGGCCGGCCTTATCCGTGGTGGCCCGAACCATTGCCAACCCGCCCTCCCGCTAGCCCAGTGGCTCGCACAGGCGGTCGATCACTCCCCCCAGGGTTATTCCGTCGGCCCGGGCCGCGAACGTCAAGGCCATGCGGTGGCGCAGCACCGGCCGGGCCAGGGCCAGCACATCGTCGATGGACGGCGACAGACGGCCATCCAGCAAGGCCCGGGCGCGGACCGCCAGCATCATGGCCTGGCTGGCGCGGGGGCCCGGTCCCCAGGACACCTGCTCGGCGATGCCGTCCAGGGCGCTGTCTTCGGGCCGACCGTTGCGGACCAGGGTTAAAATAGCCTCAACCACGCTTTCGCCCACGGGAACATGGCGTATCAGCCGCTGCATGGCCTGCAATTGGGCCCCGTCCATGACCGCCACCACCGCCGCCTCGGCGGCCCCCGTGGTGGCCATGAGCATGTGCTGTTCCGCCTGGCGATCAGGATAGCCCACATCGATCTGGAGGAGAAAACGGTCCAGCTGCGCTTCCGGCAGGGGATAGGTGCCTTCCTGTTCCAGGGGGTTCTGCGTCGCCAGAACATGGAATGGTTCGGGCAGGGGATGGGGCTGGCCGGCGATGGTGACGGAATGTTCCTGCATGGCCTGCAACAGGGCCGATTGGGTGCGCGGGCTGGCACGGTTAATCTCGTCCGCCATCAGTACCTGGCAGAACACCGGGCCGGGGATAAAGCGGAACGACCGCTTGCCGCTGTCCGCCTCTTCCAGCACTTCCGAGCCGAGGATGTCGGCGGGCATCAAATCCGGGGTAAACTGCACCCGCTTGTCGTCCAGCCCCATGACCTGGCCCAAGGTTTCCACCAGCCGGGTCTTGGCCAGGCCGGGGACGCCGATCAGCAGGGCATGGCCGCCCGCCAGCAGGGTGATCAGGGTTTCGTCAATCACCTTTTCCTGACCGAAGATGACCCGGCCGATCATGAGCCGCACCTTGGCGATGGTTTCAACGGCGCCTTCAATCTCGGCCACCATTTTCTTGTCCGCTTCGCTGACGGATGTCATGTTGTCCACTATTATTGAAGACTCCCCACGGTTGATCCGGTGCCCAGGGTAACGTTTACTGCTCTCCGGGGCTAGCGGCACGATAGGTAACTTTGCGGTGTGGTGTATGATCATGAATGATGAAACAAATGCTTGATCCCGAGTTGAACCCCGTACTGGACCCCGTGGCCATCGCGGCGCAATTGACCAGGGGCAAGGCACCGCCCGTGGAAAGCTGGCAGCCCGATTTCAGCGGCAATCTGGACATGCGCATCGCCCGGGACGGGACCTGGCATTATTTTGGCAGCCCCATCAAACGGCACCGCATGGTGAAGCTGTTCGCCTCGATCCTGCGCCACGACCAGGACCAACGCTATTATCTGGTCACCCCGGTGGAAAAATACGCCATCGTGGTCGAGGATGCGCCCTTTCAGGCCGTTGCCATGGATGTTCATGGACAGGGTCGGGAGCAGGTCTTGACCTTCCGCACCAACGTGGATGACGAGGTCATGGCCGGGCCGGATCATGGTCTGCGCATGACCATCGACCCGGGCACGGAGGAACCGTCGCCCTATGTTCATGTGCGTGGGCGCTTGGAAGCCTTGATCAGCCGTGCCATCTTCTATGATCTGGTTGATTTGGCGGTTGAAGAGTTGGCGGGGGAGGAAAACCAATTTGGTGTTTGGAGCGCCGGCGATTTTTTTCCCCTTGGACCACCGGGGTCGATTTTATGAGTTTGGAAGCGGAGCCGCTCTTGCGTAATCGTATCGTATCTAAATTGCGTCCCTTGGCAGATGGGCGCGGTCATGATGACCTGCGCCCGTCCACCGGCGACCATGATCTGGACTCCTTCATGCAGGATTGGGTGGACCCAAAGGAACGCCTGAAACCGGCCGCGGTGCTGGTCCCCCTGATCGAACATAACACCGGTCTGACCGTGCTGCTGACCAAGCGCACGGATCACCTGCACCACCACGCTGGCCAGGTCAGCTTCCCCGGCGGCCGGGTGGAAGAGGACGACCTGGATGTCATCGACACCGCCCTGCGCGAGACGGAGGAAGAGATCGGCCTGCACCGGGACTACATCGAAATCGGCGGCTACTTGGATGACTACGAAACCGGAACAGGGTTTCATATCACCCCCGTGGTGGGTTTCGTACGCCTGGGCTTTGACCTCAACGTGGACGATTTCGAGGTGGCCGAGGTCTTCGAGGTGCCCCTGGATTTCCTCTTTGATCCGGCCAACCATCAACGCCACAGCCGGGATTACAACGGCCGTCGGCGGCAATATTACGCCATGCCCTATGGAGATTTTTATATTTGGGGCGCCACGGCGGGAATGTTGATGAACCTGTACCGCCGCGTCCATGATATGTTGTAGCCATGCTCAGTAAAACCCTCTTCCACGTTATCCCATTCCTCCTGCCCTTCATTGCCTATGGCCTGTACGTCTTTTTCACGCGCCGGGCCCGGGCCCAAGGAGCCACGTTTGACGAGGCGCCGTGGTATTGGCTGTTCTCCATCGCCCTGGCCCTGACCGGCGCCTCCCTGATCGCCGTCTGGGCCTTCACCGGCGCGCCGGCGGGTGGTGAATATGTTGCGCCACATTTGGAGAACGGCCAGGTCGTTCCCGGCAAGTTCAACTGACCACGCCGTGATGCAAACCCTGGCCCGGCAAGCTTGGTTGACATCACCCGCCTCTCGCCTGGTTTTTTCGGCCCTGGCCGCGACGGGGGCGACGCCGCGTTTCGTTGGCGGCTGCGTTCGTGACGGCCTGCTGGGCCAGCCCAGCGCCGATCTTGACATCGCGGTCGATCAGCCGCCGGAAGACAATATGCGCGCGCTGGAAGCGGCGGGCGTCAAGGTCATCCCCACGGGCCTGAAACACGGTACCATCACCGCCATCGCCCACGGCCAACTGTTCGAAATCACCACTTTGCGGGTGGATCTGAAAACCTTCGGCCGCCACGCGGAAGTGGCCTTCACCGATGACTGGCACCGGGACGCGGCCCGGCGGGATTTCACCATCAACGCCATCTATGCGGACAGCGGCGGCCAGGTGTTCGATCCGGTCGGCGGCCGGGCGGACCTGGCGGGGGGCCGCGTCCGTTTCGTCGGTGATGCGGCCCAAAGGATCGCCGAAGACAAGCTGCGTATCCTGCGATTTTTCCGCTTTCAGGCCCGCTTCGGCCGCGGCGCGCCGGAGCCGGGGGCCCTCGCCGCCTGCGCCGCCGCCGCCTCCGGCATTAATGGCCTTAGCGGCGAGCGGGTGCGGGACGAGACCTTCAAGATCCTGGCTCTGCCCAACCCCGGACCGACCCTGGATGCCATGGCCCGGAGCGGCGTGTTGCACCATATCCTGCCCCAGGGGTTCGATCTGGCCGGCCTGGCCAACTGCGACGACGACCCCCTGCGCCGCCTGTCCGCCATTGCGACCGACGGTGCGGGTGCCATCGCGGCACGCCTGCGCCTGTCAAATCAACAATCCCGGCGCCTGAAGTTCCTGATGTCGCCGCCCCACGATTATGGCACGGACATCTCCCGGCCCGCCCTGCGCCAGTTACTCTATGACCACGGCGCCGATGCCATCACCGATCTAGCCCTGCAACAGGGTTCACCGGAACAAGCCGTCCTTGTCAAGGACGCCAATCCGCCGCGTTTTCCCCTTGGCGGCCGCGATGCCATTGCCGCCGGCATGTCGCCAGGTCCAGAGGTGGGAGAGTTACTGCATGCACTGAAACAGCAGTGGCGGGAAGACGATTTCCGCGCGGACCGGGATCAATTACTCTCCCGACTGAAAGACAAAGTTGTCTGACCAGGCGTTCAGGCGGCGGCATCCATGGCCTGGGACAGCATTTCGCGCATTTTGTGCAGATCGAACGGTTTCAGCAGCACCTGAACATTGGCCTGCGACATGGCCCGTACCTTTTCCGCCGCATCAATGTAGCCGGCCATGACGATGATCGGAATATTGATGCCCTCGGCCTGCATCTGCACCACCAGATCAATACCGTTCCCGGCGGGCAGATTGACATCGATCAGCGCCCCGTCCGCGCCCAGCCCCCGTAACTCATCCATGCTGGAGGGCGCATAGGCATACCATTCGCAGCGCCAACCGTGCCGGCTCAGGGCCAGTTTAATGGCCTGATACAAAACAGAATCATCTTCAACAACCAACACGGTCCTCTGGGTTTGCCTATCCATGGCTTCCATCCAATGCAATTTGCGCCGACGGCCTACAGCTTCTGGATTATGTTAAATTATGCAGTCGTAAGATTTCGTTAACGACGTTTGTGTCGGCCCGGTCCACTCAGGTTCCGCCCGATGGGGAGGCCTGACGCGGCGCGTATTGAAGCGCACCGCGATGACCTGGCCGATGCAGGTTAAATGATTGAAATATATGGGTAAAAAGTAATGGTCGGAGTGAGAGGAATTGAACCTCCGACCCCCGCCTCCCGAAGA
>JAPYUH010000535.1 GCA_029936195.1 Alphaproteobacteria bacterium
TTATTCCGCAAAGCGTTTAGCGTCATAGCCGGACAAGCCGGCAGGACATATATAGACTCTATCGGTTAATTTTTAAAGAGCGTCCGGAAAGCTTCCGCGCGCGTGTCCAAACCGTACAGATTTACAGTACAGAACATCAGTACAGAAACATGGAGACCCCGATGCCGGTCAGTGAAGCCCAGAAACAGGAAATCGATCAGCTTCGCGGCCAGACCAGCGAGACCTTGCGGTCCACGGTGACCGCTATCGAAGCGTTGTTGTATCGGCCCATTCCCGTGCTTGATCAGGGTTTTGTCCGGGTGGTGGATTATATGGGCGACGATGCCGCCGTGGTCCAGGCCGCCCGGGTTTCCTATGGCAAGGGCACGCGCCAGGTCTCCGAGGACCGGGGCCTGCTGCGATATCTGATGCGCCATCGCCACACCACGCCGTTTGAGATGTGCGAGATCAAATTCCACGTCAAACTGCCGGTATTCGTGGCCCGGCAATGGATCCGCCACCGCACCGCCTCGGTTAATGAATATTCCGCCCGGTATTCTATTCTGAACCGGGAGTTTTATATTCCGGAGCCGGAGCAGTTATCGGCCCAATCCCAGGACAACAGACAAGGCCGGGGCGGCGTTCTACAGGGCGATGAGGCGGCCCGCGTGCTGGATATTCTGCGCGAGGATTCCGCCCGCACCTATGCCGACTACCAAGAGATGTTGAACGAGGATGACGAAGGCAACGTCATCGACCCGAACCGCCGGGGTCTGGCGCGGGAGCTGGCCCGCATGAATCTGCCGCTGAACATCTATACCGAATGGTACTGGAAGTGCAATCTACATAATCTATTACATTTCCTTAGCTTACGGGCTGATGCTCATGCGCAATATGAGATACGTGTTTATGCCGACGCCATGATGGAAGCCTTGCATGCGTGGGTCCCCATCACGGCGGAGGCGTTCGAGGATTACCGCATGGGTGGCGTGCATCTGTCCCGCGCCGGGCTGGACGCGGTCAAGCGCATGCTGGCCGGCGAA
>JAPYUH010000292.1 GCA_029936195.1 Alphaproteobacteria bacterium
GTGCGGGAGGTCACTTCCAGCAGGTGATAGCCGAACTGGGTTTTTACCGGGCCCTGCACTTCGTTGACATTGGCGCTGAACACAACGGCGTCGAATTCCGGGACCATCTGTCCGGGGCCAAAGGAGCCGAGATCGCCGCCGCTGGCGCCCGATGGGCAGGAGGAATGTTCGGCCGCCAGGGCGGCGAAGTCACCGCCGTCGGTGATTTTCGTTTTCAATTCCTGGCAAAGCGCCTCGGTGTCAACCAGAATGTGTCTTGCAGTGGCTTGAGCCATTGGTCTGCTCCTTCATGAAAATATTGATGACGAATGCTAGATGGGTAAATAACGGGTGTCGGGCGCCATATCAACCGCTCAGGCGCCGCAGCATTTCTTGTACTTCTTACCCGAGCCGCAGGGGCAGGGGGCGTTGCGGCCGACCTTTTGCACCACCACCGTGGCCGCCTTCGGGTTCATCTCGCAACCGGCAAAGACCCAGCGGCCGTCCTCGCGGGTGAAGAACGACAGTTCGTGATGCGCCGTCTGTTGGGCGCCCGAGCGATAGCGGGCGACGAATTCCACCGATCCCGTCTCGTCCCCTTCGCCGCCCTGGTCGGTCTTGCGAATCTCAAGGCCCAGCCATTTGGTATCGCTAAAGGCCTTTTCGGCATCCTCGCGGCTGTAATCGGCACGTTGATCACCCGACAGCGTGGCCAGGAGATGGTCCACGTTGCCCAGTACATGGGCGCTGTAGCGGGAGCGCATGGTGGCTTCAGCCGTGGGCGCCGGGGCGCCGTCAATATAGGGACCGCAACAGGCTTCAAGCGGTTTTGCCGAGCCGCAGGGGCATTCGGTCATGGTTGTGGTTTCCTTTGCGCACGCACTGACCATACCTAGTCAATCTTGCTGGGCAGCCAGGTCGCCAGTTCGGGCAGCCAGATCAGCAGGACCAGCACGAACAGCTCAATAACAATAAAGGGCAGGGCGGAGCGTATCACCTCGCCCAAGGTCACATCGAACTGCGCCACGCCTTTCATGACGTAGAGCAGCAGGCCGAATGGCGGCGTCAGCAAACTGATCTCCATGGTGATCAGCATCAGGACCATCAGCCAGATGACATCGATCTGAAACACCACCTGCAGGGATTGCGAACCCAACAGGAAGAACGGCAGGGTCAACAACAGCATGGAAACCTGGTCCATGAAGGCGCCCAGGAACAACAGCACCACCATCATGGCGATGACCACCATCAGCGGTGTCAGATCCAACTGCGTGATCTGCTGCAACAAGCCGTCCGTGGCGCCAGAATTGGCCAACGCCTGGCTGAACACAAGGGAGCCGGCGATAATGAACAGGATCATGGTGTTGATCTTGGCGGTTTCCATGAGCGCCTTGGCCACTTCCCGCCAGGTGAAATCAGCCCCCTCGATGCCGGAAATCCGGATGGTATTCTTGAAAATACGAAAGAAATAACAGATCACTAGGGCCGCGATACAGCCCAGGGCGGCGGCCTCCGTGGGCGCGGCAAGCTTGAAGAAAATGCTGCCGACAACGACCACGAAAATTACGAACAAGGGCAAAATATAAAAACAAAACGGCAGGAAGCGGTTTAGGATCCGGCGGGCGGAGCCATTGTAGGCAAACGTGGCTATTGCCCGGCCGTTATGGTTGAAACTGATGGAGAGAGGCCGGTCCAGTTCGCCCTGATCGGGCGCGTAGGTCGGCGCCAGTTCGGGATTGATAATGCAGCGCACGACCACATAGGCGAAAAACAGGAAGGCCATGAGAACGCCCGGCACGATGCCGGCCACCAGCAATTGTGACACAGATTGCTCCGCCAGACTGGCCAACAGCACGGCCAGGGCGGAGGGCGGGATCAGCATGGCGATGCCGCCCACGGCCATTATCGGCCCCATGGCGATGGCCGGCTGATAGCCCCGCTTGATCATATCGGGCAGCAGCACCGAGCCCAGAATAGCCGTATTGGCGATGGTGGAACCCGACAGGGACGAGAACACCGTACCGCCGATGATGGCAACCACCGACAGACGCCCCGGAATACGCGATATCAATCGGTCGATGGCGCCAATGGCTTTGAATGCGACGCCTGTTTGCAGCAGGATTTCTCCCATCAGCAGGAACAAGGCGATTGGCGATAAAGTGAACTTTATGGCGTTGTGAAATTCGATCGGCATGAAAACAAGGCCAATATCGCCGTTGATGAACAGGTACGTACCCAACACATTGGCGGCGAAAAAGGCAAAGGCCACGGGAAGGCCCGTGAACATGAACACACAAACCGTGCCGAGCATTAAGGTGAGCGCAAGTTG
Source organism: Alphaproteobacteria bacterium (assembly GCA_029936195.1). GTDB lineage: Bacteria > Pseudomonadota > Alphaproteobacteria. Next base: position 2,309 of record JAPYUH010000292.1, read on the forward strand.
CCATTCCATGACTTAGAACCCCGCCTTCTGGGAGGCATCGTCAGCAGAGGTAATCTCCGCCGCCCGGCGAACGCGAAACAGAAATTCGATGGCGAGCAAAAGAAACGACAAGGCGAACACCGACAGCATATACCAATTGGCGATGCGCAGATCCTTGTCGGGCAGGGTGCCATCCTGGAATTCCGAAATCGCCGCCCGGACCCCATAATAGCAAAGCAGCAGGCACAGCCCCACGCCGGCGATATCGACCGCACGTTCCAACTGTACCGCCAGGCGCTGCGGCAGGGCGGTGGCCAAAATATCCACACGGACGTGGGCGCCTTGTTGCAGCACCCAGGGCGCGCCAATGAATACCCCGACGTAAAGGGTGTACTCCACCGCTTCGTATAGCCACCATATGCCGCCCAGATTTCCCTTCACCAACAGCAGGTTTAGGGGTATCAGCACGGCGATCAGGCCGATGGAGGCGGCAACGAGGCCGGCCAGAAAAAATGTTACTTTGTTGAATGCTGATTCCAGCGCGGCAATGTTTGGGCGCATCTATCTGCCTACGAAAACTCTAAAACGCCGGGACGGCAAGGAAGGCGGGGACAGCGCGACCGCCGTCCCCGCATCCATGACTACATCAAAGACCGTAGTCGCTATTTGGTGAACAGCTTTCTCAGCGCCGCACCATGTTCGGGACTGCGGTCCAGCACTTCTTTCCAGCCTTCGTGGACGGCGGCGTTTACCCACTTCTCACGTTCCGCGCCTTCCAAAGTGATGGTTTTCATGCCGCCTGCTGCCATCCAGTCCTTCTGTTTTTTCAACAGAGCCTGAAATTCAGGACTGTCGGTACTGGATTTCGCTTCGAAACCGACGACCATCTTGGAGAGGAAGTCACGCACCTTCTGATCTAAAGAGTTCCATTTTTTCAAGTTGATCAAAGTATGCAGGCTGGCATGGTAGAAGCCGGGCTCCACACGGTATTTCGAGACCTTGAGCCAGGACGGCGGTCCCCAGCCCAACGCCGGCCAGCCATAGCCCTGCACGGTATTGTTCTCCATGTAGGTATAGACTTGAGCAAAGTTGGAACGTTGGGTCGTCGCACCCAAAGATTTGAAAAACGCCGTGTACACAGGTGAGACGCGCAGGTGCAGGCCCTTCAAATCCGCGCCCGTGATCGGCTTGGAGAGAAACAGGTGGAAGGGCCCGAATTCATGATGCATGCCGAGAAAGTGAATGCCCTTGGCATGAAACAGTTTTTGCAAATAGTCGATGGCGCCGTTCTTGCGAAGTTCCGCATAGGAGTAATCGGAAAACCGCATCACCGGGGCCTCGGGCAGGACGTTACCGAAATAGGCTTCCGGGCAGCCAACGAGGTCGTAGGCACCTTTCGACATTTTCTGGGTTAGGGTAAAGGGACTGCCAATGGCCGGCGCGCCGCCGATCATTTTGACCTGGACAATGCCCTTGCCCTGTTCATTTATCGCCTTCACAACCCTTTCGAACGGTTTGGACGGCGGACTGCCAATCGGGAAACAACTGGCCGCCGTCAATTTGGTTTCCGCAGCCTGGGATGCACCGGACAAAAGCCCCACGGCGGCAACGGTCGTCGCGACCATCGCAACTGTCACAATCTTTTTGAACATTTTATGGACCTCCCCATTTTTGTTCTCATGTTATGTGGGGATGTTAGCAATATTGCCCATTCTGGAACAGGTATATTACGGACCGTTTCAAAGTGAGGCGTAAGTTATGGCGACAAGCAATCAGACACGGGGCAAATGGCGGCTAATAGCCATTTTGACCATCATTGGCGCGGCCTTTGGTTTTGGCTATACGGCCCTGCGCATTGCTGTTGGCGTGATGGAACTTTCTGTCGCGGAGTTGGAGCATGCCAGCCGCACCGGTGCCTTCATTGGCCTTTGCGTCAGCATTTTTATGCTGTTCTACGTCTATGATGAAAGAGGCGCGGCGATACGCCGGTTGAATTTTCTGGCCGGTTGGGTGGTGATCGATGGCGCCTCCACTGTAATCATCGCCGCCGCGATCCTGCTGCAACGGGCCGTGACCGCCCTGGTCTATGACGATTTCGGATTTTTTAGTGGTTATCTTGCCAATGGATTTTGGCTGGACGTCCTTATTTCATTTTTGGTTTTCGTCGTCGTTGCCCTGTTCATGCAGCTCCGCCCCTTGTTGGGTCCCGGCACCATGTGGAAGGTGGTCTCGGGCCGCTATCACCACCCGCGCAAGGAACGGCGCATTTATATGTTTTTGGACATGA
>JAPYUH010000293.1 GCA_029936195.1 Alphaproteobacteria bacterium
GCACGGCCACGGACGGCCTGTTGGGCGAGCATCATTTCTATATCGGTTTCAAGACCCAATTTCCCGGCGTCGAAATACCCGATCATCTGGGCCTGCAATACCCGGAGGAAATGACCATCGTCATCCAGCACAAATTCTGGGGGCTGGAAGTAGGCGAAGACGCCTTCGAGATCACCTTGAGCTTCAACGGCCAGGGACAGCGTCTTTTCGTCCCCTACGCCGCCATGACCTCGTTCCTCGACCCCAGCGTGCAGTTCGGGTTGCAATTTGGCCAGAATGGCGATCAGACGGAAGTTGACCAGGAAACAACCCAGGAACCAAAGTCGGATTTGCCGGATGCGGCGCCGGAAAAGCCTTTGTCCAAAGGCGATCAAACCGATGACGGTGGCGACAACGTCGTGACCCTGGATCAGTTCCGCAAGGATTAGCCGCGACACGCCCTGGCCGGGCGCTAATTGGTTTTGATCCGTCCCTCAATCTTGGGTTCGATGGTGCCCAGGGCGGTAATGTAATCCATCACCTGAGATGCCATCAGGGTCGCGCCCGCCGCATCCACGATCAGTTTGCCGCCTTTCAACGCGCTATAACCGTCGCCGCCCCTGGCAATATAGTCGTTGGTCGCCACGGTATAGGACGCCGCCCGATCAAAAGCCTTGCCGCCGACCGTTGCCGAGACGATGCGGCTGCCCTTGGGTTTTACCGGATCATAAACGAATGTCATGCCGGACACCTGGGCGAAGCGGCCGGCCTTGTCTTCGAGCCGGCTGACGGCATTTTCCAGGGCGGCCCAAAGATCCGCGCCCGACAGGGAGATCACGACGGTGACGTTGCCGAACGGTAGCTCGCCCAAAATATCCTTGCGGGTCAAGGTGGCGCCGGCTTCGTAGGTGCGGTTGCCGCGAATGCCGCCGCCGTTGGTCAGGGCAATGTCCGCGCCCGTCGCCTGACGCATGGCATCCGCGATCAGGTTGCCAATGTTGCTTTCCCGGCTCCGCACGGTGTAGCGGCGACTGTCCAGGGCCACCGCCGTTTTGCCGACCGCGGCCGCCAGCCTGTCATCCAGGTCCGCTTCGAAGCGTTTCACAATCTCCTCCACCGCCGCGTCCGGCGCGATACCGGCGGTGGAGAGAAAGCGCCATTGCGGCCGCATGGACACCTTGATGCCGCGCCTGGTGTTTTTCTTTTCGATCCGCAGCTCGGCCACGGCCAGGTAGTGGGCGTCGTGGCCGGCCTTCATGATCAGGGTACCGCCTTCATGGAACAAGATAGGGTCGTGATCATGGCCGCCCAGGATCACGTTGATACCCTTGACCTGGGCAGCCAAGGCACGGTCCCGGGCGATGTCGAGATGGGTAATGGCGATGATCAGGTCCGCTCCAGCCGCCTTCAATTCATCAACGGCCTGGCGGGCCGCCGCAAGAGGCGGGGTGAAGCTGACCTGTTGGCCGGGACTGGAAAGATGGCTTGTTTCGGGTGTCAGCAGCGAGAACAGCCCGATTTTAAGGTCACCCATCTGTCGGACGATCACCGCAAGGGCGCCGCCGAACGGATTGCCGTCGGGACCACGCGTATTGCTGGCTAGCCAGGTAAATTTCGAGGCCATCATGCGTTGCTTCAAGACATCATCGCCGAAATCGAACTCGTGATTGCCCAAGCCCGCCGCGTCCACGCCGATGGCGTTCATCAGGGTGATCATCTGGCTCCCCTTGGTCAGGCCGGACATGACCGAGGGCGAGATCAGGTCACCGCCGAAGGTGGTTAGGTGATATTTCGCCCTGGCCCGTTCCTGCTTCAGCAGCGTCATCAGTTGGGGAAATCCACCGACGCCGCGCTGGGCCGAAATCTGGTAGACATCGTTGATGTGCAGCAAGGTCAAGTCCAGGCTTTGCGCCCTGCCGGACGCCGTGGCGCAAATGGCCAGCAACAGTTGCAGGGAGAAGAATAACTTCCAGGTCGACTTCATGGTTCATTCCTCGTTCATTCAACGTATCTTCCGGGAAAATGGTTCCGGAACCTAACTTAATGTGGCAGAACAAAATGGTTGAGCCTCTTATCCTACTACTACTCGCGGCCCTGCCCCTGATGGGCAGCCCGGGGCCCGCCACGTTGAGTATCGCGGCCACGGGCTCGGTTTTTGGTGTGGTGCGCGGGATTCCCTATCTCATGGGCATTGTCATGGGCACTTCGGTGGTTGTTGTCCTGATCGCCACCGGCGTCACCGGCTTGCTGTTCACTATTCCCGGTGTACTGCCTATTCTGACCTTGGCAGGCTTGGCCTACATCCTGTTCCTCGCCTACAAGATCGCCACGGCACCCATCCTGTCCGAGGAAGGCGGCCGACGGGACGCGCCATCGTTGCCCGGCGGCTGTCTCCTCGCCATCGCCAATCGAAAGGCCTTCGCGCCAATCGGCGCGGTCTTCGCAAGTTTCACGCTGCTGCCCGCCGAACCGGTTCTGGACGCCACGGTCAAGACGGCGGTCCTGGTCGCGGTCGTCGTTCTGGTCAACATTGTCTGGCTATTCCTGGGCGCCGGCCTGTCGCGGCTGTTGCGCAATCCCAAATCCGGCCGGGCGATTAATATCTTGTTCGCGGTGCTTTTGGTGCTGTCGGTTGGGCTTGCCGCCTTGATCTAGAACACGAACCTAATAGGGCCGGTCACCCTGCACGACGGCCCGATGCACGACGCGCCGTTCCGCCGCCGCGTCATAGGCGGTGACGCAATGCATGGTGCAGCGGTTGTCCCACATCAGAACATCATTTTCCCGCCATCGGTGGCGGTAGATAAAATTTTCCTGGGTCGCATGGGCTTCCAATTGCGCCAACAGGGCCTCGCCCGCGGCAATCTCCCAATCCAGAATGTGAGAGGCGTGGTTGCCGATATAGATGGTGCGGGCATCGGTTTCCGGATGTGTGCGGATCAAGGGGTGATCCACGGGCGGCGCGGCGGCGATCTCGTCCGCCGTTGCCGGGCGTTCGTCGGATTTTTCCCGGCTGCGCTTCCAATCGTGTACGGCGCGCAGGCCCTCCAGCCGGGCTGACGCGGCTGGTTCCAAGGCTTCATAGGCGCGCGCCATATCGGCGAACAAGGTATCGCCACCCGTTCTAGCCACGAATGGTGAACGCAGGATCGTGAACAGCGATGGCGTGGCGATATATGACTTGTCCGTATGCCAGACCAGCGTGCCCTTTTCCGGATGTACCCCGGTGGTTTTACCGTCCGCATCCAGATTGCCGAAAACCTGCAATTTGGGCAGGGCATCAAGGCGGGTTGAACGGTTGACATGGCCCTCCAACGGGCCAAAGCGCTGGGCGAAGGCATAGTGGCTATTGTCATCAAGCCGTTGATCGCGGAACACCAGGACCTTATGCCGGATAATCGCTGCCCGGATCTGTTCGAAATCAGCCTCCGATAGTTCGCCGACCAGGTCCACGCCGCCGATCTCGGCAACAAAACCCGTTGCCTCGGCCCTGATCTCGATCAATCCGTCTGTCATTTCGCCCAACCGTTGTTTACCCGTGGACGCTAGCATGCGACGGCGGCGGCGGGATGGCAAGCAGCTCAGAGCGGGCAAGTCAGAGAGGGATGTCGGCCTGATGCAAGTCATCGCGGATCTGCCTGAAATAGCTGGCCCGGTCGCGAATGTGGCCGAACACCCGGCCGGCCAGATCCCGCGGCTGGCCCGTCGTGGCCCGGATGGTGTCGTAGGCAACATCGCGCAGGCCCAAATGCGCCGAGGATGCGGTCAACAACAACTCCGCGGGGATCATGCCGCCCTTCAGCGCAAGCGAGCGGCGGGCGGCATCGAAAGCGGCGGTGTAATTACCCAAACCGTATTGCGCCTCGGCCAGGCCTTCGTGAAACAGAAAATACAGTGGGTCCTCGGCGTTGACCTCGATAATACGTTCGAAAATCGGCACGGCGGTTTCATAAGCGCCGGCATAAAACAGAGTCATGGCCTGGGCATAGACGATGCTACCCTCGGCCGGGTTCAAATATGCGCCACGGCGGCCATGGCGCACGGCTTCTTCGTGCCGGCCGGCAAAGCTGTAGGCAAGGGCATAGGCGGCGGCATGTTCATCCCGTTCATCCAGGCGCATGGCCTGGTGGCCGTATCGAAGGGCCGCCCGAACCTCGCTTTTCGCCTGCCAGGCGCTGTCGCTCATTTTCGCGGCACTCAGATGGATCAACGCCAGATAGGCGAATGCGGGCGCCAAGCCCGGGTCTTGTACGATGGCACGGTTCAGGGCTACTTCGCCGGCAATTTTGTCTTCGGGCGAATAATTCAGAAAATGGTGCAGGCCCCGTTGAAAATTTCCCCAGGCATCATGCTCGCCATCGGGCCCGCCCAGCAATTCATGATATTCGGCGATCCGAATGGCCTCCGCCGCGTTGGCGACAAGGCGGTCCGTGACGGTATCAGAGAGCTCCCGCAGCGCCGCGCCCGTACTGGTCTCCCGCCCAATCCAGACATGATGGCCGCCGTTGGTATCGACCAGGCGCAAGACCATGTGGACCTTGTCCCCGCGCCAGGAAAGACTGCCGCACAGGGCA
>JAPYUH010000294.1 GCA_029936195.1 Alphaproteobacteria bacterium
TGGCCGTGGTGATGCCCAGGGCGTGGGGCGCCAGGGTGCCATGCCACAGGCCGTGGCCCCAGGCGGTGGAAGAGGGGCACATGAAACGGTCGCACGGCCGCAGACCGGTGGCATACAGCGCGGCCAGCATGACCGTGACCACGGATGAATGGCGGTGCTTGACCGCGTCGGGCAGCTCCCGCGTGGTGCCGGAGGTATATTGGAACATGGCCATGTCCCGGCCGCTGGTCGAGATTTCGAACGCGGTATCATACTTTTCCAACATGGCCATGAAATCGTCATCGGCAATGGCCGTTGCACATCCCGCGTCGGCGGCAAGGTCGGATTTTTCCGGCGCCAACAGCAACAACTTCGGCTGGCAATCACCGACCCGGAGGCGCAGGCCGTCGGGCCCAAATAGGGTAAACAGCGGCACCGCGATGCAACCCGCCTTCATGGCGCCATACAGGGCGACGTAAAACGGCAATGACGGCTCCACCATCAAGGCCACCCGCTCGCCCGGGCCGATGCCCTGGGCGCGCAGATAATTCGCGTAGCGGCCCGACCAGTCGGACAATTCGCCGAAGGTGATGCTTTCCGAACCACCGCCGGCCAGGGCAATACGCACCGCCATCCGGTCGCGGGGATGGCGGTCGACGCATTCGTGGGCGATATTGATGCTCTCGCGGCTGCCATCGAACAATTCCCACAGCCGGTCCTTGGAACAATGGCTCTGGGCGTCGGCGAAGGAAGTATATTCGGTCAACAAGGGCATGCAAAAAACCTGATCTAAATGGTCTCCCGGAACCATCATGGAACTGGACAATATTGTCAATGCACAATAATATTGCCCATAGACAACGATTATTGCCAATTTTGGGAACCATGACCGACAGCAGTCAAACACCCCAACAAGGCCTCGTAAAACCGGTGACCGCGGTCAGCCGGGCCGCCGGTATTCTGCGCCATTTGGGCCGCAATCAGGAGCCCATGGGCGTTAACCGCATCGCCCGGGATCTGGGACTGATCCCCAGCACCGTGCTGCATATTTTGCGCACCCTGGCGCATGAAGACCTGGTCGTCTTCGACCCAAACACCAAGCGCTACAACCTCGGTGTCGGCGTCCTGGGCATTGCCAGCAACATGTTGAGCGGCAGCGGTTTCGTACAGGCCGCCCAGGGCCATCTGGAGGCCATTGCCCGCGCCTTCGATGTCACGGCGGTGGCGGTTGAACTGGACAGTCATGACCACATGGTGGTGGCTGCCCTGGCCCGGTCTCGTCTGGACCTGAGCATTCATGTCAATATCGGCAGCCATTTCCCCGCTCTGATTTCGGCCACGGGACGCTGCATCGCGGCGCAGTGTAATTGGGACCGGGCCGAATTGGCGGCACGCTTCGCCAAGTTGCGCTGGCAGAACCCACCGCCGTTCGAAACCTGGCTGGACGAGATCGCCGCCGCCCGGCGGGACGGCTACGCGATGGATGACGGCAATTATATTCGCGGCATCATCGTCCTGGCCGCACCCATTCACCAACCCGCCTTCGCACCCAGCCGGGCCGTGGTCGCGGTCGGTCTGGGCGAACAATTGGATGATAGCCGCCGCGGGGATTTGGCCAGGAAGCTGCGCGGCGCGGCGGACAGTTTGACGGACCTTTCATGAACCAGATTGAAACCATCATTCCCGAAGGGTTCGAGCCTTTCGGCCACAGCGGCAACTTCGCGGATGCCATCGGGCCCTTTTTTATCAGGGAGAAACCGGCGGGCGGCTACCGCTATGGTTTTCGGACCAGGGCCCAGCATGCCAACCCCAACGGCGTCGCCCATGGCGGCGCCCTGTTCAGCTTCGCCGATCATATTACCGGCCATGCCATCGTCCATACCCTCAATCGCATGTGCGCGACGTTGAAGTTCAAGGTCGAATACCTCTCTCCCGGTCCCCTGGACGAGCTGATCGAGGGCGAGGTTGAATTTACCCGCGTGACCCGCACCATGGCCTTTATCCGGGTTCGACTGTTCGCGGGCACCCGCATTGTGCTGACGGCCGATGGTTGCGGCAAGCTGTTTGCCGCCATTGCTCCAGGGCTGTCGCTGCCTGCTGCTTCCGTGCCCGCCGACATAGTTTCGCCGCCGCCCCAAGGCTTCCGCCCATTTCCCGACCAGGGCGGCTTTCCCGGTCTGTGGGGGCCGGTGTATTACCAGCGCGCGGACGACGGCGGCTTTCGCTATGGCTTTCACGCCAGGGCCATGCACGACAATAGCAACGGCGTCGTCCATGGCGGCGTGCTGTACACTTTCGCCGACGACATCATCGCCCGGGCCGCCTCCGGCATCTCGAAACGGTATGCCTCCACGGTCACCATGAACGTGGAATATCTGTCCGCCGGACCCCTGAATGCCTGGATTGAGGGGGCGACGGAAGTGACCCACATGGACGCCCGCATGGACGATGGTTTCGCATTCATCCGGGCCCGGGTATTCTGCGGCGGGCGGACTATTCTTACGGCGGACGGCATCTGCCGCCTGTTGGGAGACTATAAAAAGGCCAAACCACAAAGTCGGGAGACAGCAGCATGAGCAATCACATCAGCCATCTAGACGTTGGCGCGGCACATATCACCCGAGTGGCGGAAATGACCGGGCCGGCCTTTCGCCTGTCCACGTTGTTTCCCGAATGGGATGATGCGGTGTTCGAGGAACACAAGGATTGGCTGGTGCCCGACTATGTCAATCCGGCAAAAATGACGGCGTTGTTGAACATGCATTCCTGGATCGTGCAATTCAACGGCCTGACCGTGCTGATCGATACCTGTATCGGCAATGACAAGGACCGCATGCCGGCGGAGCGCTGGCACCACCAGCAAGGCCCCTACCTCGAACGTCTGGCCGAAGCCGGCTTCGGGGTCGGGGATATCGACATGGTCATGTGCACCCATCTGCACGTTGACCATGTCGGCTGGAACACCCAGTTGCGGGACGGCCGCTGGGTGCCGACCTTTCCCAACGCCAAGTACATCTTCTCGCGCACGGAGTTCGAACATTTCCAGGCCCACGCGGCAAAAAATGATGACATGGACCGCAACAGTTTCGAGGATTCGGTGCTGCCCATCGTCGAATTGGGCCGGGCGGAAATGACCGACGGGCCCCACGCTCTGGGCGACGGCCTGCTGGTGGAGCCGGCCCCGGGCCACACGCCGGGGCACGTCACCCTGAAACTGGAAACCGGGGCCGAGACGGCGATCTTCACCGGCGATATCCTGCACCATCCCCTGCAGGTCTATCTGCCCCATTGGAACAGCCGCTTCTGCATCCTGCCCGAACAGGCGCGGGCCTCGCGGCGAAATGTTCTGGATTATTGCGTCGAGCGCGGCGCCCTGCTGATGCCGGCCCACTTCGGCCCGCCCCACTGTTGTCACATCGACCGCGCCGGTGAAAGCTATGCCGCCCGCTGGCATCAAGGTTGATTGGTGAATGTGCCAATTCCGTGACGGCCGTCACGCCGATTCCATCTGGAAGCCCTGAGGATTGAGGTGAAACCAGTCCGCCAATTTCCGAAATCCCCGGGCGCCTACGCCCTTTTGATCGATTTGCCCGTCCGGGCCCGGCTGTCGATTGCCACCTTGAAGCAGCCGGTACTGGCGGCTGGGCGCTATGTCTATTGCGGCAGCGCACGGGGGCCGGGTGGTCTTGCCGCCCGCCTCGGGCGCCATCTGCGCCGCGACAAAAAACTGCATTGGCATGTGGATCACCTGACTGCCGTGGGCCCGGTTCTCGACGTCTGCTGCCTTGAAGACGGCCGCGAATGCGAGATGGTCCGGTGTTTGGTCCAGGTTCCGGGCGTCACCATGCCCGTGGCCGGTTTCGGCGCCAGCGATTGCAGACGTTGTTTCGCGCATCTATTGAAAGTACCATCCGAATTCGCCCTGTCGTCGTGCTGGTTCACGTGAGTTTGCATAATGGTACTTGCCCAATTTCCGCGCCAATCCCTGGCCCACCTGCCCACCCCGCTGGAACCTCTTGAACGCCTTGCGTCGCATCTGGGCGGGCCGCGCATTCTAGTCAAGCGGGATGACTGTACAGGCCTGGCCCTGGGCGGCAACAAGACGCGCAAGCTGGAATTCCTGATGGCGGAGGCCCTGGCACAAGGCGCCGACACGGTTCTGACCACCGGCGGCCTGCAATCAAATCACGTGCGCCAAACGGCGGCTGCCTGCGCCCGCCTTGGCCTGGCCTGCCACCTGGTCCTGGTCCGTTCGGTCGATTGGAACGATCCGGCCTACGGGACCTCCGGCAATGTACAGTTGGATCATCTGCTGGGTGCCCAGGTTCACATGGTGCCCGGCGGCACGGACCGGGAAAAAGCCCTGGCCCGACTGGCCCGGGTGCTGCAGTCCCAAGGCCGGAAACCTTATGTCATACCGGGCGGCGGCTCCAACGCCACCGGTTCCCTTGGCTATGTCGCCTGCGCCCTGGAACTGGCGGAACAGGCGGGCGAACAGGGCGAAACCATCGATTGTCTGGTCCATGCCACGGGCAGCGGCGGCACTCAAGGCGGCCTGGTCGCGGGCAACGCCG
>JAPYUH010000536.1 GCA_029936195.1 Alphaproteobacteria bacterium
GCCCACCATGTACTTGGCCCGGAACAGCGCGGCGACGGTATTCGGGGTGGCGCCCTCGGTATCGCTGAGCCAGGCGGAATGGTAGGTCATCAGCCGGGCCGCCTCCAATTCCACGCTCATCCGGGCCACCTGCCGGCGCACGTCGGGGTGATAGGCCAATGGCTGCGCATAGCCTTGTGGCTGGCACTCCGCCACCACCTTCAGCAATTCGTTATAGGCGGCGATGCCCACGCCCAGATAGACCGGCGTGTACGAGCCCCAGAACCAATTGGCGAAGTCGGCCCGGAAATCGCCAAAATCATCGGTGCGAAACACCGCCGCGCTGTCGGGCACCCAGCACGCTTCCAGGACCAGGGAATCACTGCGGGTCGCGCGCATGCCCAGGGTATCCCAGTTGGCAATGACGCTGCGCCCCTCCGCCATGCGCGGCACCAGCAGAAACAATGCGGCGGCCGGGTTCGTGGCTTCGTCCGGGTAGGTCACCACGGCGCAATAGTCGGCCGTTTGCAGCATGGAAGAAAACATCTTGCGGCCGGTGATGGTGTAGCCGCCATCGACCTTGCGGGCGCGGGTCGCCAGGGGACGCTCGCCGATCAGGCCGGTGCTGGAGGGTTCGGAAAAATTACCGGCGATCAGCTTGCGCTCTTCCACCGCCAGCCTGGCCACCATTTGCTTGGTCTCGTCCGGGACGGCGGCGGAGGTCATTAACGGCCCGGTGATGGACAGATGCATATTGAACGACAGCGCAGTCGAGGGGCAGCCCTGGCCCAGGGCCTCGAAGGCCAGGGTATGGCCCAGCAGGCCATGCCCCATGCCGCCGAATTTTTTTGGAATGTTCAGTCCGCAAAAACCTTCCCGGCGCAATATGTCGTAATTCTCGCTCGGGTGGGAGCCGTCGCGGTCATGTTCCCCCGACCGCGTGGCGAAGTCGGCCGCCAGCTCCCGGCAGCGCTGTTGCAGGCGCCGTTGATCTTCGCTGATCTGAAAATCCACCCCTTGGCCCTCCCCTCCAAT
>JAPYUH010000032.1 GCA_029936195.1 Alphaproteobacteria bacterium
TGGTGGAACTGGGCGGTGGCTATGCCGCCCTGCAACAGCATAATCCCATGCCCGGCCGTTATGTGGTGGTGGAGGCCGAACCAACCCATTTCGATTGGGCCCTGCGCCATATGCGCACCAACGGCATCAATCCCGACGACCACTGGATGATCAATGCCCTGGTTGGCGTGGACAACAAACCCCAGGTCTTTTTGTTGGTTAAAGGTTTTCTGGCAACGGCATCGTCGCCCAGGGTGATCTGGATCACATGTCCCAAATCATTTGACGACGGACAGTGTCTGACGTCAACGCCCCTGGGACATAGCGACGAAGCGCGCAACGCCGCCTTGGAATTCAGTCGGGCAAGCAAAATTCTGCCGGGTTGCCCGAAGGGTCGAGACGCCCGGGAATGGCGGACTTTTTGGCACCGTGCCTTCCCTTATTTGACGGATGAAGCCATCGAACATCTGCGCGACGGTTTTCGCAAGGTCGATCTGCCTGTTTAGGCAGCCGGCGATGGCGACTTCCAAACAAGCCATGCTATGATTTCAGGCAACACACATTCTTACCAAGAAACGACGGGAGCGGGAAATGCATCTAGAAGGTAAAACAGCCATCATCACGGGCGCCGGGCGCGGCATTGGCATGGAAGTCGCGTATCTGCTGGCCAAGGAAGGCGCCATTGTTACGGTCAATGACCCCGGCGTCGGACGGGGCGGCGAGGAGATCGGCGAGACGCCGGCCCAGGAAGTCGTCTCCCAAATCATTGCCGACGGCGGCAAGGCCGAGGCCAACATGGACTCCGTCGCCGATTACGCCGCCACAGGCCGGATGATCCAAAAGGTCGTGGATGACCATGGCAAGATCGACATTATCGTCAATTCCGCCGGCCTGCTGCGCGAGCGGATGATCTGGAACATGACCGAGGAAGATTTTGACCTGGTCATCAGCGTGCACCTCAAGGGCCATTGGAACATGTGCCACCACGCCATCAAGCACATGCGCGGGGCGGGCACGGGCCGCATCGTCAATTTCTCATCCGACGCCTTCAAGGGCTCCGTCGGGCAATGCAACTACGCCGCCGCCAAGGCCGGCATCATTGGTTTGACCCGGTCCATTGCCAAGGAAACCTCCCGCTACGGCATCACCGCCAATGCCATTTGCCCGGCCGCCGATACACGCATGACCATCAACGACGCGGTCATCGCCAACCGCCAGCGCAAGTTAACCGACGGCCTGATCACCCAGGAGGAATTCGACCGCGCCTCCCGCCCGCGCGGCCCGGAATACATCGCCCCCATGGTCGCCTACTTGTGCACGGATGCGGCCTGGGACGTCAACGGCCACAATTTCCACGTGGAGCGGAACCGCATCCACGGCTACTACTACGGCGAAGAGGCGAAATCGTTGGAAATCGGCGGCGACGGCCTGTTCACCATCGAGGAGTTGCTGCGCGACGTCCCCAGCTCCCTCATGGACGGCGCCCCACGGGTCGCCGCACCGTACGAGAAAGCCGGCTAAGCGAAAGGTTCTTTATGTCAGTTAACCCGTTCGCGAGTATCCTGGCCCAAACCGGTGCGCCCGGTTCAAAAACCGCCGCGTGGAAAGCCGTGGCCGTGCTCTACCATGCCTATTTTACGGGCCTGATCCTGATGATCACCACCCGCAAAAGCGGCGCCCATGCCGGCGAATGGATTTACCGTACATTCCGCCGCCAACATCACGAGAAATTCCTCTCCTCCTTCCAAAAGCTCGGCCTGGATAAATTGCCCCATGCCGTCGCCTCGGCGCAATTCCACTATCTCTCTAATTCCGTCGGCGGCGCGGAAGTGGAGTATGTCCATGAATCCGATCGCAAGGCCTGGGTGCATTTCTGCCATCCCCGCTGGGCCTACGAAGGTGCCGCCCTCTGCGGTGTGCCGTTGGAAGTCAGCGACGGATTTCTCCGTGGTTGGTACGGCCACAACGGCGTCTCCCTTGGCAATCCGCGACTTGGCTTTGTCTGCACCAGCCGGGACACAACGGCGGAATACGGTCTGGCGGGATATTTTCAGGAATATGACCACGATTTGGCGCCCGGAGAACGCCTGCAATATGCCTCGGGCGAAATGGCGCCGCCCTTTGATCCCGGCGCGGCGCCAAAGCTGGACCCCGCGCAATGGCCGGAAGAACGTCTGCACAAGGCCAACCGCAATTATGCCATGGAATACATCAAGACCGGCCTGCCCGAACTGGTGGAAATTCTTGGCCCGGGCGAGGCCGCCGCCCTGGGCCAGCTGGCCGGCAACCTGATCGGACGGCAGTATTTCTGGCAGGTCCGCGAACTATTGGGCACGGAGGGTGACAGCGCCCTGGATTTCGCCCATTTCATGGCTGCCATGGCTACGGCCCAGGATGACGGAGCGGAAGTCTCCGGCACCACCGACGACGCCACGGTCCGGGTCACCGGCTGGCGCCTGATGCGCGGCCGGGACAACGAACACGGGGCGGTGTTCGAGGCCTGGAAGGGCCTTTGGGAAGGGTGCCTTGCGGTGCACAACCGCTTTCTGGCGATCCAGATCGGCGACCGCATGGACTACGGCGACGACGCCTTCGAATGGCGCATTCGAAAGGTTCGTTAAAGGTACCTCCCCTCAATCGAAGCGGCGCACGATTCCCGGCGGCGAGGTTAGGAAATAGAAAAACCTTGCCGGCACATCGCCGGTATTCCTGACCTTGTATTTCCAGCCGGTGGTGTAGTGGGTGCAATCGCCGGGGTGGAGGACAAAGTTATCCTCCAACGCATTGGCGTCGGTGCCCCACCAGACGGTGAATTCACCTTCCAGGACGTAGTAGAACTCATCGCACGGGCCGTAGTGATGGGGCACCGTGCCGTCGTCCCGTTCCTCGATGGCGAAAACAACGGTTTCATCGCCTGGCTGCATGTGGCAAACGCCCACGTTGCCAACGCCTTCGAGGCTGTAATATTGTTTGATGGGGACGGAAATATAGTGGCTCTCATCATGGCCAGGGCCGAACATGGGTACGTCCTTGCCCCGCATGACCTGGGGTGGTTCATTTTCTTTTGGCATTCGTTGTCTCCCTGTCGCTCGGTTTCACGTTATACCGCCATGGCCTCTTTCCAATGCACCCGGCAGACCGAGATGTAGCGGCTGTTGCCACCGATCACTACCTGTTCGCCGTCCTTGACCGCGCGGCCGCTTTCATCCAGGCGCAGCACCATGGTTGCTTTCTTGCCACAGCGGCAGATGGTTTTGACCTCGCGCATCTCATCCGCGATGGCCAGCAGGCGTTCGGAACCGGGAAACAGCTCGCCCTGGAAATCCGTGCGAAGGCCATAGGCAATCACGGGGATGGAGAGATGATCGGCCACGTCGCTTAATTGATCCACCTGGTTCCGGGTCAGGAATTGCGCTTCGTCCACCAGCACGCAGGCCAGGGGTTCGCCGTCATGGCGCGCCTTGACCTGGGCGAACAGATCGTCGTCCTGGCCATACAGATCAGCCTCCGCCTCCAGCCCGATGCGGGAATGGATGCGCGGGTCGCCGTAGCGGTCGTCCAGACGGGCGGTGAACAGCATCGTCTTCATGCCCATTTCCTGGTAGTTGTAGCTGGATTGCAGCAAAATCGTGCTTTTGCCCGCATTCATCGAGGAATAATAAAAATACAATTTGGCCATTCACCCCGGCTCCCGAATCTCTGGGTCAAGGGCGAGAATAGCAGGCTGGGAACGATTGGAAGGGTGGGAATCTCAAATGGGTAAGGTCATCGACCTTGAAATTGGCATGCCGAAGACCGCGACGACATCGGCCGCGGCGGAAATCAATCGGGGCCGGCCGGGCACCTCCACGTCCGAGGATCTGCCCCGGCCCGAGGGCTATGGTTTTGACAACTACGGCCACATCTTTGGCAGTGCGGCGCCCGGTGCCGCGCCATTGGATGACGGCGCCCTGGGGCGGGAAGTCGCGGCGATGGATCAATCCAACGTGGAATACGGCCTGTTGGTCAACATGCCCAATAACGAGATCGGCCAGATCCACCGCGACCATCCGGGCCGCTTCAAGATCTTTCCGGCCCTGAGCCCCCTGGACGGCATGCGCGCGGTGCGGGAGCTGGAACGACTGGTGCGCGACGACGGCGCCAACGGCTATCGCGTCTCCTCCCTGTACAGCAACCTGCCCGCCAACGACCGGCGTTATTATCCGCTGTACGCCAAATGTGTTGAGTTGGGCATACCCGTGCGCATCTACACCGCCATGACCTATGCCAACGACCGGCCCTACGAATTGGGCCACCCCCGGCACCTGGACGATATCTGCATCGATTTTCCAGAATTGAAAGTTGTCGCCGGCCTGGCGGGCTGGCCCTGGATCAACGACATGGTGGGGCTATTACGCAGGCACCCGAACCTGTATTGCGATACGGCTGCCCACCGCCCGCGCTATCTGGGCCAGCAGGGGTCGGGCTGGGAGATGTTTTTGCAATACGGCAACAGCCTTTTGCAGGACAAGGTCATGGTCGGTTTCTCCCGCTATTTGATGGGTTGCGGCTATGACGAGCTGATTGCGGAATATCAAGGGCTGCCATTGAAAGAGGCTGTGCTGGAAAAATGGCTTTACGGCAATGCCGCGGCGTTCTTTGGCGAAACCTAAGGGAGGTTCCCCTGATTCCTGACCGCCGGGTCGATGGCGCCTGGGCCTGGGCGGTGGCGGGCGCTACATTTGTTCTGATGTTCCTGGCCTATGGCAATGTCTATAGTTTCGGCGTCTTCTTCCCCGTCCTGGCCGAGGCGTTCAATGCCGATCGCGGCGATACGGCCTTTGTCTTCTCGGTCGTGGGTGGCCTTTATTCCACCATGGGGATCATCAGCGGGCCCGCCGCCGACCGCTTCGGAACCCGGCCGGTCTGCCTGTTCGCCATGCTGGCCATGGGCGCCGGGTTGATCTATGCCTCCTACGCCGAGGCCTTGTGGCAGGTTTATCTGGGCTTTGGCCTCGGGCTGGCTTTTGGCATGGGATTTTCCTTTGCGCCGGCCAATGCGGATCTGCAACGTTGGTTTACAAAACGGCGGGGCCTGGCCTCGGGCTTCGCATCGACCGGGGTCGGCGTCTCGATCCTGGTTCTACCGCCCCTGGTGGCCCTATTGATCGATTGGTACGATTGGCGCCTGGCCATGCGCACCACCGGCGTCATGGCCCTGGGCATGGGAACCCTGGCGGCGCTGATGATGGGGGATCCGGGCCGTACCTCCGCCCCCTTGCCTTCGGACAACATCGAAGCCGGGCGCCTCGATCACAGGTTCGAACTTCGGGCGGCACTGACAAGCCGCGGCTTCGTGATGTGCTTCCTCAGTTCGGTATTCTGCTGCGTCGGCTTTTTCATCCCCTTCGTTCACATCGTCCCCTACGCCATCGACCGGGGCCTTGGCGAAGGCACGGGAGTCTATCTGTTGGCGGCCATCGGCGCCGCCAGCCTGATCGGCCGGCTGCTGCTGACCGCTGCCTCCGACCGCCTGGGGCGGCGCAACTCCTTTGCCGCCATGTATTTCGTGATGGGGGCCAGTTTTTTACTCTGGTACATGGACGGCCAAAGCGAAGGCGATTTCGCACTGCTGACAATATTTGCCGCGCTTTACGGCTTGGGCTCGGGCGGCTACGTGGCCATGATCGCGCCCATATTGGCGGAATATTTCGGCACCGAGAAAATCGGCTCCGTGCTGGGCTGTTTCATGCCCTCCGTCGCCTTGGGCGGTTTTTTCGGACCCTGGCTGGCCGGCCATGCCTTCGATTTGTGGGGCAGCTACGACCTGCCCATTCTGGTTTCGGCCGCCTGCGGACTTGTCGCCGTCGTATTGGTCATGGCGATGCCGGCCCGGCCTTATTCAGGCGATGCCTTCCAGCGACGGATCTGACTAGGCCGTGGCGACAATTTAACTATCTTAGCCATATTGTGATCGCCGCGATTTTGACAAAGCCGAGAAAGTTCTGCAACAGCTTGTCATATCTAGTGGCAATGCGGCGGAACTCCATTGGTTTCCTGAAGAAGCGCTCGATCTGGTTGCGTTCCTTGTACGGAACTTTGTCGTAGTAATGCTGGTACCGTTGGTGCCGCCTTGGCGGGATTACCGGCTCGCCGCCAGCATCCAGAATTGTGTCCATCAACCTGTCTGCATCTTTGGCCCTGTACGCCAAGACATAATTGGGGTGGATATCTGCGATCAAGTCGCCGGCCTGCTTCATGTCGTTTTCTTGTCCCGGGCCGGCCAGGAGGCGGCCCGGCAGGCCCAGACCATCGGTCACGGCATGCAGCTTGGTGGGGTATCCGCCTTTTGAACGACCCAGTCCCTGGGATGCAGCCCCCCTTTTTTAGCGGTGCGCCCGACGCGTGCTTGGGAGCCCGGATGATTGCGGCATTGATCTGAAGCCATCAAAAATCAGCACCTTCCGCCAGGGACAAGAAGATCCGCTAGATGACACCATTCTCGACATTTCGGCGTCAGGCGGGCATGTGATGCATGTTCATTCGGTTCTCTCCTTGAAGCTACCTGTTGTCGAAAACATTAGCTTGTCAGAAGAGGGTCGCATGAACAACCTCGCGAGAACTCACACTTTTAGCGGTTCGTATCAGACGGGTTTGTCGCCTTTCAAGGTGATGCGATGCAACAGCCGCGTATGGCCATGATAATCGTTGATCGGATAGTGCTGGGCGCAGCGGTTGTCCCAGAATGCCATGGCGCCAGGCGACCAGACAAAACGGCAGCAGAATTCCGGCTTGATCTGGTGTTGATACAGAAATTCCAGGATCGGTGTGCTTTCCGCCTCGGTCATGCCGCCGAAACGTATCGTATGTCCGGTATTCACATACAATGCCTTGCGCCCGGTCTCGGGATGGGTGCGCACGACCGGGTGCTCGGCCTCCAGAACCTCTTGACGGCCCGTGCCCGCGTCCGACACGCGGTCGCTGCGGGTGGCCGCCGCGCTCCCCTTGGCGGCGCTGTTGATCGCGGTCAAACCATCAAGAAAGTCCCGCAAAGGCGCGGACAGGGCTTCGTATGCCTGGTACTGGTTGGCGAACAAGGTATCGCCGCCCACGGGGGGCAGCTCCTTGGCGTAGAGGACCGTACCCATGGGCGGTTGAGCCTGATAGACCGTATCGGAATGCCAGATACCGCCGAAATTCACCGTCTCCTCCGGCAGTTTTAGAACCGGGGTGATTTCCGGATAATCCTCCAGTCCCTTGACGAAGGGGTATATATCGGGTTCGCCAAAACGGCTGACAAAAGCGATCTGCTGTTCCGGGCTAATCTGCTGATCACGCAGGAAAATTACCAGATGATCCAGCAATGCCTGGCGGATTTCGCCAATGGTCTCCGCCGGCAATGGCTCGGAAATATCAACGCCGGAAATTTCCGCGCCAATGGCGCCCGTCAACGGCAACACGTCAATGGATTTGCCCTCCGCGCTCATGATGCCACCGCTTCGTTGATGGAGCGCTGGAAATGCGCCAGGGCGGGTTCGTTCCTGCCAAACACCAGCGCTGTTTGCGCGGGGGAAGCAAAGCCCGACTGGATGCCTTCCCCCACCGGAAAATCCTCTTCATCAACCGTGCGGATAGTCAAATCCATGTTGCGGTCCCAGTGCAGTTTTGCCTTGTCCGTGTCGGCGGGTTCGGGAATTAAGAAATCCAGGTACATGACGCATTCATCAACCTTATCGTCCACGGGATAAACCCGCCACGTCTCCACATGGTCAGCCTGCATGACCAGGACGGTGTTGGGAAACAGTACATAGACCAGAGCGGTGTGGGGCACCAGGGCCCATTCCGCCTCCGGCTGCTGGCGCAACGTTTCAATACTGCGCCGGGGCAGGGTTTCCCGCAAATGCGGGCCGAAGCCCTCGAACAGGCACAGATTGGGAAAGAAGATCGGGCCAACCGTATCGGCGTGCAGGACGCCGAAATGGTAGGGTTCCAAAAACGTGTCGATGACAATCTTCCAATTCAACTTGCGGCGGATGACCCGGGTTTCATAATGGTGATAATCACCAAAGCCGTAGCTGGCCAATTCCGGGCCCAATTCGCCCAGGTGTTTGGCCAGGCCCAAGTCCCCGTCCGGTTCGGGCAGCACCCAGATCAAGCCGTCCCGTTCCATCAAAGGCAATTCGACCAATCCCCGCCCCGCCTTGTCCATGCCGGTAAAACTGTCCTGATCGGGTATCCCCATGAGTCTGCCGTCCAGGCCATAGCTCCACCCGTGATAAGGGCAGCTGAAAACCCGGCCGGCATTGCCGCAACCGTCCACCAGGCGGGCGCCGCGATGGCGGCAGACATTAAGGAAGGCGCGGGCGGCGCCAGCACGATCGCGCACCACGACAATGGGAATGCCGGAATAATCGTCGGTCAGATAATCGCCGCGCGCGCACAACTGCCCGCTCATCCCCATTAATAGCGGATACTTGCGAAACAATATCTGTTTTTCCAAGGCCAGTCGTTGCGGTGAAGCATATGCGGCTATGTCATGATACATGACCTCGTCCGCCAGGTCCGTGGTGCGATTATCAAGGTGGGCAAGGACCTCCCTGGTCAGCCTAATTTGTGTGCTTTGATCCACGCCACTACCTCTCGAAATACGCTACATGTTCTTGGCTTGAGATAACCTTATCACCGGCGCCTTGTCATTTGAAAGTTGTCACATGAAATTTCAGGGCTGGATTTCGGCCATTTGGCGCCCATCGTCCGCCTGCACTCTTTACCAAAGCGGCATGGCCGGGATATAGACCACACATAAAAGTCCCAAAACCTCATGAACTATTGCCGGAGACAGCCATGCTTGGCCAGATGCAGGACCGCCCTTTGCTGATTTCGTCGCTGATCGAATTCGCCGCGCTCTACCATGGCGACGTCGAAGTGGTCTCGCGCAGTGTGGAAGGCCCCATTCATCGCTATACCTACGCCGATGCGCAACAGCGCAGCAAGCAACTGGCCCAGGGGCTTATTGGAATGGGCATTGAAATGGGGGACCGGGTGGCGACCCTGGCCTGGAACGGCTACCGGCATTTGGAATGTTATTACGGCGTTTCGGGCATGGGGGCGGTGCTGCACACCATCAACCCCCGCCTGTTCCCCGAACAGATCGCCTATATCGCCAATCATGCCGACGATCGGATCATTTTGACGGACCTGACCTTCGTCCCCCTGCTGGAAGCCATTGCCGATCAGTTGGCGGAGGTTGCGGCATTCGTCATCCTGACGGACCGGGACCACATGCCCGAAACCACCCTGCCGAACGTCCATTGTTACGAGGAATTGCTGGCGGCCCAGCAGGGCGATTATGCCTGGCCCAGCTTCGATGAAAAAACCGCGTCCTCGTTGTGTTATACCTCCGGCACCACGGGAAATCCCAAGGGCGTGCTGTACAGCCACCGCTCCACCCTGTTGCATTCCTTTTCCTCCACCTCCCGCGATGTCCTCGGCCTGCATTCCGGCGACACGGTGCTGCCCGTGGTGCCCATGTTCCACGTCAATTCATGGGGTATCGCCTATACGGCGGCCATGTGCGGGGCCAAGCTGGTGCTGCCGGGCATGGGCATGGACGGGGCCTCGCTGTTTGAGCTGCTGGACGGCGAAAAAGTGACCATATCCGCCGGGGTGCCCACGGTCTGGCTGATGCTGTTGCAGTATCTGCGCGACAACGACAAGAAGCTGCCCCACATGGACCGCACGGTGATCGGTGGTTCGGCCGCGCCCGCTACCATGATTGAAACCTTCGAGAACGACTATGACGTCACCGTGGTGCATGCCTGGGGTATGACGGAAATGAGCCCGCTGGGGACGATCTGCACCATGAAACCGAAAATGGCCGATTGGTCGTACGACGACCGTCTGGCCGTGAAGCGCAAGCAGGGCCGCACGGTTTATGGCGTCGATATGAAGATCACCGATGACGACGGCAACGAATTGCCGCGCGACGGCAAGGCTTTCGGCCATCTGATGGTGCGCGGCCCGTGGGTCACAAGCGGCTATTTCAAGGCCGAGGGCGGCACGGTAATCGACGATGACGATTGGTTCGACACCGGCGATGTCTCCACCCTGGACCGGGACGGCTACATGCAGATCACCGACCGCTCCAAGGACGTGATCAAATCGGGCGGGGAGTGGATCAGCTCCATCGAACTGGAAAACATCGCCGTCGGGCATGGGGAAGTAGCGGAGGCCGCCGTGATCGGCATCGCCCACCCGAAATGGGATGAACGCCCGTTGCTGATCATCGTCCGCAACGAGGGCAGCGCCATCGAAGGTCCGGAAATTCTCGAGTTCATGAAGGGCAAGATCGCCACTTGGTGGATGCCCGACGATGTTACGTTCGTGGATGAAATTCCCCATACGGCGACCGGTAAAATCCAGAAGCTAGTCCTGCGGGAGCAATTCGCGGATTACAAGCTGCCGACCGCCTGAGCAATATTGTCTCGTGGCCCTATTTGGCCGTGTCGAGGGCGGGCAGGATGAAATTGTCGGATATTGTTGGGGGTTCTCGGACACCTGTCAATGCGATGCAGTTGCCAGGGTTTCGGTCGGCAAGTGTCCGACAACCCTTAACATCTTGATGAGTACGGTCCCGGAGAGCGATTTCTGCTACGCCCCCGATAGCGAGCCGAGTCTGTCGTGACAGCAAATTTGCCGCTATCGTCCGTTCTGAAGTTGCCAATTAAGGGAGGGCAATAATGGGCGACAAAACTGAAACAGGCGCTGGCGGCTGCCTTTGCGGCGCCGTGCGTTTCCAGGCCGCGGGAGAGCCCGTGGTCACCGGCCATTGCCACTGTTCGGATTGCCGGCGGCACAACGGCGGGCCGGTCGTCACACTGGTAATTTTCCCGGCCGACAAAGTTCGGTTCACGGTAGGGGAACGCAAAATCTACCAGTCCTCGCCGGGGTTTGGGCGGGCGTTCTGCGGCCAATGCGGAACCCCGCTTACTATTGAGAGCGAGAAACACGATCCCCCAAATATCGAGTTTCACATCAGCACTTTCGACGATCCTGACGCTTACGTCCCCAGCCTGCACTGGTACCACAGTCGGCGGCTCGCCTGGTTTGACGTTGCCGACGATCTGCCCCGCTATCACGGCCTAAATCGCGACGGCGAAGAGCAATACCGCCACGGCGCGGCGACGAAAGGCCTACCGGGCTACAATTTTCCAGAATCTTAGACGGCGGATTACGCGGCGGCCCGCTCCATCTTCCACTTGTGGATGAAACGTTCGACCACCTCGTTGCCGGTATTGGATATTTCATCGGGCGGGCCGGTCCAGGCGACCTTGCCTTCGTGGAGCAGCACGATCCGGTCGGCGATCTTGATGGCCGTGTTGATGTCGGAGGTGATGGACAACGCCGTCGCACCCAGTTCGCGCACGTTGGTGACGATCAGGCCGGCGATGACGTTGGACATGATCGGGTCCAGGCCGGCGGTGGGTTCGTCCAGCAAAATGATTTCGGGCCCGGAAGCTATCGCGCGGGCGATTCCCACGCGCTTTTGCATGCCGCCCGATAGTTCCGAGGGCAGCAAATCCGCCACCCGGGGCCCCAACCCGACCGAAGCCAGGCGCTTCACCGCCATGGCGTGGGCTTGTTCGGGGTTCAATTCCTTGCGCTCCAACTCCCGAAACGCGACGTTGCGCCAGACGGCGAGGCTGTCGAACAGGGCGGATTGCTGGAACAGCATGCCACAGCGGGCCAACAATTGGTCGCGCTCCCTCCCGCTCAGGCCGACCGTATCCCGGCCGTCGATGCGAATGGCGCCGCTGTCGGGTTTGACCAGGCCCATGATGCATTTCAGGGTCAGGGTTTTCCCGGAACCAGATTCACCCAGCAAAACCAAGGAACCACCGTTGGGGATGGACAGATCAATGCCGTCGAGCACGCGTTCGCCAGCAAAGGATTTGCACAGCCCCGCAACATCGATTTTTAGGGCGATTTTGGGTCGACGGTTTTGCCCTCGCTCATGGCTACACCTAGGCGGCGCGGTAGACCGTTTCCGGCGTTGGAGCGCCATCGCAGACAGCCCGGTCGGTTTCCACCATGTGCACAAGATGGGAGAGCACGGAGCGGGCGGCGGCGGTATGCAGGTGCTCGGGCACGTCGCGGTACATGATCTTGACCATGTCAGGAATGCGGCCGATGTCCTGGCTCAGGCATCGGGCGATCTGCGCCTCGCGTTCCTCGCGATGTTTGATCAACTCGCCGACGAATTTCCGCGGTTCTTCGATCCGGGGGCCATGGGTGGGCCAGTAATGGTCATCGGAACGCAGCAGCAACTTTTTCAGGCTTTGCATATAGCGGTACATGTCCCCATCGGGCGGCGAGACGATGGTGGTGGACCAGCCCATGACATGGTCGCCGGAAAACAGCGCGTTCTCTTCCCGCAACAGAAAACAGGTATGGTTCGAGGTATGGCCCGGCGTATGCACCGCCTGCAGGGACCATTCCTTGGTATCCAGGACATCGGCGTCGTTGGCCAGGACATCGGGCGCGTAGTCCGTATCGGCGCCCTCTTCCGAGACCGCGCCCGGATCGCCCCGTTCCGTGCGCCCGTGACCATGAGGGCCGCAACCCCAGACCTGAGCCCCCGTCTCGGCCTTCAGCAGCCGCGCGCCCGGCGAATGATCCCGGTGGGTATGGGTAATGATAATGTGGCTGATGGTCTCTCCCTTGGTGGCATTCAGGATCGCCTCGATATGGATGGGGTCGTCGGGACCGGGATCGATAACGCCGACCTGGCCGTGACCAACGATATAAGTGCCCGTGCCGTGCAGGGTGAAGGCCGATGGATTGGGGGCGATGACACGGCGGATCAGGGGCGAGACCTGGTCGGCCACGCCGTATTCGAAAGTCACGTCTTTCTTGAAGGGGATATTGGCCATGCGGGGCACTCCGATATTCTGCGATATTCAACCTGGACACGGTTCGCGTTGGCCCAGGTTAAGGCGCACTTAGGGTACAAAGTTTGACGACTTGATCAAAGGCAATGACAGAGAAACATGGCAACTGCAAGTGTCCGCTCCCACACAATGCCGCGAAAATTGCCAAACTCTCCATCTTGCCACCATTGCAGCCATTGGCTATGCACCGGGTTATGGCAGAGTCCAATGACCCAATTGACGACCGTGACGACCCCGCCGCCCGCCGGGCCGAGTGGTTTCGCTATTATTCCGGCAAGCGCATTGGCCAGCAATGGTTCCAACTGCATCTGCTGGACGGCCTGGAGGTTCAGCGGGTTTTGGAGGTTGGGCCGAACCTGGGCCTGGTTTCGGCCCTTTTGGTCAACGCCGGTTTCACGGTTACAACCTTTGACATGCTGGCAAGCCAGGACCCCCGCCCGGATATCCCCCACATTCAAGGCGACCTGTCAAAGGTCGAGGCCGCCGAACTGACCGGCCACGATGCCATATTGTGCTGTGAGACCCTGGAACACCTGCCCTGGGATCAGGTCACGGGTGTCTTGGCTAAGTTTCATGCGGCCGGGCCACGTCATTTGATCATATCGGTACCCTATATGGGCTTTCAGATCGACTGGCGGCTGTATCTGAACGCGGTCACCTTGCGGCACAAATTTTCCTTCAAGAAATTGAACTTTCTGCGCCGCTACAAGATTGACCACCGCGACCCCTGGGGCCACAAGTGGGAGGCTGGCTACAAAGGTCATGCCTTGGCGGATCTGGAGCAAAAGATAGCCGATGGCGGCTGGTCGATCGAGCGGCGGGACTTCACCAACCCAACGCGTTCGGTGTTTTACCTGCTAAGCCCGAGATAGTGGGAAAAAAGGGCCAAAGTTTTAACCATGAATCCCGCTCCCACCGTCTCAAAACTGTCGGATAAAATTTCACTTATGTCCCGCTTCGGGAGATTAATCCGGCCAAGCCCTTGGAATCATTGAATGCGATATACTGGCACGGTGTTTGCATCAAAGTGAGAGGCAGCGGCCCCCAAAAGGGTCGAACGACCACACCTAGAGGAGGCCCTCACCCCCTAGGTGGCCGAGACGGCGGTCCCCAAGGGGCCGCCGTCATGGATTCTGAGACCGGTATTGGTTATGTCTCGGCCATGGTCCGTCATCAAAATCATACGGATATCAAATGCGAATGGGGCGCGTCGGCCTTGGAGGCATCGAGGGACGCATCGTGCGCACCGGTTTTGCGGGACGGCGCTTATGGTGCATTTGGTGGGTGACGGCGGCGGCTGAATTCGCCATATTGCCGCCATGCGCATCTATTTCAACGACATCGGCCGCCGTTCGGGCGGCGCCCTGACCGGCCTCGGGCTGTGCGCCTTTGGCATCTACAGCCTGACCATGGTCGCCGAGGCACCCGATGCGGTCCTGGCCGACCGGGCCATGTGGTTGGGCATCACAATGAATATCGCCGGCGTAATCTCGTTCCTGCTCTCCTGGCTGGCGCCCGATCTATCCGGCATATGGTGCCGCTCGCCCCGGTTTCCGCCCAAAAAATAGGGCGGTCGCGTTATCCGACCCCAAACTCCCGCAACAATTTATCGTCAGAGGCAGCCATTGTGACAGCAAGCAACCGGCAATATTTATTGGCCCAACGCCCAACCGGCGCATTACAGGAAAACGATTTCACTTGGACCGAAAGCGCCGTGCCGGAAATCGGGCCGGACGAAGTATTGGTACGCAGTATCTATCTCTCCCTCGACCCCGCCAATCGGGGCTGGGTCAACGACGTGGCCACTTACCGCCCGCCCGTGGGCCTGGGCGAGCCCATGGCGGGCTTTGTCATTGGCCGTGTTGTGGCATCCAACCGGGACGGCCTGACGGTCGGCGATATTGTCGAGGGCGACGGCGGCTGGCAGGACTACGCCGTGCACGGCGCGGAGGCTGAACTTCATAGACTGCCCTCCGCCGATGATCTGGTGGCCCGCATGAGCGTGCGCGGTGTTACCGGCCTGACCGCCTATTGGGGCCTGCTGGATATCGGCGCCCCCAAGGCGGGCGAGACCGTCCTGGTTTCCGCCGCCGCGGGCGCCGTGGGCTCGATCGTGGGCCAGATCGCCAAGATCAAGGGCTGCCATGTGGTGGGCGTGGCCGGCACGGACGAGAAATGCCGTTGGATCGTGGATGAGCTGGGTTTCGACGGCGCCATCAATTACAAGACCGAAAATGTTCTCAAGGTTCTGAGACAACAGTGCCCGGATGGCATCGATATTTATTTCGACAACACGGGCGGCGATATTCTGCAAGCCGCCTTGTTCCGCATGAACCAGGGCGGCCGTATTGTCTGCTGCGGCGTGGTCTCGCAATACGACACCGCCAAGCCCCTGCCCGGCCCCCACGGCATGCCCGGCCTTCTGGTGGTCCGCCGCCTGCGCATGGAAGGCTTCATCGTCATGGACTACGACGACCGTCGGGAGCAGGCGGATGGGGACCTGGCGGCCTGGGTGGCGGATGGCCGCTTGAAGTACAAGATCGACATGATCGAGGGATTGGAAAATGCGCCCAGGGCCCTGATCGGGCTGCTTAGGGGCGAGAACACCGGCAAACGAATGATCCGTGTAAGCGAGGAAACTTGAGTATGAATGACGCCCCCAACCGTAGCATAATGTCTGACCGCCTGGAAATGATGCAGGCGCGTATGTTGGACAAGGGTTTTGGCAAGGTATTGGGCCCGAAACTGGTCGAACTGGATGAGGGCTTCTGCCGCATGGCCCTGCCCTGGCGGGAGGATCTGTCCCGCGGCGATGCCCGTGTCCACGGCGGCGTCATCGCCGCCCTGATCGACAAGGCCGGCACCACCGCCGCCTGGGCCTACACCGACATTCCCGAAGGCACCAAGGGCGCCACGGTGGCCATGAACGTCAATTTCCTGGAAGGCGCGGTTTCCGACATGATGGCCGAGGCCCGCACCGTGCGCCGGGGCGGCTCCATCGTCGTGGTGGACGTGGATGTCCTCAACGATCAGGGCGGCAAGGTGGCGAAGGGTCTAGTGACCTATAAATTGTCCCGGCCCAGAACGTGATCAGTGGTATATTAATACGGTGACGTAATACTTATTTAATTTTCCAAAATACAGCTAAAAACCAAAACAATCAAGATAAATAAGTATTACGTCAACGTATTAAAACACCGTACCAAGAAACTTATTTGGTTGAGCTTAAATCAATCCGGCCAGGGGCGAGGAGGGATCGGCGTAGCGTTTTTTGGCCATGCGGCCGGCCAGGTAGGCTTCGCGGCCGGCGATGACCGCGTGTTTCATGGCCCGGGCCATGCGGATGGGCTTCTTGGCCTCGGCGATGGCGGTATTGACCATGACGCCCGCACAACCAAGTTCCATGGCAAAGGCGGCTTCCGATGCGGTGCCGACGCCCGCGTCGACGATCACCGGCACATTGGCATTCTCGATAATGATACGGATATTGACCGGATTCTGCACGCCCAGGCCGGAGCCGATGGGCGCGCCCAGGGGCATGATGGCGCAGCAGCCGATTTCCTCCAGCACCCGGGCCTGGATCGGATCGTCGGAGCAGTAGACCATGACCTGGAAGCCCTCCTTCAGCAGCATCTCCGCCGCCCGGATGGTTTCCGGCATATTGGGGTACAGGGTTTGCTTGTCGCCCAGGACCTCCAGCTTGACCAGATCCCAGCCGCCCGCCTCGCGCGCCAGACGCAAGGTGCGGACCGCATCCTCGCCAGTGAAACAGCCCGCCGTATTGGGCAGATAGATATATTTCTTCGGATCCAGGTGATCGATCAGCATCTCGCTGCCCGGCTCCGAGAGGTTGACCCGGCGCACCGCGACGGTGACCATTTCCGAGCCGGCCGCCTCCGCCGCGCGGCGGTTCTGGTCGTAGGATTCGTACTTGCCCGTGCCAATTATCAGGCGCGAAGACATGCGGCGACCGGCCACGGACCAGCTGTCGTCATCCGAATCGTTCTTTACGTCACCGCCGCCGATGAAATGCACGATCTCCAACCGGTCGCCATCGGCCACCATGGTCTGGTCATAAGCGGACCGTGGCACGATCTCCAGATTGTGCTCCAAGGCGATTTTGCGTGCATCCAGGCCCAGGTCCGCCAACAGGGCGGTGACCGTCAAGGGAGAGGTGATTTCGCGGTTTTCACCGTTAATTACAACCGGCATCGTTCAACTTTCCTCGCACGCACAAACGCATTCAGCGCATATTGGAATTATGGGGAGGCCAAGGCCACCTTACAAGGCCACTTTACAAGGGCGTGCAACCGTTTGTAACCGGGCGCCACCAAAATTACGTCCCGACACGCCGGGCTTCATCTGGCTTCCCTATCCCTTGCCGTGGCAGTATATAGGCGGTGGTGTCCTTGTCATCGGTGAATTCCCATGTCCGCGCAGAAAATGCCCGCAAAAATATTGGTTCTACACGGCCCCAACCTGAACATGCTGGGGACGCGGGAGCCGGACGTCTATGGCCATGAAACCCTGGACGATGTAAACGCAGCCATCCAGGCCCGGGCGGAGGAACTGGGCGTTGGCGTGGCCTGCCGGCAATCCAACAGCGAAGGCGAACTGGTCACCTGGATCCAGGGTGCCCGCGGCCAGGCGGCGGCGATCATCATCAATGCCGGTGCCTATACCCATACTTCCATCGCCATCGCCGATGCCCTGAGGGCGGCGGAATTGCCGATTTACGAAGTGCATCTATCAAATATTTATCGGCGTGAAAGCTTCCGCCATCATTCCCATATCTCGGGTTTGGCCGAGGCGGTGATCTGCGGCCTGGGTCCCGACGGATATCTCTACGCCCTGACTACGGCAGCAAAAGCAGCAAAAGCGGTGGCGGCATAAGCGCGCGACTAGTGCATCAGAAAGGCAAGACACGCATGGCAAAAACCGAGGTCGACAAGGATCTGATCCGCGAACTGGCCGCCCTGATGGAAGAGACGGGGTTGAGCGAGATCGAGATAGAGCGCGACGACGACCGCATGCGCCTGGTGCGTGCAACGGCGCCGGCGGCGGTCGCCGTGGCATCGGCCCCCGTTGCCGCCGCCACCCCAGTGGCCGCCGCCGCACCGGCGGCCGCGGACAGCGATCTGTCCAACCATCCCGGCGCCATACCCTCGCCCCTGGTGGGAACGGCCTATCATGCGGCCTCGCCCGATGCCGCGCCATTTGTCAACGTGGGCGATCACGTCACCGCCGGACAGACCCTGCTGGTCATCGAGGCCATGAAAACCTTCAACGAAATCCCCTCGCCCCGTTCCGGCACCGTGACGCAGATCCTGTTTGATAACGCCACGCCGGTGGAATATGGCGATGTTCTGATGATCGTCGAATAGATGTTCGAAAAGGTCCTTATCGCCAACCGAGGAGAGATCGCCCTGCGCCTGCACCGGGCCTGCCGGGAGATGGGCATCCGCACCGTGGCGATCCATTCCACCGCGGATGCGGACGCCATGCATGTCAGGCTGGCGGACGAGGCGGTCTGCATCGGCCCGCCCCCGGCCATGGAAAGCTATCTCAGCATACCCTCTATTCTTGCGGCGGCGGAGATTACGGGCAGTGAAGGCATCCATCCGGGCTATGGCTTCCTCTCGGAAAATGCCGAGTTCGCCCAAATAGTCGATGAACACGGCTATACCTTCATCGGCCCCACGGAACAGCACATCCGCATCATGGGCGACAAGATACAGGCCAAGCAGACCGTGCGCGAACTGGGCATCCCGGTGGTGCCGGGCAGTGACGGCGCCGTCACCGATCCGGAAGAGGCCAAGGCCCTGGCCGACAAGATGGGCTATCCGGTTTTGATCAAGGCCGCCTCGGGCGGCGGCGGACGGGGCATGAAACTGGTGCGCGAGGCCGGTGAATTCAAAACCGCGCTGGCGGCCTGCCGCATGGAGAGCAAGGCCGCCTTTGGCGACGATGCGGTTTACATCGAAAAATATCTCGAACGGCCCCGCCATATCGAAGTTCAGGTCATTGGCGATGGCACCGGCAAGGTGGTGCATCTGGGCGAGCGGGATTGCTCCCTGCAACGGCGCAACCAAAAGGTTTTGGAAGAGGCGCCGTCGCCGGCGCTGAACGACGCCGCCCGCAAGCAGATCGGCCAAGTGGTGGTCGAGGCACTGTCGAAGATCAAATACACCTCGCTCGGCACGGTGGAATTCCTCTACGAAGACGGGGAATTCTATTTCATCGAAATGAACACCCGCCTGCAAGTGGAGCATCCGGTGACCGAGGCCATTACCGGCATCGATCTGGTGCGCGAACAAATCCGCATCGCCGCCGGCGCGCCACTTTCGTTCAGCCAGGAGGACATTCGATTTTCGGGCCATGCCATCGAATGCCGGATCAATGCCGAACACCCAAGGACATTCGTGCCCTCGCCGGGCCAGGTGGGCGATTTTCACGCGCCCGGCGGGTTGGGCGTGCGGGTGGATTCAGGCCTCTACGCTGGCTATCGCATCCCGCCCCATTATGACAGCCTGATCGCCAAGCTGGTAGTGCACGCCACCACCCGCGATGAATGCCTGATGCGCCTGAACCGTGCCCTGGGTGAATTCGTGATCGACGGTATAGAGGTCAATATTCCCCTGCACATGGAGATGATCCAGCAGCAGAATTTCATCGACGGGGACTATCACATTCACTGGCTGGAAGAGTTCCTGGAACAACAGGACGATACATAAAGTTCGAGGACGGAACATCATGAGTGACACATTTACGGACTCAATATTTGAAATCGACGGCGATGGCATCGCCACGTTCACCATGAACCGGCCAGACGTTCTCAATGCCCTGACACCGGGCCTGAAGGATGACTACATCCGCATGCTGGACATGGTGCAGGGAAACGACGCGGTCAAGGCGCTGATCATCACGGGCACCGGCCGGGGCTTCAGCGCCGGGGGCAACGTCAAGGGCATGGGCGATCCGGAACAATCCAAGCCCGAGAACGCCCGCAGCCGCATGATGAAAATGCATGAATGGCTGGTGCGGCTGCATAATCTCGACTGCCCCGTGATCGCCGCCGTCAACGGCCTGGCCTTCGGCGGCGGCCTGGCCCTGGCCCTGCAGGCGGATTTTGTCATGGCCAGTCAGCAGGCTAGCTTCTGCTCTGTCTTTGGCCGCATCGGCCTGGTGCCGGACATGGCGGTGTTTTATGCCCTGCCCCGCGCCGTGGGCATGCAGAAGGCGAAAGAACTGATGTTCACGGCGCGGGGCATTTCCGCCCAGGAAGCGGACGAGATGGGACTGCTGTATGGCATCTACTCACCCGACGAACTGCTGCCCGCCGCCCGTTCCCTGGCAGAGCGTCTGGCCCAGGGTTCGAAAGCCGCCATTGGCCTGACCAAGAAAATCGTCAACCGCAGCTTCGAATCGGACTATGCCACCATGGCCGAGTTGGAATCGGATGGCCAAGCCATCCTGTTCGCCACCGACTACCACAGAGAGGCCGTGCGCCGTTTCCAAAATAAGGAAGCCGCACTCTATAACTGGGACAAGATGGGCCAGGCGGAAAGTTAGACCCCACGCCCGGGAACGGGGGCATGAAAATCACCGCCGACATCGTGCTGAAGGCATACGCAACCGGCGTCTTCCCCATGTCGGAGGGCCGGGACAACAGGGAGATGTTCTGGGTTGATCCCGAACAGCGCGGCATTCTGCCCTTGGACAGCTTCCATCTCTCCCGCCGCCTGCGCCGCACCGTGCGCCAGGATGGTTACGACCTTCGCATCGACAGCGCCTTTGGCGCGGTCATGAACGCCTGCGCCGCGCCCGCCTCGGGCCGCTGGTCCACCTGGATCAACCATGAAATCCAGGACCTGTTCACCGAGCTGCACCGCCGCGGCTTTGCCCACAGCGTGGAAATTTGGCGGAATGGCGAGCTAGCGGGCGGTTTGTACGGCATCGCCCTCGGTGCGGCATTCTTTGGCGAGAGCATGTTCAGCCGCCGCACCGATGCCTCGAAAATTGCCCTGGTGCACCTTGTGGGGCGATTGCGGGCGGGCGGTTTTCAATTGCTCGACATTCAATTCATTACCGATCATCTGCGTCAGTTCGGCGCCATCGAGATCCCGCGCCAGGACTATCATTCCCGCTTGGCATCCGCCTTGTCCGGGGCGGGGGATTTCTGGCTCTCGGGCAGATCGCTGTCCGCGTCCTCGATACTGCAATCGATCACCCAGACGTCATAGACCGGATGCTCCAGGGCCGAAAGGGCCGGAGACGAGGCGAACATCCAGCCGGAAAAAAGCGGCTGGCTGCCGCTTTCGCCGGGCCGCTCTTCGTCAATTTCGAGAAAAACCGCAACTTCCGGCGTTTCCTCCGGCGGGCGCTTTCGGCAGGTTTGCGTGATGATCCGCAAGGTGCCGAATTGCACCTCTTCGGCCAGGGGCGATTCGAACGTGGTGATGCGCGCGGTGATCTTGTCCAGGCCACGCAGCAATGCGCCCCGAACTTCGGCTTGCTGGCCGGCGGCCGGATAATTCAGCAATAATAGAAAAGCCAGGGCAAATGGCACGGACCAGGCAACGGAGGCGCCACGAGGCAGTTTCATTTCGGCCGGTCTACTCCGCCTTGGCCCCGCCGCCGCCGGAACTGTAGATCGCCTTGCCAATCAGATCGGTCAGGTCGACGGCGCCTTGGGTGAAACGAATTTCGTCGCCGGCTTCCAGATATTCATCCGAGCCGCCGGGATCAATGGAAAGATATTTGCCGCCGAGGAGGCCGTCGGAGGCGATTTTGATGGCCGAATCGTCGGGCAATTTGACGTCCAATGACAGCGAAATTTTCAATACAGCCAGATATTCCACCGCATCAAGGGATTGATCCGTCACAGTGCCTACCTTGATCCCGGCCAGCATGACGTCGCTGCCCACCTTGACACCGTCCACCTTGTCGAACTTTGCCGTCAAGGCATAGCCGGAAACCGCGCCCGCATCCGCCTTTTGGTAGGAGAAATAGAGAAAAAAGCCCGCCACCACCAAAACCACCGCGCCGATCAGGGTTTCAACCAGATTGCCGCTCATTATTCTTGCCCTCCCCGCCGATCAAAACAGAAAAGCCTGCCCTTATTCCGGTGTCCAAGCTTGATAATCGCCGCCTGTTTTCTGCCGGTCATCGTCCGACAATACGCTGCCGCCCGGACGATAGGCCGACGTGGTCCCGGTCAAATTCTCTACATGGGGCTTTTCCCATGCAATCACCGTCCGTTCGCCCAAGGGCGGTTCGTCGGTCGTGTGATGCAGCCAGGCGTGCCATTCCGCCGGCACCTTGCTGGCCTCGGGTGCTCCTTCATAAATCACCCAGCGGCGATTCCCGCCCGATTTTTCGGTGAAATAGCGGTTTCCGAAGGCATCCAGGCCAACCTCCCGGCCCTTCCACCACGTCATCAATCGGGTTCCCACTGTCGCGCCCATGTTCAGCCATCCAAATTTCGCGCCAAAACGCCCAACTATCCGGGCCGGACTATTGCATTGACCAAGGGCCGGGTCCAGCGAGAATAGTATCATCCCGGGACAGCCCATCCCACATATTGTGCCATTTTTATCCCCAGGCCCTAAAATTAGTTGCTCCCACCCCGCTCCTTTGCCAACATAACACCGAGTCGGAGTTGAACAGATGGCTTTAACCTTTTGATTTAGCTCGCAATCATCCTTCGATCCGGCATCGGTCAAAAAATTATCCACAGGCGATAATCCCTTGACCGCAGTTAACTCACTAGATATAGTCTCAATCCCGTCGCGAACCACAATATGTTGATAAAATTGTTAATTATTTCGGCGGCGGCACAAAATTGGTATTTTGGGGGCAGGACAGGCACATGCGAATCTCACGGCGCTTTACGGAACAGGGGCAATCCCCATATGCAGACATTGAATTCCGCACGGCCAGCAGTGAAATTCGAAACCCCGACGGCTCCATCGTCTTCAAGCTAGATGACATTGAGGTGCCCGCCGACTGGTCCCAGGTCGCCTGCGATATTCTGGCCCAGAAGTATTTCCGCAAGGCCGGCATCCCCGCCGCCCGCAAACGGGTTCCCGAAGATGACGTACCGATCTGGCTGTGGCGGGAAGAGGCCGACGAGGGGGCCTTGGCCGCCCTGCCCGAGGACCAGCGCGACGCAAAGGAAACCACCGCCCGCCAGGTCTTTGACCGCCTGGCCCGGACATGGACGTACTGGGGCTGGAAGGGCGGCTATTTCGATGCCGAGGAAGATGCCATCGCGTTCTGTGATGAATTGAGCTACATGCTGGCCCGCCAGATGTCGGCGCCCAATTCACCGCAATGGTTCAACACCGGCATGCATTGGGCCTATGGCATCGACGGTCCCAGCCAGGGCCATTTCTATGTGGATCACACGTCGGGCAAGTTGCAGGCTTCCTCTTCCGCATACGAGCGGCCCCAGCCGCACGCCTGTTTCATCCAATCCGTGGCCGACGATCTGGTCAACGAAGGCGGCATCATGGATCTGTGGGTGCGCGAGGCGCGACTGTTCAAATACGGCTCGGGCACGGGCTCCAATTTCTCCCACATCCGGGGCGATAGCGAAGCATTGTCGGGGGGCGGCAGGTCTTCCGGCCTGATGAGCTTCCTGAAAATCGGCGACCGGGCCGCGGGCGCCATCAAATCGGGCGGCACCACCCGGCGCGCCGCCAAGATGGTGGTGGTGGATGCCGACCACCCGGATATCGAGGACTACATCAACTGGAAAGTGGTGGAAGAGCAAAAGGTCGCGGCCCTGGTGGCGGGCTCCCGCGTTACGGCGAAAAACCTGCAAGCGGTAATGACGGCCTGTCAGGAAGGCGCCGGGGAAAACGAACCCGGTGTCGACGACAAGGGGGAAGAGCATGACGGACGCTTCGACCCGGCGAAAAACCCCGCCCTGAAAACCGCCCTGCGCGGTGCCCGTGCGGCCATGATCCCTGAA
This sequence comes from Alphaproteobacteria bacterium, assembly GCA_029936195.1. Classification (GTDB taxonomy): domain Bacteria; phylum Pseudomonadota; class Alphaproteobacteria. The sequence continues at coordinate 23,887 of JAPYUH010000032.1, forward strand.
AATTATGTGCGCCGGACCATCGATTTCGCCAAGCAGGGTTATACCGAGATGGAATTTCCAATCTTCGACACGGATTGGGATTCCGATGCCTACCTGACCGTGTCGGGGCAGAATTCCAACAACTCCGTCCGGGTCACCAATGAATTCCTCCGCGCCGTGGAAACCGACGGCGATTGGGCGCTGTACCGGCGCACCGACGGCAAGGTGGCCCGCACCATCAAGGCGCGGGAATTGTGGGAGAGCATCGGCAATGCCGCCTGGGCCAGCGCGGATCCAGGGCTGCAATATCACTCTACTATCAATGAATGGCACACCTGCCCGGCGGGCGGCGAGATCAGGGCCTCCAACCCCTGTTCGGAATATATGTTCCTGGACGACACGGCCTGCAACCTGGCCTCCATCAACCTGATCAACTTTCTAAACGAGGACGGCAGTTTCGACGTGGACGGCTTCCGTCACGCCACGCATCTGTGGACCATCGTGCTGGAAATATCCGTGCTCATGGCACAATTCCCGTCCAAGGAAATTGCCCAGCTGTCATTTGACTACCGCACCCTGGGTCTGGGCTACGCCAACATCGGCGGTTTGTTGATGGCGCTGGGTCTGTCCTATGACAGCGCGCGGGGCCGCTCCCTCTGCGCCGCCATCACCGCCCTGATGACGGGGACCGCTTATGCCACCTCCGCCGAGATGGCCAAGGAGATGGGCGCCTTTGCCCGCTACGCCGACAATGCACCGCACATGCTGCGCGTCATCGCCAATCACCGCCGCGCGGCCCACGGCGCGACCAAGGACTACGACGGTCTGGAAATATCCCCGGTGCCGTTGAAGGCTGCCGAATGCCCCGACGCCCCCTTGGCGGCTGCCGCCGCCGAGGCCTGGGACCTGGCCCTGGAAATGGGTAAAAAATACGGCTACCGCAACGCCCAGGCCACGGTGATCGCGCCCACGGGCACCATCGGGCTGGTGATGGATTGCGACACCACGGGGATCGAGCCGGATTTCGCCTTGGTCAAGTTCAAGAAGCTGGCGGGCGGCGGCTATTTCAAAATCATCAACCGCATGGTGCCCACCGCGCTCGCCACCCTGGGCTATGAACAGACGCGGATCGACGCCATCGTCAACTACGCGGTGGGCCACGGCACCTTGGAAGGGTCGGCGGATAGCACCGGGGGCATCAATCATGAAAGTCTGAGCAAGGCCGGTTTCGGCGCGGCGGAAATCGGCAAGGTTGAGGCGGCATTGGAAAGCGCTTTCGATATCCGCTTCGTCTTCAACAAGTACACTCTGGGCGAAGCCTTCTGCAAGGACGCCTTGGGCTTGAGCGACGAACAGCTCAACAATATCTCGTTTGACATGCTGGGTGCCCTCGGCTTCTCGGAAAGCCAGATCGAAGACGCCAACATCTATTGCTGCGGCGCCATGACACTTGAAGGTGCGCCGGGCATGCGGGACGAAGACCTGGCCGTGTTCGACTGCGCCAACCCCTGCGGCCGTATCGGCAAGCGATATCTGTCCGTGGACAGCCATATCCGCATGATGGCGGCGGCACAGCCCTATATCTCCGGCGCCATCTCCAAGACCATCAACATGCCCAATTCGGCTTCGGTGGAGGATTGCAAACAAGCCTATAACGACTCGTGGCGTCTCGGGCTAAAGGCCAATGCTCTGTATCGGGACGGCTCCAAACTGTCGCAACCGTTGTCATCCGCCCTGTTCGACCAGATCGGCGACGGGATCGACGATGCGGCGGAGGAGACAGTGGAGGCCGCCCTCGCCGCCCCCCGGGTGGAACCCCGCGTGGTCGCCGAGCGGGTTGTGGAGCGCATCATCGCGGAGCGCCGCAAGCTGCCGCAACGGCGCAAGGGCTATACGCAAAAGGCGGTGGTCGGTGGCCACAAGGTGTATCTGCGCACGGGCGAATATCAGGACGGCTCGTTGGGTGAGATTTTCATCGACATGCACAAGGAGGGCTCCGCCTTCCGCAGCCTGATGGACAGCTTCGCCATTGCCATCTCACTCGGTCTGCAGCACGGCGTACCCCTGGAAAACTATGTGGACGCGTTCACATTTACCCGGTTCGAGCCCAACGGCATCGTCGAAGGCAACGACGTCATCAAGATGTCCACCTCGGTGCTGGACTATCTGTTCCGGGAACTGGCGGTGAGTTATCTGGGCCGTAACGAGCTGGCCCACGTGGACCCCGAGGACCTGCGCCCCGATTCCTTGGGGGCCGGATTGTCGGCGGAACAGGCGGAAGATGACGTAATGAAGGAAAACATCGCCGCCGCCCACAGCATGGCCTCCCATGGTTATGTGCGGGGCCGGTCCCTGATGGTCCTGACCGGCGGCAAGAGCGACGGCGGTGGCGGCAATGGTGGCGGTAACGGACTGGCAGCCAGCGGCAACGGCACGGCGG
>JAPYUH010000537.1 GCA_029936195.1 Alphaproteobacteria bacterium
CTAGAGCGGATTTCATGAATTTGTACTTTGCCGCGTCCTGAAGGAGCGAGGATTTCCGGCGGCACGCAGTCGGCCAATATGAGCCGGTCTTCTGCCGGGTCCCCGGCGATCCGCCCTGTTACGATTCTATGATCAATTGGGTCCGGCAGGTTGCGGGCGGGTGAAAACCCAGGCGTCGTCTTGGGAGAGGGCGTCGCGGTATTGATAGCCGCCTAAGTTGAAATTTTTCAGATTGTCCGGGGCGCTGATCCGGTTTTGCACCAGATATCGCGCCATCATGCCACGGGCCTGTTTGGCGAAAAATCCGATCATGCGGGTTTCGCCATCACGTTCCTCCTTGAAGGCCGGTGTGATAACCCGACCCTTCAGCTTGGCCGGGCGCACGGATTTGAAATATTCGTTCGAGGCCAGATTTAGAATGGTCTTTTCCGAATGACCGCGCAACACATCACTCAGCGCATCGGTGATCTGGTCACCCCAAAAATCATAAAGGTCCTTGCGCCGGGGCGGGGAAAAACGCGCGCCCATTTCCAGGCGATAGGGCTGCATCAAATCCAGCGGGCGCAACAACCCGTATAGGCCGGACAATATCCGCACGTGATCCTGGGCGTAGTCCAGATCATCGTCGTTCCATGACGGCGCATCGAGGCCGATATAGGTATCGCCATTGAAGGCGAGGGCGGCCTGCTTGGTATATTCGCGGGGCGGGGTGTCCGAATAGGCTTGGAAGCGCAGATAGTTTAGATCCGCCAATGAGGGGCTCAACTTCATGGTCGCGGCCAACTTCGGCCGGGACAACCTAGCGGCGGATTTTGCAAGCTTTCCCGCTTGCGGCAAAAACTCCGGCTGGCTATGACGCGTTACAAACGTCGGGTCAAAATTCAGCTTCTTGGCGGGCGAGATTACTGCAAGCATCGGGCGTTTTCCAAACCGGCAAATCTAAGAATCGTTTCAGGCCATGGATATAGCATGTTGAACGCATCAGGCGATAGGTTGGTATATTTGG
>JAPYUH010000538.1 GCA_029936195.1 Alphaproteobacteria bacterium
GCGGAAGCGGTTTCTTCGTTTTCTTCCGCGGGCATGGGAACTTTTTCGCCCGCCCGCCAGCGCGGGATTTCAGCGCCCAGGGCGGGAAACCAGTCGCCTTGCGCGTTGGCGATGGTATCGAGGGGCAGAAGGGCGGTCAGAGAGGTCCTTTCGACTGCCGTCAATGGCCGCCCCAGAACCGCTTCCATGCGTCCATGCAAGGCGGAAACCCCATCCGCCCGCAGGTCATGGAGCAGGGATTTCACGGCCCAGACCATCGCCTCCACCGCCGCGACCTGTTCATCGCTAGCCTCCGACAGGTCCAGGGGATCGGAAATATTGGCCAAAATGGGCCGCGCCGCGCGATAGGCCGGCGCCGCAGAGAGCAGCAAATTCATGAAGGGGGGTGCTGTGTCCTCGGCAAATTCGGGCCATTCACCGATGGCCGCGCCGCGCTCCCGCAGGCTTGCGACATCAAGGCCGGGGACGGCGAAGACGGCCATGCCCTTGGCACTGGCCCGGCCGGCACCCGCCACCTGTTCCCCATGACAGGCCCCGCACGAAGTCTCGAACGATTTAACCTGCATCAAGCGGCCATTGGCGTCCAACTTATGGCAATCGCGGCATTCACCCGGCGCCAGCTTGGCCATGTTCTGATCGCGAAAATGCTTGTCGATGTGGCTGGTGTGATCGAACTGCAGCTTGGACCGGCGCTCGTATGGGTAATTGGCGAAATCCGGATGGCCTGATGCCAGACTTTTAAATTGCACCTGATGGCAGGTTGTACAGCGATCATCGGACATGGTGGTTAAGTCCGCCTCCGCCCCCTGATGTTCCTGATGGCAGGTCATGCACGGCAAGACGGCTTCGTGTTGCTGGGCGTTGGGATAGGCGAAATTGGCCAGTTGCACGCCTATGCTGCGTCCCACCCGCGTCGCCGGGGCCGCCGATTGGCTCAGCGCCGCCAACGCCTCCCTGGGCAGGCTGTGGGGCAACAATCCATTTTCACCCATCTTGTGGCAGG
>JAPYUH010000539.1 GCA_029936195.1 Alphaproteobacteria bacterium
CCCGTCGCAGTCGAATCCGGCCACCGCCGCCATCAAACGTTCCCGGCCGGTGACGCCGTTAAGCAAGGGTAGCAACTGGCGCGTGAAGCCATCCTTGATGGAGACATTGCGGTGACGTTGATCCGTAACCATCTCGCCCCGCCCCACTTGCCAGCGCGCCAGTTGCGTGGCCTTTGGCCGGGGCCCCGGCGTTTTCGTGAAAACGGGCGGATGGGACAGCAGATCCAGCCAATTGCGGGGATAGAGGTCGATGGCCAGCTGCGCCAAAATGACGCCGTCACCCACCTTTGCCGCCAGTTCCGGGAAGGACAGAAAATCCGGCCAGGACACGGCCAGGTAATTCAAGGCGGCGATGGCGTTGGGCGCGGTCATGCCCATGCGGCCACCGTCCGGCGTAGCGAAAAACGCCTCTCCCGGCGCGCCGTTGGGATCGGGTCCCATGGGCCGAAGGGGCGAGGCCAGGTGCATCTCTATCAGCCAGGCCGGATCTATGTTGCGTTGGACGGTGCCGTTGGAGCGGCACAGCAGGGACTGGCGGAAACTGCGATTAAGAATAAAGTCAATCCGCCGTTCCCGGGCGACGGTATCAGCTATTCCGGCCAATTGCCGCTGGGCGTCGGGCGAGAAATTCTCCTCCCGGGACGCCGCTACGTTGGCTTCCGAGACAAAGCGCAAGCCGGCCGCCCCCGCGCGGGCCAGAAAGTCATCCAGATAGACGGGATGGTTCTCCACCTCCAGCAGGTCATGGAGTAGGAAGCTGTCATCCATATCCTCGACCCCGCCAGCCGGGATACGTGTTGTAGCTGACATAAGCAATTCCGGCTTCCGACAACAGGCGGCCGCACAGTGGCAGCAGCGCTGACTGCACCTGCAATGGCACCCAGGAATACAGGCCATGTAGAATTATGTAGTCGAAGGAGCCATCGGCCGTATCGGCCAGCAGGGACAGGGCAGGGCCCTACCTTGTGCCGCCGCCCTGCATACCGCGCGACGCAGTCGTT
>JAPYUH010000540.1 GCA_029936195.1 Alphaproteobacteria bacterium
AGCTTGGCCTCGGCGAGCTTCGTGAAGGTGGGCAGCAAATCCATCAGCGAGCCCAGCTCATCACTAGTGCTGTTGGGTGGGATGAATCCGGGCCAGCGCACAATCGCCGGCACGCGCATGCCGCCCTCGGCGGTGGTGTAGCCCCAGCCGCCGAGTGGGCCGTTGCTACCTTGCGGCGGATTGCGCCGGGGCGCGCCGTTGTCGCTGGTCCAAATGACAATCGTGCGTTCATCGATTTTGTGTTTTTTGAGCGCCTTGAAAATTTCGCCGGCGGCCCAGTCGAGTTCCTCCACGGCATCGCCCCACGCGCCGTTCTTTGACTTGCCACGAAAGCGTTTGCTGGAAAATGGCGCGCGCGAACTGCCGGGCATGTTATGCGGTAGATACAAAAAAAATGGCTTCGCCTTGTTTGCCGCGATGAATTTCAGGGCGGCGGCGGTTTCGCGTTGGGTCATTTGATTTCGGTCAGCCGGCGACTCGATGACTTTTTCATTTTCTATCCACGGCAACAGCGGCCATTGCTTGCCGCGCAGGCGTTCGCCGATGCGCTGGCCGGTGGCGTGCGTCATGTCGTCGCTGTACGGCAGGCCGAGAAAATAATCGAACCCCTGCCGCGTGGGCAGAAACTCCGGTTGATCGCCGAGATGCCATTTGCCAATGCACGCGGTCGCGTAGCCCACTTTTTTCAAAATCTCGGCGATGGTAATTTCCTTTGGGTGCAGTCCATTCGGTGACACTGGCCGCAGCACGTGACCGTCCTCGGGCGTCCAGTCCAGCCCCACACGGCGCGGATAGCTGCCGGTCATCAGTGCGGCGCGACTTGGAGTGCACACGCCACTGGCGCTGTAGAAGCTTGTGAGCTTTCGGCCTTCGCGCTCCATGCGGTTGAGGTTCGGTGTGCGGTGGAGCTTGCTGCCGAATGGCTCAATATCGCCATAGCCCAGGTTGTCGGCCATGATGAGAATGAAATTGGGCTGAGGTGGCGGGACTGCCGCCTCGG
>JAPYUH010000033.1:0-15856 GCA_029936195.1 Alphaproteobacteria bacterium
GCAGCAGGCGCAACATCAGCCGATGGCTTTGTTGCGGCGCCGGGGCGTCGGGTTGAGGGTCCACTTGATTGGCTGCCGTCACGTCCATTCTCTCGTGCAAGACTCAGGAGAGATTCACTATGTCACTCTAACATGGCGGCACGGGCCGGCCAATCGGGTCGTTGCCATCACACTACCTTGGCATTATGCCGCCGCCTGAATGGTTTGCGTAACATGGGCCTTGGCATCGAACTCCGAGGCCACTTTTTCGTCCGCCGCCAACAGCTTGTCCACATCCAGATTGGGGTCGCAGAATTCCAGCAGGCCCATTTTGTCAAACGCCGCCTGTACCTTGGGCGACCACAGGCCGATGTCGCGGACGATGGGCACGATGCGGCTGAACAGGCGGGTGCGGAACATGCGCATGCTTTCCGAGGCCTCGACCCATGCCATGCATTCCTCCACCGGCAGGCCAACGGCCTCCCACATCTCGGAAGAGGTGAAGCGGTCGCGCATGTGCCAGCAGCCCTCGATCAGTATATCTTCCCGCTCGGTGATCTCGGCGGCGCTCAATTGCGGGTAATATTCCCGCAAGGCTAGCCGCCCAAAGGCCACATGGCGGGCCTCGTCCTGCATCACATAGGCGTTGACCGAGGCCGACAAAGGGTTCTTCGACATATCGCGCAGGCCATGGAAGGCAGCCAGGGCCAACCCCTCGATCAGCACCTGCATGCCCAGATAATTCACATCCCAGCGCCTGTCGTGCAGCACGTCTTCCAGCAGCGAGGCCAGGGGCGGGGTGATCGGGTAGGCGATCTCGAACTTGTCATGCAACAGACGGGAATAGGCCTCCACGTGCCGGGCCTCGTCCATCACCTGGGTCGCGGCATAGAATTTAGCATTGATGTCGGGCACCGCCTCGACGATCCGGGCGGCGACCATCAGGGCGCCCTGTTCGCCATGCAAAAATTGCGAGATTTGCCAGGCCTGGGAATGGCGGCGCAGGTTGCTGCGTTCCTTGGCGGTCATTTTGTCCCACATGGGCGAGCCGTAAATACGGATCAACTCATCGGGCAATTCCATGGGGTTTTCCGGGTCCAGATCCAAGCTCCAGTCGATCCGCTCCTTGGCATCCCACTGTTGCTGTTTGCCTTTGTCATACAGCTTCAACAGATCGTCGCTGCCGTCTTCATATTCCCAGACAAAAGTAACTTCGTTCTGGCTATCGACTTTCCATTGCGTTTCCTTGACGGGCAGTTGATAGCGATACATGGATGACATGAAATATTCCCCGTGGTTTTGGGCCTTGGCACCGTATTGGTTTCACCGGCCAGTCATAATCGCTGGGCCGTATCCGGGCAAGAGGTCAGAATGGAATATCAGACTGGCCGGGTGACCGAGTAGACGGCCAGCATTTCGCCATAATAGCGATCCGTCTCGCCCTGAAATTCCATCCCCGCCTTCTCCATGACCCGTCGCGAGGCGGCATGAGGGGGCCGGGTAAAGGCCTTGATTTCACGCACCGGCAGGGTTTCAAAGCCCCAATCCAAAACCGCCCGCGCCGCCTCCGTGGCGAGGCCTTGGCCCCAGCGGTCTTGGCGCAGGGCATAGACCACTTCCATCGCGCTGATCCGGTCGGGCAGATGACGCAGGCCGCAATAACCCACCAAAGTGGCATTCCCTGCGCCGTCACCGCCGCCGCGCGGGACCATGGCCATGACGCCGCAGCCGCCCTCGCGCCATTCATCATCGCTGGCCCGAATAAAGGTTTCGGCAAAGGCCCTCGCGCCCTTGGGGCCCATCAGACCGACCGCCAGATATTCCTGCACCGCCGTATCCGCGAACAAATGCGCCAGAGCCGGCAGGTCGGTCTGGGCAAACCGCCTGAGCAAAAGGCGCGATGTAAGGATCCCTACAGCCATCAAGGGAAAAGATTAACGCATTTCGCCCCTTTTCACGATGAATTGATTGAATTTAACACAATAAGCCTTCTAATTTGCCGCCCGAGACCCCATGTTATGTCTAATTCCCGCCGTCGCCATGCCGAGGACCGTAGGCGGCGGTTGGGATGGTGCCCTATTTTGCCATCAAGGGCCCGGTTGCCGCCGTTAGCAATGTCCCCTCCTCTCCGGCAGCGGCAACGGGCCCCCCTTCCAATTCTCTCCGCCCTTTCCAAAGTATTCCGCCAAATCGAAATGATCGACGCGGCGGCGATGTTATGGCGCCGGTACGCAATTTGGGAAAGCGTCTTGGCGGGCATGCGATACTAGAACTGTTTTTCCGGTATTCGACATGTGCCGAAAATTGTAATCTGATCTTGTTTGGTATGGAGATGGCCGTCAGGAAACGTGGGTATGGGTAAATGACTGTTTCGCGATTACAGGGAGGCATGGGCAAGGGCGCGCGCACCGGCATGAATTGTGATCGGACACGGGCATCCGGCGCCAATGTATATTGTTTTGATTGCGTTGTTCATACGCGGGCCTTTTGTGCCGCACTTGACAGTGCCGCCCTGGCGAAACTGGAGACCCTGCAATCCGTCGTCGAACTGCAAAGCGAAGAAACCATGTTCATGGAGGGTGACAGGGCGGTATCGTTTTTTACCGTTCTGACCGGCGCCCTGCGCATTTCGAAATTGTTGCCCGACGGGCGGCGGCAGATTACCGGCTTTGTCCTGCCGGGCGAATTTGTCGGGCTGTCGGCGGAAGAAACCTATGTGGACCATGCCGAGGCGTTGACGGATGCCAGCGTGTGCCGTTTTGCCATGTCCGATTTGCGGCGAATCGGTGCGGAATATCCGGAAATGGGTGGCCAGTTGCTGGCCATGACAAATACCATCCTGACCCGGGCCCGGGAACATATGCTGTTATTGGGCCGCATGAAGGCGCCGGAAAAGCTCGCCAGCTTCCTTGTGGGCCTGTTAAACCGCGCCGAGGCGACCGAACAACCGACCGATCCCCTTGCCCTGCCCGTGAGCCGCGCCGACATCGCCGATTATCTGGGATTGACCATCGAGACCGTCAGTCGCACTTTTACCCAGCTCAGGTCGGACGCGATCATCGCGCTGCCCGAACGTAATCTGGTCCGGGTGGTGGATGGGGAAGCCTTGGCCCAACTGGCGGAGGGCTGACCGTCGCGCCCGCGGTTAAGGGGTCGAAAAGGGTGCCAATTCGAATCAAGGATGCTGGTCTGTCGACGGTTCCGCCGACAAATCTGCCAACATGGGCATGGCTTTGGCTGCCCCTGGCGGTGCTGGCCGTCGAACTTGGCTTTCGCATGATTAACGAACCCTTGTACCGGCAACTTTGGCAGAGCGAACTGGGGCCGGTGGAAACCGGCACCGTGGTAGTCCTGCTGCCGGGGATACTGGCCGGCATCATGGCGCTGCGCCAGGTGGGAGGTCTGCCCGCGCGGTGGCTGGCGGGCTGGCTGGTTCTGATTATCGCGGGCAGTATCTATTTCGGTGGCGAGGAGGCGTCCTGGGGCCAGCACTGGCTGGGCTGGCAGACGCCGGAGGGCTTGGCCAGCCTGAACGATCAGGGCGAAACCAACCTGCACAACACATCATCCTGGCTGGATCAAAAGCCCAGGCTGCTGTTGGAATTGGGCGTGTTGGTTGGCGGGCTGCTCTATCCGCTGTTTCTGTGGCTGCTGCGGCGGGAACGTCCAACCGACCCGGGCGATCCACATTATTGGCTGTGGCCCAGCCACCAGTTGCTGCCGACGGCACTGCTGGCGATCGCCATTGGGCTGCCGCAGCGGCTGGAAAAGATCTTCGGCTGGCCCATTCCCTATCCTCTTGATATCCGCGCCTCCGAGACCCAGGAATTCTATTTCGCCCTGTTCCTGGCACTGTATCTTTGGTCTTTTCAGAGACGTCTGAATGCGCAATGAAACCGCGGTGTGAAGCCGATATTCTGGCGGCGGTCGCGGCTGATGCCTGGATGATTTCTGTCCTGGACGCCGTGCGCCAATTGAACCTGCCGGATAGTTGGATTGGCGCCGGGTTTCTGCGCCGCAAGGTCTGGGACCAGTTGCATGGTTATGGCGAAGCGAGCCCGTTGGATGACATTGACGTGCTGTATTTTCAGCCCGGCGATCTGAGCCAGGGTTCAGAATTATGCATCGACGGGCGGCTGCGGCGGATCATGCCGGACCAGCCCTGGTCGGCCAAGAACCAGGCACGCATGCATTTGCGCAACGGCGATCAGCCCTATGAAGGCACCATTGATGCCATGCGCTATTGGCTGGAGACGCCAACCTGTGTTGCTGTCCGCATGAATGCGGGTGGTGATCTGGAATTGGCGGCCCCCTATGGCCTGGATGACCTGTTGAACATGATCATTCGCCCCACGCCGTCCGGCCGCCAGCGGCAGCAGGAATTTCGCGGCCGCGTGGAAGGCAAGAGTTGGCTGCGAAACTGGCCCAGGAGCCGGGTTATCTGGCCATAATAAGATCGGCGCATTTTTCTCCGACCATGATGCTGGGCGCATTGGTGTTGCCCGACGGCATGGTGGGGAAGATGGAGGCATCGGCGATGCGCAGGCCGTCCAGGCCATGGACTTTCAACTCCTCGTCCACCACCGCGTCCGCGCCCGGCCCCATGCGGCAGGTGCCGATGGGGTGATAGGCGGTTTCCGAATTCGCCCTGATCCATTGTTCGATGGCGGCATCCCCGTCCACCTCCGCGCCCGGGGAATATTCCTCGCCCCGGTAGCCGTCCATGGGCCCGGCCTGAACGATGCGGCGCATCATCTTAAAGCCTTCGACCATGGTTTCCCGATCCAGCGGATCGCCGAGGAAGTTGAAACGGATGGCCGGTTGCGCCGTGGGATCGGCGGAGCGGATATGGATGGAGCCCAGGCTTTCCGGGCGCAATTGATAGCAGCCCACGGTCATGCCGGGGAAGGCATGCAGCTTGCGTCGCTTGGGGTCTTTCACCGCGTAGGGCACCAAATGCATCTGTACATCCGGGCTGGCCAGCTCCGGCCGGGTTTTCAGAAAGGCCAACAGCGGCGCCGAAGGCAGGCTGAGGAAGCCGCCCCCCGTGGTCAGATATTTGAACACCTGACCCACCAGACCCAACCCCTGGGCCCGCTGGTTGAAGGAAATGCCCGGCGCGGTTACCTTCCATTGGATGCGTGCGTTGATGTGGTCGCGGAAATTTTCTCCAACCGCGCCTAGTTCGTGTTGCACCTCGATGCCGTGCCGGCGCAGAATTTCCCCTTTGCCGATGCCGGACAATTCCAGAATTTGCGGCGAACCAATGGCGCCGGCGGAAAGGATAACCTCTGCCCTTGCCCGGGCCTCGTAGCGTCTGCTGGCATGGAAATAACGCACGCCGACGCAGCGCCTGCCCTCCAGAATCAGTCCCAAGGTCATGGCCTGGGTCACCACCCGCAAGTTCTTTCGCCGCATGGCCGGGCGCAGATAGCAATGCGCCGTGCTCATGCGCCGGCCACCCGAAATCGTTGCCTGGGTCTTGACGATGCCTTCCTGATCGGGGCCGTTGTAATCATCATTGCGCTTGTAACCGGCCGCCACCGCCGCATCGAACAGAGCATCGTACAGGGGGTTTTGATCCGGTACTTCCGTCACGCTCAACGGACCTCCCGACCCACGGATGCCGTCGCCACCCTTTTCGTAATTCTCCATGCGCCGGAACAACGGTTCCACGTCAGCCCAACTCCACCCCCGGCAGCCCCGTTGCGCCCAGGTATCATAATCCAGGGTCTGCCCGCGCACATAGACCAAGCCGTTGATGGACGATGATCCGCCCAGCAACTTGCCCCGCGGCACGGGAATGGCGCGGTTGGCGGTGCCTTCCTCGGGCTCGGAGAAAAACCGCCAGTTGGCGGCGGGGTTGTCGATCAGCAAACCGAAACTGACCGGCACGCGGGAAAAAGGGTGCGAGGCCTTGCCCGCCTCCAGCAACAGCACCTTGTTTGCCGGGTTCTCGCTCAACCGATAGGCCAGCGCCGATCCGGCGGAACCGGCCCCGACGATGATATAGTCGTATTCAGTCGCGGTGTTCATGACTTCCCCTCCAGCCCGGCCTTGGTGAAAAACGTCAGGCCTGGACATTGCGAACTGTCACACCCGCAAATGCGTGTGTCCAGAGCCGCGAATGCTCTTGATCAAAATTCCAAAATCCATGCATATGACGCGAAATCAGCCCTTGTTTGACCTTAACGAACCCTTAACCTACCTTTAATAGGGTTAACATGCTTGACGGCATCATAAACGAAAGATAGTTTCCCGACATCATGACGCGGTCATACGACATACAGGGCCTTGCCCTTCGACTTAGCGACCCGGGCCTTGAGGGGCACCGGGATGCCGCACCTATTGCGCGCACGCTAAGGGACCACGCGTCAGATGTTACAGACAACGACTAACTCAACAGCAATTCATCACGAAATATCCGACCGCCGGCCCGTGCGGCCGCGCCGTATTGTATCTCGACAATCCGAGCGCGCCATGGGGTTCCGAAGCCGGCGAGCGGATGGAGCAGAACAGGAGTTTTTCTCATGAACAAGATGGCTTTTCACAAATACCAGGCTTTTCCCCCTATTGATTTGCCCAACCGGCAGTGGCCCGCGGGCGTCATCGACAAGGCGCCGATCTGGTGCTCGGTCGATCTGCGGGACGGCAATCAGGCCCTGATTGAACCCATGGGGCGGCAAAAAAAGCTGCATTTCTTTAATCACCTGATCAAACTGGGCTTCAAGGAAATTGAGATCGGATTTCCCGCCGCTTCCGACACGGACATGGATTTCGCGCGCCACATTATCGAAAACGACCTGATCCCCGACGATGTCTCGGTGCAGGTCCTGACCCAATCGCGGCCGGAACTGATCGAAAAAACCTTCGAGGCGTTGCAAGGCTCCAAAAACGCCATCATTCATCTGTATAATTCCACATCCGAATTGCAGCGCCGGGTGGTCTTCGCCCAGGACCGGGATGGCGTGAAAAAGATTGCCACGGACGGCGCTGGTTGGATCAAGGACAGAATTCCGCAACTAGAGGCTGGCGGTACCAACGTGCGTTTGGAGTATTCGCCGGAAAGCTTTACCGGTACGGAATTGGACTATGCCCTGGATGTCTGCCATTCGATCATGGATATCTGGCAGCCGACCGCCGCCAACCCGGTCATCTTCAATCTGCCGGCGACGGTGGAAATGGCCTCGCCGAACTATTGCGCCGACCAGATCGAATGGATGCATACCCATTTTAAGGACCGGGACACCGTGATCTTGTCCCTGCACCCCCATAACGACCGGGGCACGGCGGTGGCGGCCACGGAACTATGCCTGATGGCCGGTGCCCAACGGGTTGAAGGCACCTTGTTTGGCAATGGCGAGCGAACGGGGAACGTGGATGTTATCACCATGGCCTTGAATATTTTCAGCCAGGGCGTCGACCCTGAACTGGACTTCACCGCCATTCAGGATTCCATCGATGTTTCGGAACATTGCACCCAGTTGCCTGTGCACGAACGCCATCCCTATGCGGGCGAATTGGTCTACACCGCCTTTTCCGGTTCCCATCAGGACGCCATTAAAAAGGGCATGGCGGCCAACAAAACCTCGAACGATCCCCATTGGGAAGTACCCTATTTGCCTATCGATCCCATGGACGTGGGCCGCAGCTACGAGGCCATCATCCGGGTCAACAGCCAGTCGGGCAAGGGCGGCGTGGCCTATATCATGGAGGCGGAATACGGCATCGACATGCCCCGCGACATGCAGGTGGAATTCTCCAAGTTGATCCAGAATATCTCGGACAAGACCGGCAAGGAGATCACGCCGGCGCAGATCTGGCAGACCTTCAAGGAAACCTATCTCGACATCAAGGAACCGTTTGAGTTGGTCGACTACCGCATGAATTCGACGGCGGAATCGGCGGAGGTCATCATGTGCACCGCGACCATCCGCGCCTATGACGAGGTACGCGATATCGTCGGCCGGGGCGATGGCCCCATCGATGCCTTTTTTGGCGCCCTCAAGGCCTCGTGCGGGGTCGAGGCGACGTTCCAGGACTACACGCAACGGGCCATGGGCGCGGGCTCGGACGTGGAAGCCGTCTGCTTTGTCAAGCTGGAGGGCGAGGACGGCCAGATGGCCCATGGCGTCGGTGTCCACCCCAACACCAACAGCGCCTCGCTGCAGGCCATCGTCTCGGCGGTGAACCGTTTGGCGACGCAGTAAAACCAAGGATCGCCTCGCCGGGACATATTGGTCCCGGCGAGGCCGACGTTAACGGACCGTGGATTTCGGCGTCGGGACAATCCGCGTGATCACGGCGGCGGAGCGGTCCAGGTAATCGGAAACCCTGGGCGCCATTTCATTTTTCCAGTAATCCGATTCATAAACTTTCTTGTAAAGCTCTTCCCGTTGCGCCTCGCTTTCAAAGCGGCGCAGCCAGATATAGACACTCTCGTCTTCTTCGCCCCGAAAACTGCCGCAGATGACCATGCCGTTGGCGACCTGGAAGGGAATGATCTCGTCCTCCATGATCTTGACCCATTCATCCAGCTTGCCGGGCAGGACCTTGTATTGACGCAGTTCGTAAAACGCTGACATGTGCAGACCTTTGTTTTTGGTTCAGAATAGCGGCGGTGCGCTCCAGGCCGAAGTGTAGGGAAACCAGAGGCGCCGTCAATGTCTTGCCAAGATTTGATGGCCAAAAGGCTCTGTTGTAGGATGCAGTCTGTTTTGTTTGACAAAAATAGAAAGGCCCGGGAATGGAACCGATTCGTTATGTCGATGCCTTGAACAACAAATATGGCGCCATGGGGTTTCCGCCCTATCAGTGGAGCGAGAACGATACCGCGCCCTGGACGGCGTTGGAGAAACCCCTGTCGGCGTGCACCGTGGCTATTCTGGTCTCGGGCGGCATTTCCCATTGCGCCGCCGTCCCGTTCAATCCGGACGCGCGCAACGACCACCGGGTGGATGCCATCGATCCCGACGCCCCCTCGGATCAGTATCAGATCCATGACAGCTACTATGACCATGCGGACGCGGACCGGGATCTGAATTGCATCTTTCCCGTGGACCGTCTGGCGGAACTGGCGGCCGGCGGCGAAATCAGTGCCGTCGCGGCGCGTCATTGGAGCGGCTTCATGGGCCGAACCTATAACCGCAGCAAGGTGATGAACGAATCCGGTCCCGCCTTTGTCGAGCAGTTGAAGGCCGATGGCGTCGATCTGCTGGTTGCCATACCTGCTTGACCGCTCGATCACCAGACCGTGGGTCTGGTCGCGCGCGTTGTCGAGGACATGGGCATCCCCACCGTTACGGTATCCACCGGGCGGGATATCACCGCCCTGGTCCGCCCGCCCCGAAGCCTGTTCGTCAATCATCCCATGGGCAATACCTTTGGCCGGGCCGGTGATCGCGCCCTGCAGAAGGAAATTCTGCGCGCCGCGCTGGATCTTGCCGTGACCGCGACGGAACCAGGGGTTCTGGTCGATCTGCCGCATCGGTGGGACGAGGATTTCGTCTTTTTCACCGGCGAGGCAACGGCGGAAGCGCGGGAGCGGCAATTGAAGAAGTAGCCGTTTTCGCTGCAAATCAGGAGACCAAAGCATGCAAGCCGGCCTGTTCACCATGCCCCTGCACCCGCCCGGGGCCAACTTCACCCAGACCCTGAAGGCGGACCTGGGCCAGATCGTCGCCCTGGACGAGATGGGCTATAGCGAAGCCTGGATTGGCGAGCATTTCACCTCCGAGTGGGAAAATATTCCATCCCCCGAATTGTTCATCGCCCAGGCCATCGGCATGACCAAGACGATCCGGCTGGGCACCGGGGTCAGTTGCATGCCGAACCACAATCCCTTCGTGCTGGCCTGCCGCATCGCGCAATTGGACCACATGGCCGAGGGGCGTTTTAACTGGGGCATCGGGACGGGCAGTTTTCCCGGCGACATGCAGGTCTTCGGCTATTGGGGCGAACAGGCGACCGTGGACAACGGCGCCTACACACGGGCCTCCCTGGATACCATTCTGCAGCTATGGGCCGATCCGAAACCGGGCGTCTATGAAACGGAATGGTGGCGCTTCACCATTCCCGAGACCGAGGATGATATCGGCCTGCGGGCCCATGTGCGCCCCTATCAAACGCCGCACCCGCCCATCGCCCTGGCCGGCGTCTCGCCCCATTCATCGACCCTGAAAATGGCTGGTGCGCGGGGCTGGATCCCCATGTCCATCAACCTGATCCCGCCCAATTTGCTGAAAACTCATTGGGACGCCATCGATGCCGGCGCCCAGGAGGCCGGCCATGTGGCGGATCGCGGCAACTGGCGAGTGGCGCGGGAAATTTTCGTTGCCGAGACCACCGCCCAGGCGCGCCGCGAAGCCCTGGATGGCGTCATGGCGCGGGATTTCGAACAATACTTCCTGCGCCTGCTGCCCAAGGTCGGGATGATGCAATTACTGAAAAACGACCCGGACATGGCCGACAGCGACGTCACCATGGACTATCTGGTGGACAACGTCTTCATCGTCGGCAGCGTCGACGAGGTGGCGCAGAAACTGGCCGACCTGAAGGGCGAGATCGGTGATTTCGGTACCCTGCTGGCCATGGGCCACGAATGGGAGCCATATGGGGCCTGGCACCAATCCATGTCACTGCTGAAGAACGAGGTGCTGGCGAAGGTCAACTAGATGTTAAGAAGAGGATAGTTCATGACCGCTGATATCAAGATATATAATCCCGATACGCTCGGCACGCCGCTGGGACAATATTCACAGGTAACGCGGGTCAAGGCTTCGGAGTTTCTCTTCATCGCCGGATCGCTGGCCGCCGACAAGGACGGCAACTCCGTCGGAATTGGCGATTTCGATGCCCAATGCGCCCAGGTCTTCGGCAATATCGAAAAAGCCCTCGCCGCCGAAGGTGCCGGTTGGGGTAATGTCGTACAGTTCACCACCTACCTCGTGCACAGCCAGGACATCCCGAATTTCATGACCTACCGCCTGAGCGAGTTCCCAAATTTTTTCCCCAATGGCGCCTATCCGCCGAATACCCTGTTGATGGTGGACCGCCTGGTGCAGGAAGAATTCCTGGTCGAGGTGCAGACCATCGCCGCAATTTAGGTCACTTTCGCCGGCCGCCTTTTGGCATGGCCAGGCACGAAGCCAAGGCAAAAGCGGAAACGACTGTTTAAGCCCATGACTAGCGGTGTGTGCCATAAAGCGACATCTGCCAATCGTGACCCCGCATAGATTCACTGATCGTCCGCCGTTACACTCAGCCCCATGGCAGAGGGGACACAGCGCAGATTGACCGTGATCGTTTCGGCTGGTGTTGTCGGCTATTCACGCCTGATGGGCCGCGACGAAGCGGGCACCTTACGGCGCTTAAATGAGCATCGCGCTGACCATATTGACCCACTGATCGCCAAATACGGTGGTCGCATCGTCAAGACTACTGGCGACGGGCTGTTGTTAGAGTTCCCATCCGTTGTTGCAGCGGTTGAATGCGTTGTCACGGTTCAGGAAGGAATGGCTGCCCGCAACGCTGATATCAAGGACGACGAAGCTATCCGCTTTCGGATTGGCTTGCACCTAGGTGATGTGATTGTCGAGGGTGACGATATCTTCGGGGATGGCGTGAACATCGCGGCACGGCTCCAGGAAATTGGTGAGGCAGGCGGTGTCACAATTTCGAGCAACGCGCATGACAGTGTCTATGGCCGCATTGAAGCTGGGTTTGTTGATGATGGCGACAAGGAATTAAAAAATATCGAGAGAAAAATTCGCGTTTGGCGCTGGCGTCCTGAAGGAATGCCAATGCCCGCCAACACGGACAATGCGGCCAACAAAGCGAAAAGCTCTGCCGATTTTTCGCTGAAGGCCCTGATTGATTCCCTTCAGCAACCGACCCTCGCGGTATTGACCTTCGTCAATATGAGCCGTGACGAGACCCTGGACTTCTTCTGCGACGGCTTAACCGAAAGCCTGATCACCGATCTATCGCGAGCTTCGCGGCTCTCGGTCGCGGCGCGCAACTCAAGCTTCAAGTACAAGGGACAAACCATCGATATCCAAGATGCCGCCCTGAAACTTGGTGTACGCTATTTGATCGAGGGCAGCGTGCAGGCCATGGGTGCGCGGATCCGTGTCAATGCGCAGTTGATCCATTCGGCTAATGGCGCATGATCTCGCGCATATCTTCCGGATCGAGGCGGCTGGACAGTGCGGTGGAGCCGACCAGATCGCAGAAAATCACTGTCAACTGGCGCCTTTCGGCGTTGCTTTTCAGGACCGTGGATTCCGCCCCGCCGGCTTCCGGCAAGACCGGTTCGGGGTCCATGTCTGTTTGCGACCCGGTGCCCAGGTCCGCAAAGGCCTTGAGCTCGCGGCGCCGGGGGCCAATGGGCAGGCCCATTTCCTTCAGATCATCCTCGGTCAGTTCCGGCAGATCGCCCAGCGTGATCTCATTCTCGGCAAACACGTCGGCATATTTGCCCAGATCCTGCGCCGTCAGCCAGACTTCGACGTCCCGTGACATTCCCAGCTCCCAATTTGCGCTTTCAAGTTTAAACGCCGGGTGGGATTTGGCCTATTATTATTCTCATTTCACGCCCATAAAATGGATCAGATTAGCCGCGACGCGCTCTAATCAACTGGCCGGGGAAGTCGCCCGTGCTGTCGCCATTTTCGAAGGCGACGCGGCCGTTGATGATAGTGGCCCGGATGCCCTCGGCCTTTTGTACCAGTCGGCGGGCACCGCCCGGCAAGTCCGTTTGTACCGTGGGTAGACAGGGTTGGATTTTGGCTTCGTCAAAAATCACGATGTCGGCGGCGTATCCCGTACGCAGCAGGCCACGGTCGGGCAGTTCCCAGGCCGAGGCGTTGTCGAAGGTCAGCATGCGGACCGCCTCTTCCAGGGTGAATGCCTCCCGGTCGCGGACCCAATAACTCAACATATGGGTCTGCAGGGACGAACCCATCTCCTGACAGACATGGGCGCCGGAATCCGAGAAGGTGGCCAGATTGCGCGGGTGGCGCAACAGTCCCAGGACATCGTCCGGACTTTCATTGACCAGGGGCTGAATGAAGATCTGTTCGTCATTTTCCAGCACCAGGTCGATCATGGTTTCCACCGGGTGCTGGTCCGCCGCCGCCGACAATTCGGCAACCGTGGGGTCGTTCCAATCAACGCCCTTCATAACGAAGATATTGCCGTAGTCGGGTTTCATGGGATTGGTAGTGGCGGCCCCGCCGCCCTGGAATTCATCATTCCGGGGCCGCATTTCAGCCTCCGCCGCGACAAGGCGGCGGCGCACCTCCGCATCGGCCAGGCGTTGTTTCTGCGCCTCGGGCGGCAGGCCGCGCACCTCTTTCCAGGCGGGTAGATTGTCAAACGGCAGATATGACTTGAACGAAAACAGGGCATTGATGGAGCGCGTCGTGGTCTGCCCGAACATACGCCCGCCCTTGGCCACCGTCTCGTCGATATAGTCCAGCTGGTATTGCCAATGGTTCGGCTCGGCCCCTTGGCGGGTCGAAATAGTGCCGAACATGATGGGCCGGCCGCTGTCGAGGGCGACCTTTTGCAGTCGGTCGAGAAACGCCCGCTGTGCCGGGCCGGAGGAGACATCGGGGCCGATCTGCAGGACACCCGCGTTCAGCGCCGCCATTTCCGCGGCCAGATGGTCGATCTCTTCCCAATCGGCGATACGGCTGGCGACGGGGCTGCCGTCGGGGGTGACATGAGTGGAGGCGCGAGAGGTGGAAAAGCCCATGGCGCCCGCTTGCATGGCCTCGCGCACGGCGGCGCCCATGGCCTTGAGGTCATCCTCGGTGGCCGCTTCCTCCAGGGCCCTGTCCCCCATGGTGTACATGCGTAGGGCCGAATGGCCGATGTAGGCACCGTAATTCATGGCCTTGGGCAGAGACTCCACATTGGACAGATACTCGGGAAATGTCTCCCAGGTCCAATCGATGCCAGCCATCATGGCCTCGGTCGGGATATCCTCCACTGCCTCCAGACAGCGGGCGAACCATTCCCTCTCTTCCGGCTTGCAGGGGGCCAGGGCAAAGCCGCAATTGCCCATCAGCACCGTCGTCACCCCATGCCAGCATGAACAACTGCCAATGGGGTCCCAGGCCACTTGGGCATCCATATGGGTATGGCCGTCGATAAAGCCCGGGCTGACGATCAAGCCGTCGGCATCCATGGTCCGGGCGGCAGGCGTGCGAATGCGCCCGATCTCGACAATGCGGCCGCCCTTGATGCCCACGTCGGCACGGAACCTTGGCCCGCCGGAGCCATCAACCACCGTGCCGCCGCGGATCAGCAAATCCAATGTCATCGTGTCTCTCCCATCAACCCGACAGCAAATTCATGTCAGCTCCCCCCTCTCAAGGCAATAGGCTTAGAAGAGGGGGCTTAAAGGAGGGAGCCTAATGCAAAACGGCGGTGCCGACGCCGGACAGGGTCAAGCCGCCTTGGCCCAGGTCCGTATTTCGATACCGTGAAGCAAGAAAAGGCCTAACGCCACGACGGTCAATTTGCTGATCAACCATCTCCTTCCGCCGGTGCCTCGGCTGGCGCGGCATCCTTGCCAGCGCCCGCAATCCAGGCGCTGAACAATTGGCAACCAACCGCCAGCACAATGGGGCCAATGAACAGGCCCAGCAGTCCACCCGTTAATGCGCCGCCGACCACGCCGATGAACATGACCGCCATGGGAACGGGCAAGCCACGGGCGACGATGATCGGCCGCAGGAAATTATCCAGCAATCCGACCGGGATCATGTAAACGGTGAAAAGAATCGCCGGTACCGTGTCCAAGAAGGTCCAGCCGTATGCGATGGATAGGAACACCGGCAGGGTCGGGCCAAGATTCAAAATTGACAGCAACAGCACCACGACCGTCAGGGCCGCACCGAACGGATAATTGACCGCAAGATATCCAACGCTCGCCAGGACGGTTTGCAGCAAGGCAACCCCAAAAACGCCGCGGGCGACGTTTTGCACGGTGGCATTGGCAAGATCAACCAAACGCCTGCCGCGTTTCGCGATAAGGCGGGCCTCGAACGCCCGCAACGCAGCCACTAGGGATTTCCCCGATCCGAAGAACAAACCGGCGATGATAATTGCGGCGGCGAACTGCAAGACCGCCATGGAGGCGGCGGCACTGGCCCGAAGCAATGATTTGCCCAGGGCCTGCGCCTGGGGCTCAACCTCGATCAGGGCGTCCTGCAGATGGGTCGAAGCAAGCGACCAAAAGGCGTCCAGCTCGGTGCCGATAAACGGCCAATCCGCAATGCCTTTGGGCGGTGGCGGGAGCTTGATGGATCCATCCGCTATGCCATTTTCCGGCACATGCAGGTTTTTGATGGACGCTGCCCCCAGCAGGCTGGCGGGCACCAGGGTTATCGTCAAGCCCAATACTACAATCAACGTGGAAGCCAAGCCGCCATGGCCGCCAAAACGGGCCGCCAGCCATTGTTGTACCGGATATAGCGTAACCGCCAGGATGGCGCCCCAGACAATTATTGTCAGAAACGGACTGATAACAAACAGGCAAAAATAGATGACCAGAAAGAGAAGACTAATGCGAATGACGATCTCGATGGCGATGTCGGTATATTCGTCGCGGGGTTGGTGATCTATGGGATCGGTCATGCGGCACCTTCCAGTTGTACGGGCAAAAATATTGACATGGGACGCGGACGCGACACGGTTTTTGGGTAGAAACCGGCAATCAGCCAGCACGGGTTCGGTGGCAATATGGATAGCCGTGACGCCGGCATGGAAGCGATCGCCCCTGGAACCTTGGTGGCGAACGGAACGAGCCCATCACCCTGCGCTGGCTATCCGCAAATCTGGCCTGGTTCTTCAACAACCCGCTGGT
>JAPYUH010000033.1:15956-25719 GCA_029936195.1 Alphaproteobacteria bacterium
GGGCCTTGCAAGACGCCTACCGCTCCTAGTCCGACCCAGTCTGGTGTTAAGGCGGATGGGCGGGAGGGCTGAAGAGGTCAACTATTCGGGAATTACCAGGGTGGGACCGGTTAGGTGCCGGGCCGCCAATTTCCCGCTGGTCAGGTCGATCCAGCGTTTCGTCATGCGCGATGGCGCGGCTGTGGGCGTCACGGCATCCATTGCGGGCAACAGTAACGCGCCTTCGGGTTTGTCCAATTCAATCATCCGGCCATCGCCATTTTCACGCACGGCACCAATTTGGCATCCATCGGGCAATGCGGCGTGCAGGTGGCGGACGATGTGAGCGCCGGGGAGTGGGTTGTAAAGCCGGTCAACCAGGCCGCCGCTGAAATAGTACCCCCGGTCAATACCGGTGAAATTATCGAGGAATACCGTGAATTCGTCGTGGGCCAACGCGCCGATGACGGCCTCCGCCACGCGATTGGCGTCGTGGCGCTCGTATTCGTCCCGGCCCAAGGGCTCACGGTGGGCGAACTGCACATGAGCCGCCGCCAGAATGCCTAGCCCGTCGATACTGTCCCGGATCGCCGCCATGGCCGGAATTGGATCTTCGCGCCAACCGATGCCAAAGACCATCCCGTCGATGACCGATCCCGCATTTTCGAGGGCGAGCAGCGCCTCGACCGTGCCACGCTCGTTGGCGCCCAAGCCATGGCTGAGGCTAAACGCCTCCTTGTCCACCCGGTGGGCGTTAAAATAGACCGGCGTCCCGCCCTTTAGCTCGGCGATTCCGCCGAGCAATTCGGCCGCGCTGGTGGTCGGCGCGATAACTTCCCAAGCGCTCAAGATATGCCCGTGATCGGTCAGGGCCCGACGCGCCGCTCCCTTGGGCAGACCGTAGGAATAGGCGGTGAAGCGGTGGCCGAGTGCCGTCAGTTCGGCCATGCGGCGCCGCGTCTCGGCATCCGCAAGATCGTCGAGTGGAACGCGTAGCTGACAAACCCCCATCTCCCATAGGGCCAAGAGCGGATAATCGTTTCGAATTCGCTTGCGTCTGAAGGCGTCCAACCCCCAGGGCGTGGGTATGTCGGCACTATCGCACCAGGGTTGCCGCAGATAGAGGCCGGCGGCGCCCGGCGCCGGCGTTAGGCCGTGAACCGGCGGCAAGGGGGCGGCCTCTCCGGTCGGGTCGTCGGTGCGGCCATTGGAGCGGATGATGTGATTGATGTGTCCCTCGCCAAGGACCCGCACAACGGCAAAGCCAAGCTTCGAGGTGTCGTGCCGTCCTTGTTGCATACCCGGCGCCACGCGGAATAATTCGTGGTAGTCGTGACGCAAGAAACAAGTCGACGGCATGGTGTAACAACTGGTTTTGCCGTGGCGGTTGAAGAAGAAGTTATGGACATGTCCGGCGTAAAAGGCTTCGACCTCGTGGCGCTCCAAAACCCCCAGCAACCATGTCCGTCCCGGTTCGTCCGTGGCGTCGTAGTGGTCTGTCTCGTCTCTGCGGGATAGATAGGCTGGGTAATGGGAAAACATGAAGATGCGCCGTCCCTGGTTCGCGCCAAGCAGGGATTCCAGCCATCGGCGTTGTTGCGCCTCGCTGGTCAGGCCCGAGTTGACGATCATGCCGTTGATGATCACGAACAGGCAGTCCTCGTGCTTGAATGAATAGTACTGAGGCTGAAACTGCCGTTCGTATTGGGCGATCATGGCATCGTTGACGGTGCGCGCTACCTGCTGTTGGGGCATGGGTTCGCCCGCATAGGCCTTTTCACCGATATCATGATTTCCCGCCACCAGGTAAAGCGGGCATTCGAGGTTTTCGAAGACCGCATTGAAGCCCAGGGCCGATTGCTCGTAAGCCGGCGTATCCGGTTGCGGATGGGTGATGTCGCCCAGATGAACGACGAAGTCGGGCGCCAGGCGGTTGAGCTGGCGGACCACATAAGCCGATCGCGCCAGGCTCAAATTTACGGTGTCCTCATCGTAGCCGTCGATGGCCGTGGCATCCTCCTCGGTGACATGGGTGTCGGCGACAACGGCAAAGGTGAACAGATGGCCATCGCTTGCGTGATTGGGCATTTCTGCTGGTTCCTTAATCTTGTTACAGTTTCTGGATCAGCCTTCAATTTGCGCCTTCCGCGCGGCCCTTGGCCGGGCGAGGGGTGATCGGTTCTTGCTCCAATTTCGAGCCAGGATTTCTGTATCGGCAAACCGGACCTCGCCGGCGGCTTCAACGATCCACGGGCGGGCCGCGCCAGGCATGGGAGAACCCGGGGCGCACATCAGGCCTCCTGGCCAATCCCTCGGCGCTAAATTTTTCCCGGATCAGCGCCAGGTGCTCCCGGCCGAACAGGCCCAGCTCCCGCCCGGAAGATGCATCGTCGAGGACGTAGTGGGGGACCCCGGTGCAGCCGGCGGCCTCGGCCTTGGCCATGCATGCCGCCAGCTCAACCTCCCCCTCCCGTCCGGGGCCATAAAGGCCTCGAAACCGTCGGTGCGGGCGCCGGTCTCGGTCAACGTGCCGCGCAGGCGTTCTAGGGACTCGACCTCATAATCCCGCCAGCCGCTGCCCCAGCCCCGCACGCAGACCCGCATCAAGAACGGCACTTCCAAACCCTGCTGTTTGGCGAATAGGAAGGCTTTGTTCGCCGCCGTCGAATCGAGAAGCCGTTGTGGGCTGCGAAAGGGCAGTTTTTGCAGGGCGGCGTACTGGCGCGCGGCGGCGTAG
Organism: Alphaproteobacteria bacterium; assembly: GCA_029936195.1. Classification (GTDB taxonomy): domain Bacteria; phylum Pseudomonadota; class Alphaproteobacteria. Next base: position 18,673 of record JAPYUH010000033.1, read on the forward strand.
TACATCCTTGCCTTGCGGTCGGACGCCGGCGTGGCCGGACGGCGCTTCATGTCGGATTGAACGCTCGTGGTGACCCCAAGTGCTGCGTAGCTCAAGGTGTATGGCAGGAAGTTCACCTTGACGCGATAGTCCCGGGCGACTTCCAGCGAGGGCCGGACCGCCAGGTAGGCGTGCGGGGACTTGACGTCCAGGTACACATCCAGCGTCTTGTCGCCATCCAGGGCTATGATCCCCTGCCACGCTTCCGCCTCCGCCAATATCGCGGCGTCGGCGTCGGCTTCGGATGTTGCTGACTTGAAGGTCATTTTGGAAACCTTGATTTTAACCCAACGACACTGTTTCGCCGGTTACGGCTGACAGGACAATCGCGGCAAGGGCTTTGGTCGCATGCTCGATTTCGGCCGCCGGGATGGGAAACGCCTGGCCGCCGGAGACATCGGTTGCAAATGCTTCCAGGGCGGCCTGGATCGTCGCCAGCGCGGGGTATTCATAACCAGGGTATGTTTGTGCCGTGGTGCCGTTCGCAATGGAAGACACTTCAAGTTTGTCCTGGTCGCGCAGTTCGGCCCATCCGCCGGTGCAAAAGGCCGATACACGCCAGAGCAAATTCGTGGCTGAAATGGTCGTCAAATGGCCGGTGCGGCCATTTTCAAAATTCATCCGAACCAAGGTTGTGTCATCAATATCTATCGCCGAGGCAACCCGCTTGCTTTGTACGTTCACATCCCCGATAGGCCCGAACAAATGAATAAACATGTCGAGGGCGTGAATGCCCAGCGAGGTCATGCCGCCCGCCGGACTTTCGCCCCGGTTGTCGCGCCACATCCCCTCATTTGGCACAAGGTTGGCGTTGAAATGGGCATCTATATGAATGGGCGCGCCCAGATCGCCATTCAGCAGCAATTTTTTCATGGCCTGGGTATTGGGGGCAAAGCGGCGGTTGTGGCCGATGGCGACTTTCAGTCCGGCATCCGACAATGCCCGCAGCGAACGGCTCGCCTGGCCGCCATCCAAAGTCCAGGGTTTTTCGCAATAGACATGCTTGCCGGCGTTGGCCGCGGCCATTAGTTGGTCAAAGTGCTGCGTGTGGGGCGTTGCTATGACCAGCGCATCAATGGTGTCGTCGTTGAGCACATTGGCTAAATCGCTCGACAATTCCATATCACGGGCGGCGCAAAAATCCCGCGCCTTGGCGGGCGTCCGGGTGACGGCCGCCGTGAATTTGATTTTCTCGCTGCCGTCCACGGATGAAACCAGCAATTGCCCCCAACGGCCCAGGCCGATGATCGCCGCATGGATTGGTTTTGCCATTGATTTGTATACTCCCTGTCTCTCCCCTTGGACGAAGTCATGCTACGACGCTCTTGCTCATCCAAGCAACTTCCGCGGCTGGCGCATGGCCCCACCGCCTTTGTCCGGCGTGACGGTGCGGTCCCTACATGCCCTCGAACAGCGCCGTGGAGAGATATCGCTCGGCGAATGAGGGCACGATGACGACGATGGTCTTGCCGTCGTTCTCCGCCCGCTCGGCCACCTCGATCGCAGCCGCCAGGGCGGCACCCGATGAAATACCCACCGGCAGTCCTTCCAGGGCGGCGACGCGGCGGGCGGTGTCGAAGGCGGTTTCGTTGCCGATGGTTAGAACTTCATCGACAATGTCCAGGTTCAGCACCGCCGGGATCATGCCGGCGCCGATGCCTTGGATCTTGTGCGGCCCCGGCTCGCCACCCGACAACACGGGGCTGTCTTCGGGTTCCACCGCGACGATGTGCACGTTCGGCTTCAACGCCTTCAAGGTTTCACCAACGCCGGTGATGGTGCCGCCCGTGCCCACGCCCGCGACAAGAATATCCACGACGCCATCCGTGTCGTTCCAGATTTCCCGGGCCGTGGTATGGCGATGAATATCGGGATTTGCCGGATGCTCGAATTGCTGGGGAATGGCGGCATTGGGCATGCCCGCGACCAGCTTCTCAGCCTTGCGAATGGCGCCCTGGATGCCGTCCTCGGCCGGGGTCAGAACCAGTTCGGCGCCCAACAGGGACAGCATGCGCTGGCGCTCGAGGGACATGGAATCGGGCATGGTCAAAATAATACGGTAGCCCTTGGCGGCGGCCACGAAAGCCAGGGCGATGCCGGTGTTGCCCGAGGTCGGTTCGACCAGAACCGTTCCCGGGTCGATCGCGCCCGCCTGTTCCATAGCCTCGATCATGGCCACGCCGATGCGGTCCTTGACGGATGCCAGGGGGTTGAAAAACTCCAGCTTGGCCAGAATATGGGCCCCTACGCCGGCATCTCCTGACAGGCGGGAGAGCCGTACCAGTGGCGTATTGCCGATGGTATCAATGATCGAGTCATAAACCCGGCCCCGGCCGGTCGTACTGCGCCCACTCATCCAAAGCCTTTCATTTGATTCCTAAATGTCGATCCCTAGATATCAAAGTCCGCGCTCTTGCCGGCCGTGCTATCGGCGACCCCGGACTGGCGGGCCTGACGGTACAGATCCTCAAGGCTGACGCCTTCCAACCTATCCAGCATGTCATCGCGCAGCTCCCGCCACAGGGGCTGTACCACCGCCCGGCCCAGGGGGGAGGTGACGGGTTCGGTATCAAGGTCGTCCATCTCCTCCATCAAGCGGACCACCTCCGCCACGGTGATCCGCCGCCGCTCGCGGGCCAGACGATAGCCGCCCTTGGGGCCGCGCACACCGCGCAGAATGCCGGCCCGGACCAGATGCTGCAGGGCGCCTTCCAGATAGCGCTGGGGAATGCCTTGCCGAAGGGCGATGTCCTTGGATTGCACCGGGTCGGGGCGGGCATTGCAGGCGATATCCAGCACTGCCTCGAGCACGAACATGGTCTTTTTCGACAGCCGTAGCATGGGCTAGGCGCCAACCCCGGTAGAGCCGTAACCCCCCGCGCCCCGCTCGCTTTCGGGTAATGCTTCAACTTCTTCCAGCGTGCATTCGATGACAGTGGCAACGATCAATTGGGCAATGCGTTCGCCACGGCGGACAACAAAGTCATCATCGCCGTGGTTTATCAGGACCACGCTGACCTCGCCGCGGTAGTCCGCATCTATGGTGCCGGGCGCGTTCAGCACCGTAATTCCGTGACGCAACGCCAGGCCGGAGCGTGGGCGAACCTGGCCCTCGTGGCCCATGGGCAGGGCCAAGGCAATGCCGGTGGGGATTAGGGCGCGGCCGCCGGGAGGCAACACCACATCTTCGTCCAGGGCGGCGCGCAGGTCCATGCCGACGCTGCCCGCCGTGGCCCGGGCCGGCAGTTCCAGGCCGGCGCCATTGGCCAATCTTCGTACGGGAACCGCAAGCATGTATCTAGGCTGACCCAAAATGCTCAAAATGGTCGGCGATGCGCCGGGCCAGGGCCGCCGCCACGGCGTCCTTGGACATGGTGGGCCAATCCTCGACGCCCTGGGCGGTGATCAGATGCACGGTGTTGTCATCCCCGCCCATGACGTTGGTGCCCGCGCCCACGTCGTTGGCGACAATCCAGTCGCAGCCCTTGCGCGTGCGTTTGCCTTGTGCGTGGCCGACGACCTTTTCCGTCTCCGCCGCGAAACCGACCACCAAACCGGGCCGGCCGCCGTTTAGCTGGCTGAGAGTCTTCAAAATATCGGGGTTTTCCACCAGGGCCAGAGCCGGGGGTCGGCCGCTGCCGTCCTTTTTCATCTTCTGCCCGGCCTCGCCGGCGACGCGCCAATCGGCCACGGCGGCGGCGCAGACGGCGATATCGGCGGGCAGGGCGGCTTCACAGGCGGCCAGCATTTGGGCCGCCGATTCTATCGCCCGCACCTGAACCCCGCCGGGATCGGGCAGATTATTGGGTCCGGCGACCAGCACCACCTCCGCCCCCAGTTGGGCCAGGGCCGCGGCAATGGCATGGCCCTGCTTGCCCGAGGAACGATTGGCCAGATAACGCACCGGATCGATGGCCTCGTATGTGGGGCCGGAAGTGACGATGGCCCGGCGTCCCATCAAGGGTAGATCGCCCGCCACCGGAGTTTCCCCCAACAATGTCTCGATAGCGGCAACAATCTCCAGCGGTTCGGACATGCGCCCCGATCCCACCTCGCCACAGGCCAGATCGCCCTGACCGGGCCCGATCGAGGCGAGGCCGTCATCCAGCAAGGTGCGGACATTGCGTTGCGTTGCGGGGTGCTCCCACATGCGGGTATTCATTGCCGGTGCGAACAACACCGGCTTGTCCGTCGCCAGCAGGATGGTCGAGGCCAGGTCATCGGCCTGCCCGGACGCCATTTTGGCCATCAGATCGGCGCTGGCGGGGGCGATCACCAACAAATCCGCTTCCCGGCTGAGTCGGATATGGCCCATCTCGCTCTCATCCTTGAGGGAGAACAGATCCTGGAACACGGCCTCTTCCGACAGTGCCGCCACGGACAGGGGCGTAACGAACTGCGCCCCGCCGGCGGTCAAAACACAGCGCACGGCGGCCCCGCGTTCCTTTAACCGGCGGATAAGGTCCAGGGATTTGTAGGCGGCGATGCCGCCGCTGATAATCAACAGGATGCTCTTGCCGTCCAGATTACCGCCCAAAATACCGCTTGGCATGCCAGCTCCTATATCACGTTCATTTTGTGTAAATACCTCAAATTTACAGCAGCGACAATAGGGAGCTGGTTCAGTCCTCGGCGAGGCCGACCTCCGCCAGTATTTCCGCCGTGTGCTGGCCCAACTCGGGGACCCAAGGGTTGGCCCCGACGGTGCCACCGATGAACTGCGCCGGACAATTGGCCACCAAATAGGGGTCATTGGTGCCGCCCATGGTCACGGCGCCGCCGCGGGCGGCGACCTGAGGCTCCGCCATGGATTGGCCGATCTCCAGATAGCGCGTGCAGGGACAGCCCGCGGCCAGGATTGCCGCCTCGCATTGCGCGGTGGTCATGGCCGCCGACCAGCCCTCGACCTCCGCCAGCAGGGCATCCCAATTTTTGACCCGTGCCGGACCGGCGGAAAACCTCGGGTCGTCCAACAATTCCGGGCGGCCGGCGGCCTCGGTCAGGCCGCGGAAATTCGCCGGACTGACCGGGGCCACCATGACAAAACCATCCGATGTGCGAAGTGGGGAAAATACAATGGGCCGGTCCGGCGCCTCCATCTGGGCGGCCTGATATTCATAGGCCAGCATGTTGTGCATGGCATCCATCATGGCCACGTCGATGCGCTGGCCCCGGCCCCTGGTCAGGCGTTGCACCAGGGCCGCGTTGATGGCGCCCAGGGCATGAGTGGCGCCCAGAATATCGGCCACGGTGGAGCGCGCCGGCGGCGGCGCGTCGCCTTCGCTCCGTTCGCCCATCTGGTAGCCCATCATGATCAAATCATAGCCCGAGGCGGCGTGGATTATCGGCGCGAAGGCGGGGCGCAGGCTGCCGGGTCCGGTTTGCCCATAGCCCGAGATCGAGCAAAAGACCAGCTCGGGACGCAACGCCGACAAGGTGTCATAATCCAGGCCCAAGCGGGCCATGACGCCGGGGCGGTAGTTTTCCAACACAACGTCGACACTGGGCATCAGGCGACGGATCGCCTCCACCCCCACGGCGCTTTTCAGATCCAGCCGCAGGCTCTTCTTGCCGCAGTTGATATGCCCGAAATAGGCGCTGCGCCCGTCGCGGAAAGGCGGCGCATTGCGCAGAAAATCGCCGCCCGGTGGCTCCACCTTGATAATTTCCGCGCCCATGTCGGCCATCAGCCGGCTGCAATAGGGACCGGCCAGAAACATGGAAAAATCCAGTACCCGGATACCATGCAGCGGCCCTGGTTCACTGTCCTCGCCACTTTCTCGTTTGTCGGTCATGTGCGCCTACCCCTCCAAAATTACGTCGCCCCAAATTATCCTTCACGGGGAACGAAATATTTACCCTTTGCACCTATATATCATGTATCGCGCCGATGGACTCGTTCGGGGTACCGGTCAGGTCCTGGGCGGTTTTGGCGAGGGGGAGCGGATTGTCATGAAAAACAAGCTCTTAGGAACCACTGCCAACACGGCCATCACGGCCTTTGTCGCCGCCGGTATCATGGTTACCAGCAGCGGGGCGCGGGGCGCGGAAACGATCTCCGTTGATGTGGGCGGTTACTTCAAGGCCTATCTGGCCGCCATGCGGCAGGACGACGGCGCGCGCGAATCCAGCGCCAACCGCCGCGGCAGCGGGGCCGCCCGCGAGGGCGGGATCAAGTTCTCCGGCCAGGCCCAACCGGACAACCGCCTGACCGTCGGCCCGCCGGCTTCGGCCATCTCCCTGTCCGGCAATGCCGAAAAGATCGCCTATTTCACCCCGCGCATGAGCGGCTTTCAGTTGGGCATTTCCTATACGCCGGAGAATTGCGAGGAACGCGCGGCGAGCGGCAATTGCGGCGGGACATTCGGCGGGACTTTCGGCGGCGGACAAGGTGATCGCACGACGCCACAACAATCGGAAATCTCGGAAATCATTGAATTCGGCGCCAATTACATCCGCCAGGTGGGCACTGTCGATCTAGGGCTTTATGCCGGCTATGGCAAATCCGGTCCGGACGCCGCCACCGCTACCGACGGGGCCGGGGCCGCCGCCGGGGCCAAGGATCAGGAACAATGGGGCCTGGGCGTTGAACTCAGCTATCAAAGCTTCACCTTCGGCGCTGACTACCGCCAAGATAATCGGGGCACCTCCGCCGCCAACGCGGACCGCACGGACTATTCCATGGGCGTGACCTACGCCATGGGCAATTGGACCGTGCCGTAGGCCACGCCCATGGTGCAGTCGAGGCCGGCGCCGGCTTGGGCGAAGACGAGACCGATGGCTATCAGGTCGGCCTGAATTATGGCCTGGCCCCCGGTATCACGCTAAAGGGCGGGGTGACCTTTTGGGACGTGGAAGCCAACATAGATGCCGCCGCCTCCGAGAACACCGCCACGGAATTCATCATCGGCACCTCGCTGTCGTTCTGATCCACGGGCGGGAATACTATTCGCCCCGGCGAAAGATTGGTTGAGCCGGCCCCAACAACCCATTAAAACCCCCGCAACG
>JAPYUH010000295.1 GCA_029936195.1 Alphaproteobacteria bacterium
CGGCTTTATACCGAACAGGCCGCAATAGTTGGCCGGTATGCGGATCGAACCACCGCCGTCCGTACCATGGGCGATGGCACCGACGCCCGCCGCCAGCGAGGCCGCCGCCCCGCCGGACGAACCGCCCGGCGTGTGGGCCGGATTCCAGGGATTGCGGGTGATGCCAGCCAGGGGGCTGTCGGTCATGCCCTTCCAGCCGAACTCCGGCGTCGTGGTCTTGCCCAAGATGACGGCGCCGCCTTCACGCAAGCGGGCCACGGGCGGGGCATCGGTGTCCCAGGGGCCGTTGGCGTCCACCGTGCGCGAGCCGCTTAGCGTGGGCCAATCCTTGGTCGCCACAATATCCTTGATGCTAAGCGGTATGCCGTCCATGGGTCCCAGGGGCTGGCCCGCCGCCCAGCGCCGGGTGGCGGCGGCGGCGGCATGCCGGGCGCCCGCCTCGTCGACCAGTTGAAAGGCATTCAAGGTTGGTTCCGTGGCCTCGATCCGGGCCAGGGCGGCCTCCGTGGCATCTTCCGGTGTCAGGTCGCCACGGGAAAAGGCCCGCAGCAACGACGCCACGGTGGGGAACTCTGCAACATCGCTCATATACTCAACTCCAAATGTCTACTCTGCTTGCTATTCCGCCGCCTCCGGCAGGCTGCTGCCCGGATGGCGCCATTCGCCCAGCAATTGATCCCGTAGCGTCATGGCCTCCTCCAGATGCCGGGCCTTGACATGGCCATAGCCGCTGATCATTTCCGGGATCGCCGCCAGACGGGTGGCAAGGCTCAAATTATCGGCCCGCAGCCCCGTTAGAATTTCGCCGATCATGGCCTCGTATTCAACAATTAAACGGCGCTCCGTGCGCCGCTCATTGGTGCGGCCGAAAATGTCGAGCGGCGTGCCGCGCAGGAAACGCAGGCGCGCCAGCCAGGTCATGGCATGGCCCATCCACGGCCCAAAATCACGCTTCATAGGCAACCCGGTATCGGGACTGGTTTTGCTCAAGATTGGCGGCGCCAAATGAAAGGCCAGGGTGTAGTCGCCCTCGAACTGCTGTTCCAGGGCCGCCTTGAAGCGGCCGTCGCTGTACAGGCGGGCCACTTCATATTCGTCCTTGTAGGCCATCAGCTTGAACAAGTTGCGGGCGACGGTGGTGGACAGGGCCTCGCCGGCGGGATCAACGTCCCGTTCGGCCGCCCGCACCCGGTCGATCAAGGCCTGGTAACGGTTGGCCAGGCGCGGCCCTTGATAGGCTGTCAACTCCTTCCCGCGCCGGGCGATCAAGGCCGCCACGTCGTCGGCGGCCGTTTCCCCTGCCCGGCTTGCAAATGCATGGCTTGGATCCGCCCGGTTCGGATCAGCCTGCCTGGCCACCGCATCCAGATCGACGGCGGCCCGGCGGCCCCAGAGGAAGGCGGCCTTGTTCATCTCGATGGCGACGCCATTCATTTCGATGGCACGGGCGATCGCCTCGGCCCCGACTGGGATCAAACCTTGCTGGTAGGCATGGCCGAGCATGAACAAATTGGCGCCGATGGCATCGCCCAGCAGGTTGGTGGCCAGGTGCGTGGCATTCAGGAACGTGGCCTTGCACGGCCCCGCCCCCGCCCCCAACTCGGCCCGGATACGCATCTCCACATCGTCGGCGGGGAATGCCAGATTTGGATTCAGGGCGAATTGCCCGGTGATGGCCTGATGACTGTTGATCAGCACATGGCTGCGGCCGGGGCCGATGGTGTCCAGGGCAATCTCGCTGGCCGAGACCAGGCTATCACAGCCCAGGATCAGATCCGCGCCGCCGCTCGACAGGCGCGCCGCCTGAATGTCTTCCTGGTGCGCCGCGATGCGCACATGGGAGGTCACCGCGCCGCCCTTTTGCGCCATGCCGAACTGATCGATGGTGGAATAACCCTTGCCTTCCATATGGGCAGCGATGGTCAGCAGGGCGGATATGGTCACCACGCCGGTACCGCCGATGCCGGTGATCAGAATGCCAAAATTTTCCCCGTCCGCCAGCTCCGGCAGGTTCGGTTCGGGCAGCAGGCGCACGGCGTCGGGCACTTCCGCGGCCAAGCCCGCCTTGCGGGGGACCCCGCCAATGACAGAGACAAAACTGGGGCAAAACCCTTCGGCGCAGGAATAGTCCTTGTTGCACGACGACTGATCGATCTTCCGCTTCAGGCCATGCTCCGTCGCCAGGGGCAGGACGGAGAGACAGTTTGATGTTTCCGAACAATCGCCGCAGCCCTCGCATACCAGATGGTTGACGAACAGGCGCCGGGCCGGATCTTCCATATCGCCGCGTTTGCGGCGGCGGCGTTTTTCCGCCGCGCAGGTCTGATCATAGATCAATACGGTGACGCCGGGGATCTCCCGCAACTGCCGCTGTACCCGGGCGAGCGCGCGGCGATGTTCGAACGTGGTGCCTGGCGCGAAGTTGGCGTCGGCGGGATACTTGTCGGGCTGGTCGCTGACCACGACGATCTTCTTCACGCCCTCCGCCTGCATCTGCCGGGATATCGCCATGGGCGTCAGATCGCCATCGATGGGTTGGCCGCCGGTCATGGCCACGGCGTCATTGAACAGAATCTTGTAGGTGATGTTCACATCCGCCGCGATACAGGCCCGGATGGCCAACAGCCCCGAATGGAAATAGGTGCCGTCGCCCATGTTCTGAAATACGTGCCCGGCCGTGGAATAGGGAAAATGGCCGATCCAGTTGGCGCCCTCGCCGCCCATCTGGGTATAGGCATCGGTACTACGGTCCATGTAAGTCGCCATGTAATGGCAGCCGACGCCGCTCTGGCCGCGGCTGCCTTCTGGCACTTTAGTGGAGGTGTTGTGGGGGCAGCCGGAACAAAAATAGGGGATGCGGACAACCGCCATCTCCTGGCGCTGGGCCGTTCGGGTGGCCTTGGCGTCAAGGAAGGCCAAACGGGCGGTGATCCGCTCGCTGGTGTGAAAATGCGCCATGCGGCTGGCCAGGGCGCGGGCAATTTCCTCCGCCCCGAATTCACCGCAACCGGGCAGCATCTCGCGCCCCTCGTGGTCCCGGCGCCCGACCACGCGGGGCCGCCGGCCATCGGGCAGATCATAGAGGACATCCCGCACCCGGCTTTCCAGAAAGCGGCGTTTTTCCTCCACCACCACCACTTCTTCCAAACCGGCGGCAAAGTCCCGCACGGCGATCTCGTCAAACGGATAGGGCATGCCCATCTGCAACATTACAATGCCAAGATCAGCGGCCTGGGCGGCATCGATACCCAGCTCCCGCAAGGCCTGGCGCACGTCCAGCGCCGCCTTTCCGCTGGAAATTATGCCGATGCGGGGCCGGCGGCTGGGCATCACCACGCGGTTCAGATTGTTGGCCCTGGCGAAGGCCAGGGCGGCGGGCAGCTTGTATTGCCGCAGGCGGGGTTCCTGCAGCAGCCAACGGTCGCCGGCCCGGATATGGACGCCGTCGTCGGGAAATTCAAACGCCGGCAGCACAATTTTCAGACGGTATGGATCGCCATCTATGGGGGCGGCGGCATCGACGGTGTCAGCAACGATCTTGAAACCCGTCCAGGCGCCGCTGAAGCGGGATAGCGCCCAGCCATACAGGGCGTAGTCAATGATTTCCGGCACCGAAGAGGGATACAGCATTGGCATCTGCATGTCCGCGAACATGGTTTCGCAGGCGGCGGGAACATCGGTGGACTTCATGGCATGGTCGTCCCCCACCACGGCCAGAACACCGCCGAATTGGGACGAACCGTGCAAATTGCCGTGGCGCACCGCATCGATGGAGCGGTCCAATCCCGGCCCCTTGCCGTACCACATGGCAAAGACGCCGTCGTGGGTGCTTTCGCCGAACATGGCGGATTGCTGTGTGCCCAGACAGGCGGTGGCGGCCAGGTCCTCGTTGATGCCAGGGACAAAATGAATGGCCCGCTGGCCCAGATACCGGTTGGCCCGCCACAGCTCCTTGTCGATATTGTGCATGGGCGAGCCGCGATAGCCGGAAATGAAGCTGGCGGTGTTCAGCCCCGCCGCCTTGTCGCGCAGATATTGCATCATGGCAACCCGCACCAGGGCCTGGCTGCCGGTCAGATACAGCCGCCCCTGCTCACTTTGATATTTGTCGTCTAGGGATAGGGCGGTCAGGGTCATGGCTCATCCTCGTATATCGTGGGATCGGTAAGCCGTCTTACGGAACAACGATGATCCACCGAAACCATCCGGCAGGCAAGTCCGGCGAGCCGTGACATTTTCAGTTCACTAATTTTACCATGCGGCAATCAATACATCTAAACGGATAATCGCCAATGATACTTATCTCAAATTTGGTGTTTTGATGCCGGGGTTCTTCATACATTCAAAGCAAAATCTACCGGCGGCACCTTCCGCCGAACCGCAACAACTCTGGCAATTGGCCTTTTTGA
>JAPYUH010000296.1:0-2447 GCA_029936195.1 Alphaproteobacteria bacterium
GCCAGCAAGATGATTGCCGGTTCGGCCCGGTCCATGGGCATCATGGTGGAGGGTTTGACGGATGGCGAATAGAAACAGCAAACGGACCAAGGACGCCCGCGCGGCCATCGACCGGGAAGCCGAATACGAATTGGGCGTCGCGATCAAAATGGTCAAGGATGCCGCCACGGCCAAGTTCGACGAGACCGTGGAAGTGGCCATGAATTTGAACGTTGATCCCCGTCATGCGGACCAGATGGTGCGCGGCTTGGTGCAACTGCCCAACGGCACGGGCAAATCCGTGCGGGTGGCGGTATTCGCCAAGGATGCCAAGGCCGACGAAGCCCGGGAAGCGGGCGCCGATCTGGTCGGTGCCGAAGATCTGGCGGAAAAAATCCAGGCCGGGGAAATAGACTTCGACCGTTGCATCGCGACACCCGACATGATGGCCGTGGTTGGCCGTCTGGGTAAGGTGCTGGGCCCCCGCGGCCTAATGCCGAACCCAAAACTGGGTACGGTAACCCCGGATGTGGCCGGCGCCATTGCGGCCCAAAAAGGCGGCCAGGTGGAGTTTCGCGTGGAAAAAGCCGGTGTCATTCACGCCGGTGTTGGCAAGGCCAGTTTCACCGAGGATGCCCTGGAAGCCAATGTCCGGGCCTTCCTGAATGCGGTGACCAAGGCCAAACCGAGTGGGGCCAAGGGCACGTATGTCACGAAAGTTGCCGTCAGTTCCACGATGGGACCTGGCGTCAAAATCGATTTCTCCTCGGTCAATTCTTAGGGCCGAAGACACTTAGTAATAACGAGGTTGGCCGCGCGCACCGAGCAAGCGGCCCAACGCCGGAAAGACAGAAACCATACCGGTTTTGAAACTTTCCATCCTGTCCGAGACTGCAGGCGCCGCTTCATTTGAAGTTGCCTAAGGGTCCGATCTTTGGGGACCACCTGTATAGACGGGGGTAGAGGCGGAATTCGCGATGCACGGCAATAGCCAGCAGCCATCGTCGAGCCAGTTCGAACCCTGGGGCAGGTTAACCGGATCATGGCCGGCTTCATGGCCGCCATGATCTAAACCGCAACCGGCCGTGCAGGGATACTTGATCCAGGCATGGCCACCGTTAGGGAGCGAAAAAGTGGACCGAGCGCAAAAGCGTGAGGCGGTAGCGGAACTGAACGAGGTATTTTCGAATACCACGTCGGTTGTTGTTACCCATTACAGCGGCTTGAATGTTGCCGAGATCTCTGATCTTCGGCGGCGGATGCGGGCGGCTGGCGCTACTTTTAAGGTCACCAAAAACCGGCTGACAAAGCTTGCCCTTGATGGAACCCCCTATGCCCCGATCAGTGACCTGTTCGCCGGGCCGACGGCGATCGCCTATTCAGACGATCCGGTCGCGCCCGCCAAGGTGGCGGTCGAATTCGCCAAGGCCAACGACAAGCTTGTCGTTCTTGGCGGCGCCATGGGCGACAGTCAGTTGGATGTGGAAGGTGTCAAAGCCCTTGCATCCCTGCCGTCTCTGGATGAACTGCGAGGCAAAATTGTCGGGCTGTTACAGGCCCCCGCGACCAAGCTGGCAGGCGTTATTCAAGCGCCTGCTTCGCAATTGGCGCGGGTACTGTCGGCCCAGGGATCCAAAGATGAGGCGGCTTGATAGGCCTCCATACATGTTCGAACGAGGAGCTAGAGAAAATGGCTGATTTAGAGAAAATTGCAGAAGACCTGTCCGCGTTGACCGTCATCGAGGCGGCCGACCTGGCCAAACTATTGGAAGATAAATGGGGCGTATCCGCCGCGGCACCGGTTGCCGTTGCCGCGGCCGCGCCCGCCGACGGTGGCGCCGCCGCCGAGGAACAGACCGAATTTGATGTCATTCTGGCCTCGTTTGGCGAGAAAAAGATCAATGTCATCAAGGAAGTCCGGGCGCTCACCGGCCTGGGCCTGAAAGAGGCCAAGGATCTGGTCGAATCGGCTCCGAAAGAGATCAAGGAAGGCATCGCGAAAGACGAAGCCGAAAAGATCAAGGAGCAGCTCGAAGGCGCGGGCGCGACCGTCGAGATCAAGTAAAGACCCGGTTTTCGCCGGTCGGGTCCCGGGCAATTGCGCTGCATTTGCACTTCATTTGTCCGGCCCCGGCCGGCGAAGCCGATTTCGGTTTGTTATATCGTTTGTTTATATTGACTTATCCGAAATATTAGGTATCAACTAGCATCTTGGTGTCAAAGAAATTTGGAATTGAAAACAAGCTGGCGGACCTCTATGGCGGTTGCGTCCGTTTTTGCGTGGAAATGCCGGCTGATCGTTTCGTGCCCAACCTTGCAAACACTCGTGCGTACGTTCATGCGTACCGGGGCTGTGCATCTTGGGGGATGAGGGATCTGGCGGGCGGTTCACGACAATTCCGTACACTCTGAAGACGCCTTGCATGAAGACACCATGCCTGAAGACAACACGAGGGCACGGCCCGAGG
>JAPYUH010000296.1:2547-4387 GCA_029936195.1 Alphaproteobacteria bacterium
CCGAGGAATTACGGCAAATGGCGCCGGGGTGGCTTTGGCCACGGACCGGTCGCAGCATGAGGAAGACGCATGTCACTGACATTCACCGCTCGTAAACGCATTCGCAAATCATTTGGCCGCATCGCGGAAGTTGCCGCCATGCCGAATTTGATCGAAGTGCAGAAAAGTTCCTACGATAAATTTCTGCAGGCCGACATTCCCGAGGCCGAGCGCGGCGACAGCGGCATGAACGGCGTCTTTCAGTCGGTCTTTCCGATCAAGGATTTCGCCGAGACGGCGGAGCTGCATTACGTCAAGTTCAATTTGGAAGACCCGAAATACGATGTGGAGGAGTGCCAGCAGCGCGGCATGACCTACGCCGCGCCGTTAAAGGTTACCCTGCGTCTGATCGTGTTTGAGGTGGACGAGGATACCCAGGCCAAGTCGGTGCTGGATATCAAGGAACAGGACGTCTACATGGGCGACATGCCCCTGATGACCGATCACGGCACCTTTGTCATCAACGGCACCGAACGGGTCATCGTCAGCCAGATGCACCGCTCGCCCGGCGTATTCTTCGATCATGACAAGGGCAAGACGCATTCGTCGCGGAAGTTTCTTTTTGCTGCCCGGATCATTCCCTATCGTGGCTCCTGGCTGGATTTCGAGTTTGATGCCAAGGATATCGTCTTTGTCCGCATCGACCGCCGCCGCAAACTGCCCGTGACCACCCTGTTGCAGGGCATCGGCCTGAGCGCCGAGGAAATCCTGAACTATTTCTACCGCACGGTGGATTACAAATACGACACCAAAAAAGCCGGCTGGCGCACGCCATTCGAGCCCGAGCGTCTGCGCGGCCTGCGCGCCGTGCGTGACCTGATCAATGCCAAGAACGGCAATGTGGTGGTCGAGGCGGGCGAAAAAATCACCCCGCGCCGGACCCGCAAACTGATCGAGGACGGCGTTAAGGAATTGTTGGTCGCGGACGAGGATCTGGTGGCCCGGTATGTGTCCATCGACCTGGTCGATGAAAGCACCGGCCTGGTCCTGGCCGAGGCGGGCGAGGAATTGACCGAGGAACTGGTCGCTTCCCTGCGCGAGGCCGGTGTCAATCTGATCCCGACCCTGGATATCGATCATGTCACGGTCGGCGCCTATATCCGCAATACCTTGGTGGGAGACAAGAATTCCTCCCGGGAACAGGCCTTGATCGACATTTACCGGGTCATGCGCCCGGGCGAGCCGCCGACGGTGGAGGCGGCCCAGAACCTGTTCAATTCCATGTTCTTCGATAGCGAGCGCTATGATCTGTCCGCCGTAGGCCGGGTCAAACTGAATGCCCGCCTTGGTCTGGATGCCGAAGACACCGTGCGGGTGCTGCGCGTCGAAGACATCATGGCGGTGGTTAAAACCTTGGTGGATCTGAAGGATGGCCGCGGCGATATCGATGATATCGATCACCTTGGCAACCGCCGGGTGCGCTCCGTGGGCGAGTTGATGGAAAACCAATACCGCATCGGACTGCTTCGGATGGAGCGGGCGATCCGGGAACGCATGAGTTCGGTCGAAATCGACAGCGTCATGCCCCATGATTTGATCAACGCCAAGCCGGCGGCGGCGGCGGTGCGGGAATTCTTTGGTTCCTCGCAGCTCAGCCAGTTCATGGATCAGACCAACCCATTGTCCGAGATCACCCATAAACGGCGTCTCTCGGCGCTTGGGCCGGGCGGCCTGACGCGGGAGCGGGCCGGGTTCGAGGTGCGCGACGTGCATCCCACCCATTACGGCCGCATTTGTCCCATCGAGACGCCGGAAGGCCCGAATATCGGCCTGATCAACTCGTTGGCGACCTACGCCCGCA
>JAPYUH010000034.1 GCA_029936195.1 Alphaproteobacteria bacterium
CCTGCATCGAAACCTCGCCAAAATGCTCGAACGGTTGCGAGAACGGCACCAGCGCCGCCTCGATCTCCATGGCCTCGACCGCCGCGTCGCTGAACAGCGCATAGCTTCGCACGCCGGTGGTTTCGCCTACATCGGTCTTGGCCATGCGGTGAACTAGAATGACGTCCGCGCCGGAGATATCCTTCACCGGGCCGACTTGCATTTCGTCGAATGCGCCATGATGGGCCATGATTTTCAGATCCAGCGAGCCGACATTGGCGCAGGCCTGGCATGGACAGGTGGTGTTGGCGATGATGTTCTGTCGGCGGCTGGTAAACGCGTTATAGAGGTTCTCGCAAATCGTGAGAAATGTCTCGCCGGAGGGAAACTCCTGCTGCGTCGAATAGGCCAGCACCGCATCTCCTTCCATCTTCCAGAAATGGAGCGGTTCGCCCACCTGCTCGAGCAAGGAAGTCAACAGCGACTGCAAAATGGGGTTGGCGTGAGCCTGCTCGGACGATGTTAGGAACTGGGTATAGCCGGAGATATCAGCGATCAGAAGATAGCCAGTATGCGTGGTCATCGCAAAACTCCAAACAATAAATGAGTTGGGAGTTTACAGCGATGGGTGTCTGAAGGGAATTCCAACTTGTCATGTAAAGTTTTGAATTGGCCCAAGGCCCTCGGCGGCTCGCGTCAGTATCGGAATTGCCAACCCTGCCCCATCACCTCGAAATTGGCTTGTACTTGATGCGATGGGGCTGGTCGGCGGCGTGGCCCAGGCGGCGTTTGCGGTCGGCTTCGTAGGCTTCGTAGTTGCCCTCGAACCATTCCACGTGGCTGTCGCCCTCGAAGGCCAGGATATGGGTGGCAATGCGGTCCAGGAACCACCGGTCATGGCTGATCACCACGGCGCAGCCGGCGAAATTCAACAATGCCTCCTCCAACGCGCGTAGGGTGTCCACGTCCAGATCGTTGGTGGGCTCATCCAGCAGGATCAGATTGGCGCCGGATTTCAGCATCTTGGCCAGGTGCACCCGGTTGCGTTCGCCGCCCGAAAGTTGACCCACGGGTTTTTGCTGGTCGGCGCCGCGAAACCCGAACCAGGTGCAATACGCCCGGCTGTTGACGCTGCGCTTGCCTAGCGCGATCTCCTCTGAACCGTTCGATATTTCCTGCCAGACCGTGGCGCTGCCCGCCAAGGCATCGCGGGATTGATCCACATAGCCCAAGGTCACCGTATCGCCGATGCGCAGGCTGCCGTCATCCGGCGTCTCCTCGCCCACCAACATGCGGAACAATGTGGTTTTGCCGGCACCGTTGGGCCCGATCACGCCGACGATACCGCCCGGCGGCAGGCGGAAATCCAGGCGGTCGATTAATTGCCGCTCTTCATAACCCTTTTGCAGGCCCACCGCCTCGATCACCAGACCGCCCAGACGGGGCCCGGGCGGGATGACGATCTGGGCCCGCTTGGCCTGGGCCTCCTGATCCTGGGCCAGCAGCTCCTCGTAGGCGCGGATGCGGGCCTTGCTCTTGGCCTGACGGGCGCGGGGGGATTGCTGGATCCACTCCAACTCATCGGCCAGGCTGCGCTGGCGGGCGTCTTCCCGGCTGCCCTCCTGCTCCAGGCGCTTTTGTTTTTGCACCAGCCAACCGGAATAATTGCCCTCGTAGGGGATGCCCCGGCCCCGGTCCAACTCCAATATCCAACCGGCGACATTGTCCAGGAAATAGCGGTCATGGGTGATCGCCACCACGGTGCCGGAATAGTCGTGCAGGAACCGCTCCAGCCAGGCCACGGACTCCGCATCCAGATGGTTGGTGGGCTCGTCCAGCAGCAACAGGTCCGGCTTTTCCAGCAGCAGCCGGCAGAGCGCCACCCGCCGCCGCTCGCCGCCCGACAGTTTGGTCACGTCCGCGTCACCGGGCGGGCAGCGCAGGGCGTCCATGGCGATCTCGATATGGCGGTCCAGATCCCAGGCATCGGCGGCATCGATCCGTTCCTGCAATTCGCCCTGTTCGGCGATCAGCTCGTTCATCTCGTCGTCGGTCATTTCCTCGGCAAAGCGCAGGCTGACCGCCTCGAAGCGGTCCAGCAGATCCTTGGTGGCGCGCACCCCGTCGGTGACGTTGCCCTGCACATCCTTGCTCGGGTCCAGTTCCGGCTCCTGGGACAGCATGCCCACGCGCGCGCCCTCGGCGGCCCAGGCCTCGCCGGTGAATTCCGTTTCCATCCCCGCCATGATCCGAAGCAGGGTGGATTTACCGGCCCCATTGCCACCGATCACGCCAATCTTGGCGCCGGGGAAAAAAGCCAGGGTGATATCCTTCAAAACCTCGCGGCCGCCAGGGAAAACCTTGCGCAAATCACGCATGGTGAAGATGTATTGATAGCTTGCCATATCTGTTATCTCTATGAATTCATTAAGTTTTTTAGAGTACCTGCCGGTCAGGCAGGGCCTATATATCACCGCCCGTCGGCTAGCTGCAATACTGAAGGGAATGGATAAAACGGTTCGGCGGCGTTAGACTGCCAATGACGGTGACGGTAGCGGGGCGCGGCATGACGGAACAAGCAATCGACGTATTGATAATCGGCGCCGGGGCCTCGGGCGCCGCCGTGGCGTGGAGCTTGGCGGAAACGAAAATGAAAATCGTCTGCCTGGAACAGGGC
Source organism: Alphaproteobacteria bacterium (assembly GCA_029936195.1). Classification (GTDB taxonomy): domain Bacteria; phylum Pseudomonadota; class Alphaproteobacteria. The sequence goes on from JAPYUH010000034.1 coordinate 2,657, forward strand.
GGCTTCATGAACCCTGGCGAATATCCCGCCACGGGACGGGATTGGGAGGCGCGGGCGAGCAGCGATTTCTCCATCTCGCCCAACACCCGGCAACTGGCGGCCGACTACCCCATCGCCGAGGATGGCTCGGCCATCAAGGTGGCGAATTTCAACGCCGTGGGCGGCGGCACAGTGCTGTATGCGGGCCATTTTCCCCGCTTCCATCCCTCCGACTTCAGGGTCAAGAGCCTGGACGGCGTGGCCGACGATTGGCCCTTGGATTATAACGACCTCGCACCCCACTATGCCGAGAACGACCGCATGATGGGCGTCGCCGGGCTGGCCGGCGACCCGGCCTATCCCAGCGACAACGCCGAACGCATGCCGCCCCTGCCCCTTGGGAAATCCGGCGAGGTTCTGGCCAGGGGTTTCAACAAATTGGGCTGGCACTGGTGGCCGTCCGACACCGCCATCGCCACCCAGCCCCATGACGGCCGGGACAAATGCATCAACCTGGGCGCCTGCATAACCGGTTGCGCCCAGGGCGCCAAGGCCTCCACCGACATTACCTACTGGCCTCATGCCCAGCGCGCCGGGGTCGAGTTGCGGACCCATTGCCGGGTGCGGGAGATCACCGTGGACGAGAGCGGCCTGGCCACCGGCGCGATCTATTACGACGGGGACGGGGTGGAAAGGGAGGTCGAGGCACATGTGGTGATCATGGCCTGCAATGGGGTGGGCACGCCGCGCATCCTGTTGAACTCCAAATCCGCCGCCCACCCGGACGGCCTGGCCAACAGCAGCGGCCTGGTGGGCCGGAACCTGATGTTTCACCCCTATGCCTCGATCCAGGGAATTTTCGAAGAAGAGCTCGACGGCCATCGAGGCCCGCACAAGATTTTCCGCAGCCAGCAATTCTACGAAACCGACCCGGCCGACAAGACCAGGGACTTCGTGCGCGGCTACACCTTTGAAATCCAACGCGGCCAGGGGCCGGTGTCCACCGCCCTGACCGGCCTGGCCCGTGGCAAAATTCCCTGGGGCGCCGGCCATCACGCGGCCTTTCGCAAACTCCATAACCGCATTGCCGGCATGGTGGCGATCTGCGAGGACCTGCCCGAGGCGCACAACCGGGTCACCCTGGACCCGGACCTGAAAGACGGCGACGGCATCCCCGCGCCCAGGATCAGCTATACCTTGAGCGAGAACAGCCGCCGCATGATGGACCATGCCGTCGCCAAGGCTTCAGAGGTTCTGCGCGCCGCCGGCGCCATCGATATCATGACCCAGGCGCCCATCACCTACGGCGGCTGGCACCTAATGGGCACGGCCCGCATGGGCACGGACCCTGGCACCTCCGTGGTCAATGAATGGGGCCGCAGCCATGACGTGAAAAACCTGTTCGTGGTGGACGGCAGCATTTTCGTCACCTCCGCCGGGGTCAATCCGACCCGCACCATTCAGGCCCTGGCGCTGTATATCGCTGACCGGATGAAGCAGCGCCTGGCCAATTTGTTTGATTGAGACATGAGCATGACAAGCATGGATATTTCATTCACCGACGAGGAAGCGGCGGCCCTTGCCATTATTGCCGAAATGATCATCCCGGCCAGCGATGACTACGACCTGCCCGGCGCCAACGATGATCGGATCTTCGCCGACATTCTAAACACCGGCGCGCGGCAATATGAACCGGTCGCCGCCGCATTGGCCGCCCTTGATGCCGTTTGCAATGACCTTGGCGATCAGCCATTCGCCGATTTAAGCGTGGCCGCGCGGGCGGATGCCGTCACCGCCTTTCGCCACCGGCACGTGGAGGCGGCGGGGGTTTTGGCCACCATCACCACCCAATGTTACTATCGCGATGACCGGGTCATGCGCGCCCTGGACATGGAAACGCGTCCGCCCTTCCCCCTTGGTTTCGACGTGGACGAGGGGGATTGGTCTCTGTTGGAGCCGGTACGCGCCAGCGGCCCGATTTACCGGGAAACATCATGAAGCAGCGGAGACGCGGCCGGCCCAATGATTGTCATGGACTGACGACATAAACCGATATGTTGTTCAATTCGCCGGAATTTATTTACGTCTTCCTGCCCATGGTCCTGGCGGTGTATTGGCTGGCTGTGAAAAGCAATCGGACGCAACTTTGTATCCTGGTCCTGGTGGCCGCGTCCCTGGCTTTTTATGGCTATTGGAAGCCGGTTTATCTGTTGCTGTTCTTGGTTTCGGTGGCCGGGAACTATTTCATCTCGCTGCGCATCTTCGCCGCGCGGGCCGCAAGGGCCAAACGCCGGTTGCTGGCGCTGGGCGTTCTGTTCAATCTGGGTCTGCTGGGTTACTTCAAATACGCCATGTTCGTGGTCGAAAATGCCGCGCTGGCCGTCGGCGCGTCCTGGCAGTTCGGCACCATATTGTTGCCGCTGGCCATTTCGTTTTTCACCTTCCAGCAGATTGCCTACCTGGTTGATTGCCGCAAGGGCGACGTCGCGCCGCCCTCGGCATCCAGGTACCTGCTGTTTATCTCGTTTTTTCCGCAGCTGATCGCCGGCCCGATCGTGCACCACTACCAGATGCTGCCGCAGTTTGAGAACCTGGCCAAAAAACCGGATCGTCTGTTTCTATTCCTCATTGGCGCGGCCTTTTTTTTCGCCGGGCTGTTCAAGAAGGTCGTGCTGGCAGACAGCATCGCGGTTTACGCCGACCCGGTCTTTGATGTGGTCGCCTCCGGTGCCGCAGTCACGATCCTGGATGCCTGGGCCGCCACGTTTGCTTTCGGCTTTCAGATCTACTTTGATTTCTCCGGTTACTCCGACATGGCGATCGGCCTGGCCCTGTTGTTCGGCATTCGTCTGCCGCTCAATTTCAACAGCCCCTACAAGGCCGCCAGCATCATCGATTTTTGGCGACGCTGGCACATGACCTTGTCCCAATTTCTGCGGGATCATCTGTACATTCCCCTGGGCGGCAATCGTCACGGCGCCGGCCGCCAGCTAACCAATATGATGATCGTCATGTTGCTCGGCGGATTGTGGCATGGCGCGGGCTGGGGCTTTGTGCTGTGGGGCGGTCTGCACGGCTGCTTCCTGGTCATCAATCATATGTGGCGCCGGCTTTGCCCGCAGCTTGTGATACCGGGACCGGCCGGCATGGCCATGACCTTCCTGGCCGTGATGTTTGCCTGGGTGCCGTTTCGGGCCGAAACGTGGGACGCAACCCTGGCGATGTGGCAGGCAATGTTCGGGCTGTCCGGGGCCAGGTTGTTGGACGGCGCCCCGCTATCGACGCTCGCCACGATCACCGCGGAACCGGCCATGGCCGCGGCCGCATTGGCCCTTCTGACCGGATTTGTCTGGCTGCTGCCCAATACGCAAGACTGGTTGTCCCATGGCATCGGCAGTGGCGAAGGCAGCGGCGGCCTGCTCAAGGGCATTCAGAAACGGCTGGCCTGGCGCCCAACCTACCGCTGGGCCGTTTTCAATGCCGCCACCGCCGTCACCGCGCTGGCCTTCATGATCGGCCGTCCCGACGCACAGGAGTTTCTCTATTTCCAGTTCTGACACCAAGACGGCGGGCGCCCTACCGGCAGAGACATTGCGCCGGTATGGCGTGGCCTATTTCGGGATCATTCTGGCCTTTGGATTGATCGCCGCCCTTGCCCTTGGTTCGGTTTATGGCCTGTTCCTGTGGCGGGCCGGTGAATTGTCGAGCCTGTCGGACATCGTGGCCCGGCAGGGGCAGACCGGCGCGGTCTACGGCAGCGCCGTGCACGACGATAGCTTTGCCTACAAACTGCAGTTGGTCAGCACGGCAAAACCGAACGTCATAGCCTTGGGTTCCTCCCGTGTGCTGCAGTTCCGGCAAGCTCACTTTACTGAGACATTTATCAATGCCGGCCGCGCCATGACGACACCGGCCGAGGAGATCAAATTTCTGGACGCCCTGTTGCCACGCCACAAGCCAAAAGTGGTCATCCTGGGCGTGGATTTTTGGTGGTTCAATCCAAATTGGCCCTATCCCGACCGCCATATGCGGCGTGACGGCCTGGATCTCGCGGCCATGAAGCGGGTGAATGAATGGTTGCTGGAAGGCAAAATAACAATTCCGGATCTTTGGCGCGTGGTGGTTCGCGGCGACACGCATAATACGCTTACCCGGCACGACAATATCGGCGTGGCGGCAATCAAGCGGGGCTATGGCTCCCGGGCCGACGGCTCCCACGATTATGGTCTTCGATATTTCGGCACCGATCCCGCCTTCGACGATGCCAGGTTTACCAATACATTGTCGCGGATCACACGCGGCGTCGTCCAGTTCACCCATGCCGAAAATTTCGCCGCCCCGCGATTTGCGGAACTGAACCAACTGTTGGCGCAGTTGGTGGCGGCGGACATCACACCCGTTGTCATTCTGACGCCATTGGCCAAAGCGGTCCTGGGCCGGATGCTGGCCCGCCCCTTGGCCTATGCATATGTGTCCGCCTTCCGGGATCGGATCAAGGCATTGAAATTCGAGACCTATGATTTCACCGATCCAGAAAGCCTTGGTTCAAACGATTGCGAATTCCTCGACGGGTTTCACGGCGGCGAAATCGTCTATCAGCGGATACTCGCTGAAATCGTCAAACGAAATCCCCGCGGCACGGTGGCGCCGCTTGTCTCCATCACCGATCTGCGGCGATCAATCGCACTATCGGGCGGCCGCGCGCTAAGCGCCGAAAGTGCCGCAACCTATGCCTTGGCTGAAACGGATTTTTTGGAAATTGGCTGTACCAAGTAACGGAACATCTGATCGCCGTACCTTGGTATAAACACTACATTATGAATTATTGTGGAGCGGCGCCATGAAACCAAATCTGCGCATCGGGGTGGTCTACGATTTTCGCAATCCCCCCGACAGCGGCATCGACAACCAGTCCTTTTATGGCGAAATCATGGAACAGGTGGTCTGGCTGGATGGCCTTGGTATCGATCTGATCTGGTTTACCGAGCATCATTTCGTCGACGACGGCTATCTGCCATCCTGGATTCCCGTGGCCACGGCGATGGCCGCGCGCACCAAGCATGTACGCTTTTCCTCCGACATATCCATCCTGCCCCTGTACCAACCGGTGCGCCTGGCCGAGGATCTGGCGGTGGCGGATAATCTTAGCGGCGGGCGCATGGAAATCGGCATCGGCCTGGGCTATGTGCCGTGGGATTTCGACGGCTATGGCATCCCCGTCAAGCAACGGGTCTCCCACACGGACGAGGGCCTGGAAATTCTGACCCGATGTTTTGCCGGTGAGCGGTTCAGCTATACGGGCAAACGCTACCAGGCCAGAGACGTGATCATCAAACCGGGCTATGTGCAGCCGGGCGGGCCGCCGCTGTGGGTGGCGGCATCGTCGGCGGCGGGAGCCCGGCGGGCCGCGCGGTTCAATGCCAATCTGCTGCCCCAAGGTCCCTTTGACACAACTATCCAGGTTTGGCGCGATGAATTGTCGGCTTCGGGCCGTGATCCCGAGGGCTACCGCATCGGCATTATCAAATCCTGTTTCGTGACCGGGGACCGGGACCGGGACTGGCCTGCCATCCGGGCCGCCGAACGTCGGCGCATGGAATATTACGCCGGCGCCTTTCAGGCCGCGGGCCGGGGCGCGCCGCCCGATCAGGACCGCGAACGCATCAGCCAGAACTGGGTGGTGGGCAACGCCGATCATTGCGTGGACGAGCTTGGCGCTTATATCCGTGAATACGGCATCACCGACCTGGTCACCTGGGCCGTGCCGCCGGGCCTGCGGCCGGGTGATGTCAGGGCATCCCTGGAACAATTTGCCACCGACGTGGCGCCGCGCCTTCGGGCACTATGATCGGCGGCGAGCACCAGACCCCTGTCCATGCGGCGGACGAAAGAGGTATGGTGACGACATGATTCGCCGCAGTTCTCAATTGGCCCAGACATTGCTTGCATCGGATGGTTTGCTGGTATAAATGCGCCAATTCGTTCGGATAGGTAAAGCCATTGAACTTCGCCAAAAATGCCCCCGCCATCGCCCTGGGCGCCGATGACGTGATCCCCCGCGACCATTGCCCGGTCTGCGCCGGGGGCGATCTGGTGGCTTATGAGAAACTGACCTTTCGCGAGATCACCATTCCCTATCAGCGCTGCCGCGCGTGCGATCTGGTGTTCATGAACCCGGTGCCCAATCAGGCCTGGTATGACCGCCTGTACGGCCAAGCCTTTTGGGAAACAAAATCCGCCAAGGCGGCGGAGGCGGAGGATCTGGCCCGGCAAAAGCAGTTGATCAAGGAGCTGCAGCGCACGAAAAAACTCTGCGCCACCCTGGATGCCGTCGGCTGCGCCCCGCCCCAGGGCGGGCGAATTCTGGAGATTGGTTGCGCCTTTGGCCTGATCATCTCCACCATCGCCGATCACTACCAGGCCAGGGCCTTTGGCGTGGAACCGTCCGAGCTGGCCGCCGGTTTCGCCGAGACCTTGAGCGGCGTCAAAATCCTCGCCCCGACCATCGAGCAGTTGAACGAAGCCGGGCCCCGGTCCGACGAACGGTTCGACGATCAGCCCGGTGATAAAACCGGCGATCAAACCGGCGGCCGGATGGACCTGATCCTGTTCTCCCACGTCATGGAAAACGTGGTGGATCTGAATATTGTGTTCGAGGCGATCGAGAAATGGCTGGCCCCGGGCGGGGTGGTGTTGATGGAGACGCCGAATTCAACGGTGCAGAATTCCACCCACATCTATCACCCATATTGCTTTTCCAGCGCCTCGTTGCGGCACCTATATGGCAAGCATGGTTTCGAGATCGTCTCGCTGCGCGCCTCGGGCCGGCCATCCTCGGCCCTGATCCCGCGCTATCTGACCCTTGTTGCGCGGCGCGGCGGCACCACCGGCACCGCCGCCAAATCCGCCACTAGCGCAAACATCCATGGGGGCCTGGACCGCCGGATCGGACATGGCTGGCGGCAAACCATAAAGCGGACGCCGCTTAAATATCTGGACCGCATCCTGACCGGCCTGATGTACGCGCCTGACCGGTCGGCCCGGCGGCGGGCGGCGGAACTGGCCCGGGCACATGGGGATGGTGGCGGGAATGGCGAAAACCACCGTGCGTAAATTCACCAAATTGTCCCGCCTGATCGCCGGGCGGGAGAAGTTCGCGGCCGTGCTGCTGGTGGCCTTGTTTCTGGGCGCCCTGGCGGAAAGCATCGGGCTGTCCCTGGTCCTGCCCCTGCTGAACAGTCTCATGGGACTGGGCGGAACCGGCCAGGATCAGGACCAATTGACCCGGGCAACCACCGGCCTGCTGGATCTGCTGCCCGAGGGCTCCCGGATTGAAGGGCTACTGGTGCTGTTCGCCATTGCCTTCACCTTCAAGGGCGCCTTGATGGTGCTGAACCGCGGGCTCAGCGTGCTGTTCGCCTATCGCCTGCGCCAGGACTGGGCCAGCCAGTTGCTGCGCCATTATCTGCACGCCGACTATGCCTATCTGGATCAACGGCCCCAGGGCGCGCTGATCCAGAACGTGGTGCACGAAACCCAGATCGGCGCCAAGGTGATGACCAACATCGTGGAGTTTGTAAACAAGCTGATCTTGTCCCTGTTGCTGTTTGCCGTGCTGTTGGTGGTGCATTGGCAGGCCACCCTGGCGATCGGCTTGGCGGCGGGACTGGTGCTGGCTTTGATCCGCAAGGGTCTGGCCGGCTATTCCCTGCGCTTTGGCAAGATACGTCTTCGCCTCTCGCGGCAAATCTCGGTAATCGCCACGGAGAGCCTGCACAGCGTGCGCCAGATCAAGCTGTTCGGCCTGTATGGCCAGCGCCACGAAATATTCCACGACCGCCTGAAACGCTTTGCCGAGGCGGCGGCGATCTTCCAGGCCGTCAGCGAGGCGCCGAAACAAACCACCGAGCTAACCGTGATCATCCTGGTGGCCGCCGCCCTGTTTTGGGTGCAGAAGGTGGCCGGCCAGGATGTACAGAGCATCGCCGTGTTATTGGGCTTTTTCATCCTGATTGCGCAAAGGCTGTTGTCCAACGTGACCTATCTGGTATCCCGCCGCATGATCATCGGTTCCACCCTGCCGTCCCTGCATTTGATCTTTGAATTGCTGGAAGACACCCCGAACCGGGAAAACATCGAAACCGGCCTGACATTCGACGGTCTGAAAACCGATCTGGTCTGCAACGACGTGGCCTTTGCCTATGGCGATGGCCGGGTGGTCTTCGACGGCCTGAACATGACCATCACCAAGGGCAAGACCACGGCCCTGGTGGGACCATCGGGTTCGGGCAAATCCACCCTGGTGGACATCCTGACCGGGTTCCGCCGGCCGCGGTCGGGGCAGGTTACACTGAACGGCCATGACCTGTCGGAATACAGCCTGGCCTCCCTGCGCGAACATATCGGCTATCTGACCCAGGAGGCGGAGATATTTGACGCCACGGTGTTGGAAAACATCCGCATGGGCTGGCCGGAGGCCACGGACGAGGCCTGCCGCGAGGCGGCGCGCAAGGCCCATGCGGATGAATTTGTCGCCCAGTTGCCGCGGCAATACCTGACCGAGGTGGGTGATCGGGGCAACACGCTGTCCGTGGGCCAACGCCAGCGCCTGGCCCTGGCCCGGGTTATCGTGCGCCGGCCGGATATCTATATTTTTGACGAGCCGACTTCGGCCCTGGACCAGGAATCCGAACGCCTGGTCCGCGAGACGGTTAAATCATTGGAGGGCGAGGCGACGGTGATCATGATCGCCCACCGCCTCTCCACCATCGAGCATGCCGATGCCATTTACCGCATCGGCGAACGGGTGGAACAGATTGCCCTGGCGGATGTCGATGATCGATAAGGGACAAATCGGCTCATTTGGCGCCGTGGCAGACATACAGGATCTTCCGCGCGCCGCCCAGCAAACGCAGCGGCGGCAGCAGATACATCAGGCCAGCCAGCACGGGCGACAGATAGGTCTCTTGGGCCGAAAAGGCGCCGTAGGGGCGTTTTTTGACAGCCGTGAAGTTCGCCCGCAAAAACGCATCGACCTCCGCCTCGTAAGGCATGTTCCGCTCGCCCAGATTAAAGATCAACATGCCGCCCGGCCGCAGCATGGCCGCCATGGCGGCGATGGTCGGCACGGTGCGCTCGGTGGCGAAGAAGCGGTTGTGCATGACCTGCACGCACAAAACAACATCCCCCCGCAACGCCGTCGCCGTCTCGATCTCCGCGCAGACCGTGCGCACGCCGGGATAGCGCTGCCGGTTGGCCTCCAGGCGTTCGGCGTCAACATCGATGCCCACATAGTCATCGGTTTCGAACAGCATGCGGTTTTGCATCAGACCGCAGCCCGCATCAATGCCCAGGTCGCGGCCCCGGCTGGCCCGCATCTCGCGCCACAGCCACAGCCACAGCAACTGCTTCGACGGTTTCAGGGAAAGTCGCAACTTGCCAGGCAAGAAAGGCCCTCCAGGGTTGGTGAATTATCCTCCGCTGGCCGGACGATTAGGCGAAGACAGTTGGCGGGTCAATGGTGAAGAAATTTCTGGTCCATGTGCTGGCCCGCAGCGTGGTGGAACGCCTGTTGCGCCTGCTGGCCGGCTGGGGTCTGCATTCCCTGGTGGCCATCCTGTTCCGTCTGTTGACCCGGCGCATGCCCGGCCCCCACGACCACGGCGGGCCGAAACGCTATTCCGTGCTGATGATCGACAAGGACACCTTCTATGAAGATGTCCTGGCCTCACTCGGCGCCCGCGATGATGTGCGCGTACACGTGGCCAACCGGGTGGTGGTGAAGTCCATCGCCGCCGCTTTCCTGCCGCCCGAGCTGGATGACAATTTCTATGTCAGCGACGACCCGAAGACCATTCAGGCCAAACGGGATTACGCCGCCTTTCTGACCAATATGTGGTCGGTGCTGCGCCAAATCATGCCCATCGACGCCGTGGTCTCGGCCAATTTCGGATATTATGCCGAGCGGGAGTTCGCCACCGCACTGGAAGCCCTGGGCGTGCCGTTCCTGGCCCTGCACAAGGAGAATTTGAAAAGTCCCGGCCGCATGGATTTCTTCGCCGAATTGTACCGCACCCGCCGCGGCCCGTTCACCGGCCGGCGCATTCTGGTCTATAACGAGATCGAGCGGGTGGTGCAGACCAATGCGGAGATCATCGCGCCCGACCGTGTCACCATCTGCGGCATGCCGCGGCTGGACCGGGTGCACGCCTGGCGCAACAGTACGGCCGTGGCGCCGGCAAATGACGGCGGCCGCCAGCAGATCCTGTTCTTCTCGTTCACCATCAAGACGGGACTGCCGCAAGTTCGCCGCAAAAGCCGGGCCGGGTACGCCAACCTGGCCGAACCCATGGCGGATGCGGTTGGGCTGCTAAATTGGGAAAACTTGTTCCGGGAGTGCCATCAGGCTCTCTGGCAGTTGGCCGCCGAGCGCCCGGATATCGACGTGGTGATCAAGACCAAGCCCCGGCCCCGGGATTATGAACCGGTGCTGGCATTGCTGGGCCCGGAGGATCAGTGGCCGGAAAACCTGAAACTGGTTTCCAAGGGCGATCCGTTCACTTTGATGGTCCGGGCCCACACGGTCAGCGGTTTCAACACCACCGGCTTGTTCGAGGCCATTACCGCCGGCAAGCCCATTGTCGTGCCGAACTTCGCCGAGGCCCTGGACCCCGCCTGCGCGCCATTTATTGTCGATTATGAGGATGCCGCCCAATACGCCACTTCGGGCGCGGATCTGGTGGCAAGGCTGAGCGCCTCTCTGGAACAGCCCCTGCCGGGGCCCGAGCTGCCGCACGCGACCAGGGCGTTGCTGGACAAATGGACCGGCAACCCGGACGGCAAGGCCGCCCTGCGGGTCACGGCGGCGGTGCTGGCCGAGATCGAAGCCTCCCGGCGCAATGCCTGACGCCGTGGCGAAGCAAGGACAACGGCATTTAGGGCAATGGCTGTTGCTGCCCGTGGAAACCAAGGCGCGGGAATTTCACGCCAAGCTGCTGGTGGGGGCGGAGGCGGTGGAGCGTGGTTATAGCGTCGTGCTTGGCGAACAGAACGCCATGGTGCGCCAGATCGCCTACCTGCCGCGCGGCCTGTACATTGACAAATCCGTCGCCTCCACCAAGACTAAACACTTCCAGCATCTGCGCCAACAGGGCAACAAAGTTGCGGCCTGGTGCGAGGAAGGCCTGGTCTACCGGGACCGGGATGCCTATCTGCGCCAGCGCATCTCCGTGGACAGTCTGGCGGAAGTCGAGCGGTTTTTCTGCTGGGGCGATGTACAGCGGGCCGACATTGCCACAAAGATTGTAGCGGCGGCTAAGGCGGCGGCTGGCGATGGCGGCGGTAAACTTGTGCCCACGGGCAATCCCCGCTTTGATTTGCTGCGGCCCGAATTTCGCGATCTGTTCGCCCCTCGGGCGCGGGAATTGCGTGGCGAATACGGCAAATTCATACTGATCAACACCAACTTCGCCCGCTACAACCATTTCCATGGCGAGGACAATCTGCTGGCGGTCCAGCGTCAGCGCGGCGCGGTGGACGGCGCGGACGAAGAGGCGTTTCTATTGGCTTGGCGGGACTTCTTGGGCCGGATGTATCATGCCTTTGCCGCCATGCTGGCACCCCTCTCGGCGGCCTTTCCAGAGCACCGGATAATCCTGCGGCCGCACCCCTCCGAGAACCATGAACGCTGGGCCGGTGAATGTGCCGGGCTGGACAATGTGGAGGTGAAATTCGCCGGCAATGTGGTGCCGTGGCTGATGGCGGCGGGGGTGCTGATCCACAATTCCTGCACCACCGGGCTGGAAGGGTTTTTGCTGGACCGCCCTGTCATCGCCTATCAGCCGGTCCGCTCCCAGGTTTATGATAGCTTCCTGCCCAATGTTGTCAGCCAACAAGTGGCGGACCTGCCGACGCTTGTTCAGGCGGTTGGAGAAGCCTTGGATGGCGGCACGGTCAATGGCGGCGATGATGGCACGGCGGCGGCATCGCGATATTATGCCGCACTCGACGGCGCCGCGGCCGTGGACCGTGTACTGGACGCCGTTGACGGCTTGGATTTGCCCCGGACCCAGCCGACCGGGCCCGGGTATCATCTGGGCCGGCTCTCCGGCCATCTTCATATTCCGGCACGAAACCTGGCCCGGCGGCTGCTGCGGCCTGGGGCGGCGGCTTATGGGCGGCAGAAGTTCCCGCACCTTGATCTGGCCGAAATGCGCCGGGAGCTGGCCGGTCTGCAAGCGGCCTCGGGCCGCTTCGGCGCGGTCAAGGTGGCACCCCTGGCCCATCAATGCTACGCCCTGACGTCGGGAGCCTGACCGTATGAGCCGCACTGCATGACCCGTACCGCCGCACAGCGCCTGGAACGAGGCCTGAAGACCACCTCGATGCGTGGCCTGCGCCTGAACCTGCGCTTGAAGAAACTGTTCAGCCGGCGGGGCAAGACAATCTTCATCTCCGCCCTGCCCAAATCCGGCTCCACCTTCCTGGTCAAAACACTGGCGGCGGCGACCGGTTTCCAGCCTTTCTTCCTTGGCTATCACCAGCTCAACGAACAGGATCTGTATCTGCCGAACCTGATTGATGCCTGGTCCATGAATGTGGTCAGCCATCAACACACCCGGCCCAGCGCGCCGAATTTGGCCCTGATGGCGGATTTTGCTATTCGCCCGATCGTCCTGACGCGCAATGCCCATGATGCCGCCGTCAGCCTGACCGATCATCTGGAATCCGCTTCGCCCGATACCCCGCTGTTGAACGTACCCGCCAATTTCATGGACCGACCGCGCACCGGGCGCCTGGACATGGTGATCGATCTGGCCATGCCCTGGTACATCCGTTTTGCCGCTGATTGGGCGATAGCGGGAGCGGAGCGGGATTGTCTGTGGCTGCGCTATGAAGATCTGATCGCCGATGGCGCGAACGTGGTTGGCCGGGTGCTGGAATTTCATGGCCTGCACGCGGACCTGGCGGCAATCGAGTCGGCCCTGGCCCAGGCCCGGGACGGCGATAGCCGGTTCAACAAAGGCGTCGCCGGGCGGGGTGAAGAGTTAACGGCGGCGCAAAAGAACCGGATCATGGATTTGGCCCGTCATTACCCTGGCGCCGATTTTTCAGCCCTGGGTCTGGCTTAAATGTGCGGCCTGACCGGATCGTTGGAATTTCAACCGGCCACGCCGGCCGATACCCTGGCCCGACAGATCAAGGCCATGGCCGATACCCTGCGCCACCGGGGCCCGGATTCCGATGGCCAATGGATCGACGCCAAGGCCGGCATCGCGCTCGGCTTTCGCCGTCTGGCCATTATCGACCTGTCCCCCGCCGGCGCCCAGCCCATGACCTCCCACGATGGCCGCTATGTCATTGCCTATAATGGCGAAGTTTATAATTTCCCAGAGCTGCGCCGGGAACTGGTGGGCAAAGGCCACCAATTCAACGGTCATTCCGATACCGAAGTGATATTGGCCGCCATTGTGGAATGGGGCCTATGGGCGGCGGTGGGCCGTTTCGTGGGCATGTTCGCCTTCGCCCTGTGGGACCGGCAGACCGGCGAATTGTCCCTGGTGCGGGACCGCCTGGGCATCAAGCCGCTGTATTATGGGCAATTTGGCCGGCATTTGGTTTTTGCCTCGGAATTGCACGCCCTGCGCGCTCACCCGGCCTTTGTGGGCGCCGTGGACCGCGATGCCCTGGCGCTTTATCTGAAGCGCAACTGCATACCCAGCCCCCGCACCATCCATCAGGGCGTGAACAAGCTTGCCCCCGGCACGATTTTAACCCAGACGCCGAAAGGCGGCATCCAACTGTCGCCTTATTGGCACCTGCGGGATGTGGCCTTGTCCGGGCAGTCGGCGCAGTTCCAGGGCGATGAAGGGGAGGGGGGGGAAGAGCTGGAACGCTTGCTGGCCGAGGCGGTGCGCTGCCGCATGGTGGCGGATGTGCCGTTGGGGGTGTTCCTATCGGGCGGCATCGATTCATCCACGGTCGCGGCCCTTATGCAGCAACAATCCAGCACGCCCATCAAAACCTTCTCCATCGGTTTCGAGGATGCCGCCTATGACGAGGCGGTGGACGCCAGGGCGGTGGCGCGGCACCTGGGCACGGAGCATCACGAATTGTATCTCACCGAGGCGGACGCCCTGGACGTGGTGCCCCGGTTGAGCCAAGTTTACGACGAGCCGTTCGCGGATTCTTCGCAGATTCCCACCTACCTGGTCTCGCAAATGGCCCGGCGGGAGGTAACGGTCGCACTGTCGGGAGACGGCGGTGACGAGATGTTCGGAGGCTATAACCGCTATTTGTGGGTGGAACGGGTGCTGGGGGCGGCCCGCTGGCTGCCGGGGCCGCTAAAGGGCATGATTGCCGGTCTGATCACCGCCCTGCCGCCGCACCAATGGGACCGTCTGGCGGCGTTGCTGGGCCAGCGCAATCCGGGCGACAAGCTGCACAAACTGGCCGGCGTCCTGCATGCCCGCGATCCGGGCCAGATGTATGAAGGGCTGACCAGTCATTGGCCCGGCGCGGCACGAATGGTGCTGGACCGGAATGGCGAACTACCCATCGCGGCGGGTGCCGCGCTGGCTGATCCGGCCCATGCCATGATGTATCTCGACGCCATGACCTATCTGCCCGACGACATTCTGACCAAGGTCGACCGCGCCTCCATGGCCGTCAGTCTGGAAGCCCGGGTGCCTCTGCTGGATCACCGGGTGGTGGAATTCGCCTGGTCCCTGCCCCTGAAAATGAAGCTGGGCGAAGGTCAATCGAAACGTCTGTTGCGCCAGGTGCTGTATCGACATGTGCCCAGGGAACTGATCGAGCGGCCCAAGATGGGCTTCGCCGTGCCGATCCATGACTGGCTGCGGGGGCCGCTGCGGGATTGGGCGGAGGATTTGCTGTCGCCGCAACGTTTGCGGGACGAAGGCTACTTCGACCCCGGTCCCATTCGGCGGACCTGGGAACAGCATCTGTCGGGGCGGCGCAACTGGCAACATCAGTTGTGGGATATCCTGATGTTTCAGTCCTGGCTGGATGGCCAAAAACCAGGCCAATATCCCGGCCAAATTTCCGGACGGGCACCATGAGCCCGAAGACGCCGCCGGGCCCGGCACGCTTGTTGTTCCTCATGAACGAAGCGCTGTTTTTTACCACTCACCGCATTGCCGTGGCCCTGGCCGCGCAAGAGGCCGGCTACGAGGTGCATGTGGCCGCCCCCCATGAAGACGGCCCCGTCGCCGTCATCCGCGGCTGCGGCTTTCACTATCACGACCTGCCCTTGAAACGCGGCGGGCGCAGCCTGCCGGGCGAACTACGCCTGCTGGCCCGGTGCTTCCGGCTGATCCGCCAAATTCGACCGGATCTGGTGCATCACGTGGCCATGAAACCGGTGATCTTCGGCGGCCTGGCCTCGCGCCTGTTGGGGGTTCGGGCGGTGGTGCACGCCATCACCGGCATGGGATATTTGTTCATTCGCGATGACTGGCCGGCTCGGACCCTGCGGGCCCTGATCCGGCCGCTCTATCGCTATGCCCTGGGACACCCGAACGCCCGGGTGATTTTTCAGAACCCCGATGATCTGGGGCTGTTCCTGCGCCAAGGTCTGGTGCGCGAAGACATGACCGTGATGATCAAGGGCTGTGGCGTTGACATGCGGATATTCGCGCCGGTGGAGCCGGCCGTGCCCCCGCCCGAGGAGCGCTCCGATGACCCTCTGTTGGTGATATTTCCGGCCCGCATTCTGGGTGACAAGGGGGTCTACGAGTTTGTCCATGCCGCCCGCACCCTGAAGGCGGCGGGCAGCCAGGCCCGTTTCATCCTGGTGGGCCGCCGCGACCCGGCCAATCCCACGGACGTGGCCGAGACCACGATCCTGGATTGGGAGCGCGAGGGCCTGGTGGAATGGTGGGGTTTTCGCACCGACATGCCCAAAGTGCTGCGCCAGGCCCACATCATCTGCATGCCCAGTTACCGCGAGGGCCTGCCCCGTGGATTGATCGAGGCGGCCGCCTGCGGTCTGCCCATTGTCACGGCGGACGTGCCCGGTTGCCGCGAAGTGGTGCGGGACGGGGAAAGCGGTATTCTGGTGCCGGTGCGTGACGGCGCGGCCACGGCGGCGGCGATCGGTAGGCTGCTGGACGACGCGGATTTGCGCCATGCCATGGGCCGGGCGGCCCGGCAACTGGCCCTGGACGAGTTTACCGTGGAGGCCTTCGTCGCCGATACCCTGGCCGCTTATGCCGCCTTGCGGGCGGCACCATGAAGGCCGCCACGTGGCCGTTGTTTCTGCTAGCGGCGCTGTTCGCCCCCCTTGGCGTCGTCGCGCCCAAGGCATTGGTACCGCTGTTGTTCATCGCCGCCATCTGGCAGTTTGGCCAAGGCTGGCGGGACGGCCATTGGCGGCGGCCCTTTCAAGGTATCAATGCCGTGCTGGCCGGGGCCATCGGGGTTTGGGCCCTGCTGTCCTGCCTGTGGGCCCTCGATGGCGCGGCGGGCCTGACCACCTTTGCCAAACTGGCTGGCGTGCTGCTGGCCACCCTGGTCATGCTGGATGGTGTGCGACAGGTGGAAGCCGAGGACAGTGGATATTTGTTTCGTGTTCTGGCCGGGACCTTTGTTCTGGCGGCGATCTTGCTGGGCTTTGAAACAATTTCGGAAGCGGCCGGCCATGAATGGCTTGTCTGGCGGGGCGACCGCGCCGAATTCGACTTGACCGTGCTAAATCGCTCCGGCGCCCTGTTGCTGCTGGCGGCCTGGCCCGCGGCATTGGTGCTGTGGCGGCGGGGACACGGGGTTCTGGCCGGCTTGGCGATCCTGGCCGCCCTGGCGGTGCTGCTGTTGGGGGTTTCCTCCGCCAACAAGGCGGCGGCCCTCGTGGCGCCGGCAGCGGCCGTTGCCGCCTGGTTCCTTGGCCAACGGTTTCTGCGGCTCCTGGCGTTTGTATTGGCGGTTGGGGTGCTGGCGGCGCCGGTTTTTCCAACCACGTTGTTGGCCCCGCAAGACCTGGCCCGGCATTTTGACGCGGCGCAGTATTCCGGCCTGCATCGCCTGCATATCTGGCATTTCACGGCCCGGCGGATCGCCGAGGCGCCCGTCATGGGTTGGGGTCTGGATGGGGCCCGGCGGATCCCGGGGGGCGATGCCAAACTGCCCGGCGGCGGCAATGTCATGAGCGTGCATCCCCACAACGCCAGCCTGCAAATCTGGCTGGAACTGGGTGCCGTCGGCGCCCTTTTGGCGGCCCTGCTAGTGGCCGGCCTGTGCCGCCGCGCCGCCGCCCTGACCCACCGCGCCGATCGCGCCGCCGCCACGGGCCTGCTGCTGTCCGCCCTGACAGTGGCCAACTTGAGCTTCGGCATCTGGCAGACCTGGTGGCTGGCGGCATTGGGCCTGGGCGGCATTGTTTTTGCACTGGCGGCGCGTTTGAATAGTAAATGAACGATTAAACATATAAAGATTTTTTTATGCTTGCGTCGAATGGGCGGTTTTGTTAAATAGCGCCTCAAGATTTCCCGCGGGCTTGACCCCATTTGGAGACCATTCATGAGCACGTTCAACGACTACAAGGTTGCCGATATTTCCCTGGCCGATTGGGGCCGCAAGGAAGTTGCCATCGCCGAAACCGAAATGCCCGGCCTGATGGCCCTGCGCGACGAATTCGGCGTGGCCAAGCCGCTGACGGGCGCCCGCATTGCCGGCTGCCTGCACATGACCATTCAGACTGCGGTGTTGATGGAAACCCTGATCGCCCTGGGCGCGGAAGTGCGCTGGTCGTCCTGCAATATCTTCTCCACCCAGGACCAGGCGGCGGCGGCCATGGCGGCGGTAGGAATTCCGACTTTTGCCTGGAAGGGCGAGTCGGAAGAGGAATTTTGGTGGTGTATTGAACAAACCATTCAGGGCCCGGACAGCTGGACCCCGAACATGATTCTGGACGACGGTGGCGACCTGACCGGCCTGATGCACGAAAAATACCCCGATCTGATGAAAGACATCAAAGGCCTGTCCGAGGAAACCACTACCGGTGTACACCGTTTGTACGAGATGGAGCGCGACGGCAGCCTGGTCGTGCCCGCCATCAACGTCAACGATTCAGTGACCAAGTCGAAATTCGACAATTTGTACGGCTGCAAGGAAAGCCTGGTTGACGGTATCAAGCGCGCGACCGACGTCATGATGGCCGGCAAGGTCGGCGTGGTCTGCGGCTTTGGCGACGTGGGCAAGGGCTCCGCCGCATCGCTCCGCAGCCAGGGCGCCCGCGTCATGGTCACCGAAATCGATCCCATCTGCGCCTTGCAGGCTGCCATGGAAGGCTATCAGGTCGTGACCATGGACGAGGCCGCCTCCCAGGGCGATATCTTCGTCACCTGCACGGGCAACAAGGATGTCATCACCATCGATCATATGCGCGATATGAAGGACCGGGCCATTGTCTGCAACATCGGCCATTTCGATAGTGAAATTCAGATCGACGCCCTGCGCAATCACCCCTGGCACAACGTCAAACCGCAAGTCGACGAGGTCGAGTTCCCCGACGGCAAGCGGCTGATCGTGCTGGCCGAGGGGCGCCTGGTGAACCTAGGCTGCGGCACTGGCCATCCCAGCTTTGTGATGAGCGCCTCGTTCACCAACCAGGTCCTGGCGCAGATTGAATTATGGGAACGTCACGCCAATTACGAGTGCAAGGTCTATACCCTGCCCAAGCATCTGGATGAGAAAGTCGCCGACCTGCACCTGGCCAAACTGGGCGTGCACCTGACCAAGTTGAGCGACGATCAGGCCGGCTATATTGGTGTCGATACCCAGGGCCCGTTCAAACCCGAGTACTATCGCTACTAGCATCATCCGACGCTCGCTTGTCTTGGCGGTCCCTGGAGCCTAATCTACTGTTCTGATTGGACGTTTCGAGGGCGCCGATGATATTGGTTGCTGTATTGTTAGCCGGGACCACGGCGGTGGGCTTTGCCCTCGCCCTGGTGTTCTGGCGCCGGGGGCGCGAGGACAAGGCGCGCCTGGTCCAAGCAGGGGGCGCCGCTGCCATTTTGCTGGCCCGTCAACGCGCCTTGGAATCTCTTGGCGACGGTGGTTTTATTGCCTGGCTGTCCGACGGTTCAGTTTGGTCCGGCGGTCTGTCATCGCTGTTTGACCTGACCGGCGAAGAGGTCGCCGGGCCGGAAGATCTCTCGCCATTCCTGGCGACCGATGAATTCGCCGCCCTGACCGAGAACATTGCCCGTCTGCATCGGGAAAGCGTGACCTTCGAGTGTGACCTGCATGCCGGTGACGGCGAAACCATCATCGAGGCGCGCGGCCGGCCAGGGGATGAAAACGGCACCTTTTCGGCAATCGTCTGGCTGCGCAATATTGGCGCCGCCGACCGGGAGCGGCGCGGCGCCCATCGCCAGGCCGAACAAACGCTGGGGGAAACCACGGCAAAATTGGACGGCTATATATCCCTGCTGAACGATCTGCCCGTGCCCGTCTACCGCCGCGGCGCCGACCTGGCCATCGATTGGTGCAACCAAGCCTATGCCGTGCTGGTCAATGCATCGATTGACGAGGTCCTGACTGGGAACGGATTTGAAATCGAAACGCCGTTGATGCCCAATCAGGCGCAAAACCTGGCGGAGGCCGCCCACGGGGCCAGCGAAAGCGTTAGCGAAAGCCGTCATTTCGTGGTCGAAGGCCAACGCCGCACGCTGGATGTCACGGAAGTGGCGGGTGGCGGCGGCCATATCATCGGCTTTGTCCGCGACACCACCCATATTGAAGAAGCGCAGGTGGAATTAAGCCGCCACATTGATGCCCATGCCGAGGTCCTGAACAATCTTTCCACCGGAATTTCCATTTTCGGCCCGGACAAGCGGCTGGATTACTACAACAACGCCTATGCCGAGTTGTGGCAATTGGACGAGGATTGGTTGAATAGAGGCCCCACACAATCGGAGGTCCTGGACGAATTGCGTGAAAGCCGGCGGATCCCGGAGCAGGCGGACTTTCCCAGCTATAAACAAGGCTTCATGAGGCTTTACACCGACCTGCTGGAAACCAAGGAAGACGTGATTTATGCCCCCGACGGCCGCGTCCTGCGCCAGGTCATCAGCCCGCACCCCTTTGGCGGGTTGTTTTTCCTGGCCGAGGATATCACCGACGCCCTGGTGCTGGAGCGGTCCTACAACACCCTGATCGCGGCGCAGCAGGAAACCTTGGACAATTTGTACGAAGGCGTGGCGGTGTTTGGCGGCGACGGCCGCTTGAAGCTGGCCAATAGCGCCTTTGCCCGCATTTGGGGCCTGGACGAGCACATCCTGCAGGGCGAGCCCCACATCTCGGAAGTGGTAGAGGCGGTCCGCAGCAACTTGATGAGCACCCGCGATTGGGCGGAGATGCGCGATATCCTTATTTCCCAAGCCACAGCGCGGGAAAATATTTCCGCCGCATGCGCCGCGCCGGCGACAAGGTGATAGATTTCGCCTCCGTCGCCCTGCCCGACGGCAATGCGCTGTTCACTTACGTGGATGTCACCGACAGCGTCAATGTGGAACGGCCCTGATGCAACGGAATGAGGCCCTTGAAGCGGCCGACCGGCTGAAGTCGGAATTCCTGGCCAACGTCAGCTACGAATTGCGCACGCCGTTGAATGTGATCATCGGTTTCACGGAAGTTCTCGGCAATGAATTTTTCGGCCCCTTGAACGAACGCCAAAAGGAATACACCGGCGACATTCTGAATTCCTCGAACCAGCTATTGGAGCTGATAAACAACATCCTCGATCTGGCCAGTGTCAAGGCCGGACAAATGGACCTGGAACTGGGCCGTTTCGATGTGCACGAGGTGTTGGAGAATATCATGACCCTGGCGCGGGAGCCGGCCAGTAAGCAGAAGCTGAACATGGTTCTGCAGTGCCCGGCCGATTTTGGCATTATCGAAGGCGATGAGCGTCGCATCAAACAGGTCCTCTACCGGTTGCTGTCAAACGCCCTGAAGTTCTCCAATGAAGGCGGCACGATCACCGTTGGCGCGGCGCGGCACGACGGACAGATCGCACTGTTTATCGCCGACAACGGCATCGGCATCAGCGAGGCCAACCAAAAACTGGTGTTCGAAACATTCCGCCAGGCCGCCCCGTCCGACCGCCAGCGCAGTGTTGGCCTGGGCCTGTCCCTGGTAAAGAGCTTCATAGAGTTGCATGGCGGGCGGGTGAAGTTGCAATCCGCCCTGGGCGAAGGCACGAAAGTGACTTGTTACCTGCCGCCAAAGCAAATTGATGCCGCGAGCGCCGCCATCACCGGCAATGGGGATTAATGCTGGCCGGAATTATCGAAATTGAACGTCCCCTGCCCGACGGAGCGGCGACGGAGGCGGCCGCCGCCGGCCTTGCGAGTTTGAGCCGCCCCGGCGATATTTTCTGCCTGTTCGGTGATCTGGGCGCGGGCAAGACAGCGTTTGCGCGGGGGTTTTTGCGGGCCCTTGGCGTGGCGGACGACATCCCCAGCCCGACCTTCAATCTGGTGCTGACCTATGACACGGACGCGGGCCAGGTTTGGCATTTCGATCTATATCGCCTCGGCGCGCGGGACGAGGCGGTCGAACTGGGCATTGACGAGGCTTTTGCCGACGGCATCTGCCTGATCGAATGGCCGGACCGGTTGGGCAGCTGGCTGCCCGAACAGCGGGTTGAGATTCATCTGAGTGAAACCGACGGCGGCCGCGCCCGGCATTTGTTGTTGCGGGCCTTGGGGCCCGGCGCCGGACGGTGGCGGGCGCCATGGTAACGGCCGATGAATTTCTGCGGCGGCAAGGCTGGGCCGATGCCGTGCGGCGGCCATTGGCGGGCGATGCCTCGGGCCGCCGTTATGACCGGCTTTCCAAGGAGGGCCGCACGGCACTGTTGATGCAAGCCCCGCCCGAGGCCATGACGCCGGCGTTCATCGCAATCACGGATATATTGAGCGCTCTGGGACTGTCCGCGCCGGACATTCTGGCGGCGGCGGCGGATGACGGCTTGGTTCTGTTGGAGGATTTTGGCGATGATACCTACACCGCATTGCTGGATGGCGGCGCGGCGGCGGCGCCGCTGTATCTGCTGGCCACGGATGCCTTGATCCATCTGCATCGGTGTTTTACCGGCGCGGCGTCCTTGCCCATCTTCGATAGCGCACGGTTTCTGGATCAGGCCATGTTGTTTTGCGAAATCTGCAAGCCGGGTGGAGAGGCGGCGGAAAGTTTCAGGCGGGCCTGGATGGGACCTCTGGACCGGGCGGTGGCGGTGCCGACCACATTATTATTGCGGGATTTCCATGCCGGCAACCTCTTCCATCTGCCGGGCCGCCCGGGCGTCCAGGCCTGCGGTTTGATCGATTTTCAGGACGCCGGCATCGGCCCGGTGACCTATGACCTGGTGTCCATGTTGCAGGATGCCCGGCGCGACGTGGCCAAGGATATCGCCGCGTCCTGTCTGGACCACTATTGCGCCGCCTTTCCGGGCCTTGATCGCGCCGCGTTCGATGCCTCGTGCGCCATTTTGGCCGCACAGCGCCACGTCCGGGTCATCGCTGTTTTCAACCGCCTGTCGGGTTTGGGAAAGCCCGGCTACCTCGAACATCTGCCGCGCCTGTGGGGGTTACTGGACCGTGCCTTGGAGCATCCCGCCCTTGGCGATGTTGCAGCCTGGTTCCAGGCGCATATCCCGCCAGCCGCAAAGGGAAGCCAACGGAGCCCGCAGCAACAATAGCCCGCGGCGCGGCGCCATGGACGCTATTCCGCCATCTATTCCAACGTCTATT
>JAPYUH010000297.1 GCA_029936195.1 Alphaproteobacteria bacterium
TCGCCAAGGCTATTCCCATACCCCTGATCCTGCATATTTGCGGCCGCACCGTGGATCGCATGGGTTTCATTTCGGAAACCGGCATGGCGGCGTTCCATTACGACAGCAAGAACGCTCCGGGCGAGTCCATGCAGGAGGTCGAAGGGCGCATCGCCCTGGTGGGCAATATCAACAACCCCGAAACCCTGTTCGCCAAGACCCCCGATGACGTCAAGGCCGAGGTTTATGCCAATCTGGACGCGGGCGTGCAGATGATCGGACCCGAGTGCGCCATCCCCCTGCAAACCTCCATCGCCAACCTGCGCGCCATCCCCGAGGCCGTGCACGATTGGCATGCCAGACATTAAGTATTTGAAATAATTATATAAATGGTATCGTAAATATGGCTGAATTGACCGATGTTCAGAACCAAACCCTGCGGGACGAGATCGAAGAATACCTCGAACGGCCAGAGGAAATTGAACGTTTCGTGGCATTGTTTACCGGGGCCAGACCTCGCCTGCAGGAGATCGCCGCCGCCATTATCGAGGGCGACGACGATGCGGTGGACGGGCTGACCGCGCAGGCCCTTGAAGAGGGCATCGAGGCTATCGAGATCATGGACGACGGCCTGATCGGCGGCATGGGCATCGTCGGCATTAAGTTTCGCGAAAATTTCGTCTTCGTGCCCGAGGTCCTCAGCTGCGCCCGGGCCATGCGGGCCGGCATGGCCCATATTGAGCCGATCCTCTCGGCCTCGGGCGTGGAAAAACATGGCACCGTGATCATGGGTACCGTAAAGGGCGATTTGCACGATATCGGTAAAAATCTCTGCATAATGATGTTGCGCGGTTCGGGCTTTGAGGTCATCGACCTTGGCGTCGACGTCGCCGAGGACACATTCATCGATGCGGTGGAGGACAGCGGCGCCAAGGTTTTGGGCATGTCCGCCCTGCTGACCACCACCATGCCGAACATGGGCCGCACCATCGAGGCCTTCATAGACGCGGATTTGCGCGACGAAGTACAGATCATGGTCGGCGGCGCGCCCGTAACCCAGGAGTTTTCCGACGATATGGGCGCGGACGGCTATGGCGCCGATGCCTTGAGCTGCGTCGCCGTGGCCAAGGAGCTGATCGCGGCTGCCAAGGCCGCATAGCTTGACGTCACATGAGCGGCCCGACAAAAAAAGACTATCAACGGCGTCTCGATGCGATGTCCGGCATCTTTTCGGATATTCTGGAGAATGCCCAGGGCAAAATCGCCGGGCAGGGGCGTTGTCCCTATCGCTCGGCGGCGGACATCTGCACGGCCAAATTCGGCTGCGCGAACCGCGAGAACCCAAGGGATACCGGCGCGGAACCCATTTGCGCCCATGACGGCACCCTGGATTTCCGTACTGCCTGGGAAACCAAACCGGAAAGCTATGCCCGGACTAAGGAGAAAATTGCCCAAGCGAAGGAACACTCGGAAAAGGCCCGGGAACGCGGCCAGGCGGATCGCAGGGCCGGGATGGAGGGCCAACGGGTCGAGCATGCCAATCTGTTCGACATGGCCGATACGGCGGGATTGCGCCTGGCCAGTTCCTGCGGCCGTTATGGCGATTGTCATGAATGCATCGTTACCGTGACCAAGGGCACCGAGGCCCTGGCCCCACGTACGGAGGCTGAAGCATTTTTGACGGAAAACTACCGTCTGGCCTGTCAGGCCGACGTCATCGATTCCAGCGTCGAAGTGACTTTCGAACCGCTGATCCGGTCCCCGCGTATTCTGGAAAGCCAACTGGCAAAAGACGTGCCCCTGATGCCGGCGATCCAACGGCGGGGCAATGACGTCATGCGCGATGGAGCGAAAATCGATCGCTACCGGGGCCATGTTTACGGCCTGGCCATCGATCTGGGCACCACCACGGTGGCGGCCAATCTGTTTGACTTGGAGACCGGGAGCGCCATCGCCACCGCCGCGTTCGAAAACCCGCAACGCTTTGGCGGCAGTGACGTCATGCATCGGATATCCTATGACGGCGGCCCCCACGGCGGCGAGCTAAACAAGGTTATTATCAATGCCTTGAACCGGGAAATTGCAGCTCTATGCGAGAATTACGGCTTCCAGCGGCGGGAAATCTATGAAGTTGTCGTGGCCGGCAATTCCACCATGCGGGATATGTTCTTCAAGGGCGATGTCCAGCCCATTGGCCAGCGGCCTTACAAATCGCCC
Source organism: Alphaproteobacteria bacterium (assembly GCA_029936195.1). Taxonomy (GTDB): domain Bacteria; phylum Pseudomonadota; class Alphaproteobacteria. The sequence goes on from JAPYUH010000297.1 coordinate 2,197, forward strand.
ATCGAACTGGCCTTTCTCGCCGGTGAACGGGACAGCACCGCCCTGGTCGCGCAGGCCCGTAAACTGGGCTTGCGGACCCATCCCAAATGCCTGGTTCATGGCCTGCCCTTGATCGCCAGCCATGTGGGTGGGGATGCCGCCGCTTCCCTGCTTGCCCTTGATATCTCGCCCGACGACGATGAAGTCACCATGCTGGTGGACATGGGCACCAATACCGAGATCGTGCTGGCGGGACGGGGCCGCCTCATGGTTGCCTCCTGCCCCGCCGGCCCGGCCTTCGAGGGCGGTTTGGTGCGCCACGGCATGGCCAGCTACGAGGGTGCCATCGAGGCCGTGAGCGAGGCCGTGAGTGAAACTAGCGAAGGCTATTGCTGCAACACGATTGGCGATGTTGCGCCGGTGGGCCTGTGCGGCTCGGGCTTGATCGATATTCTGGCGGTTTTGCGCCGGACCGGCCGGATGAACGAGAAGGGGGCCTTGGTCCGCGAAAAGGGCCAGCGCAATCGGGAAATTGTCATTGCGGCGGCACAGGGCATCACCATTTCGGGCCAGGATATCTCTCATTTGGCCCAGGCCAAGGCCGCGTCGAACGCGGGTCAGGGCATTTTGATGTCGCGCTTTGGCGTCGGTGTCGATGAAATCAGCCGGCTGTATCTGGCGGGCGGGTTTGCCTCCCACGTGGATGTGGCGAACGCGGTCGAAATCGGGCTGTTGGCGCCCGTGGCCCCCGACCGTGTGATCAAGGCCGGCAATACATCCCTGCAAGGCGTTTCAGAGGCTCTCTTGAACCTGGACCGGCGGCAACATCTGGAACAACTGGTGCGCCGCGCCGAGCACGTGGAATTGGAAAGCGAGGCGAATTTTTTTGATATTTTCGTCGAAGCCTGCTTTTTCAAGCCCATGCCTGTATCTACGTGACGGGATCTGCGTGACGGCATCAAAAGGATATAATATATGAAAATCCATGGCTTGGACCGTGAATTCATGGTCATTGGTGAAAATGTCCACACCACCCGCGCCCTGCTGCGCCGCAACAAGCGGATAACCACGAACGACAGCGGCGACGATGCCATCATTTATGTGGACCAGACGGGTGAAACGCGGTTTTTAGCCATTCCCGAAGCCATCAGGAATACCCAGGATTTCCAGGAAGGCCGGGTCAAACATGTCAAGGCCGCCTTGTTTCACGCCATGCATGGCGACCGGCAGGCGGGTCTGGAGTATATTCGCGCCATTGTCATCCAGCAGGAGGCGGCGGGGGCTGATTTCCTGGATATCAACGTGGATGAAGTCAGTCTGAAGAAAGAAGAACAAATAGAGGCCATGACATGGCTGACCGGTCAGGTACGGGAAATGGCTACGCGGCCACTGTCCATCGATTCCTCCGACATTGACGTCATCGCCGCCGGCCTGGCCGCCTATGACGGACGCAACGGGCCGGCGCTGTTGAATTCCGCTTCCATGGAACGGCGGGAGGCGCTGGATTTGGCGGTTCAGCACGGGGCCGCCGTGATCGTCACGGCCGCCGGCGAAAGCGCCATGCCTGACGGCACCGCCGGACGGGTCGTGAATGCCAGCACCATGATCGAAGGGGCGTTGGAAAAAGGCATTGCCGCCAAGGACATATATCTCGACCCCTTGGTATTTCCCGTTGCCGTCGATCCCGAATACGGCCGCCATTGCCTGGACGCCATTACCGAAATCCGACAGCGGTTTGGCGGCGACATTCATATCACGGGCGGTATATCCAACGCCTCGTTCGGCGTGCCAGCCCGAAAATTCATCAACGAAGCGTTCCTGCGCCTGGCCGTTGCGGCGGGCGCGGACAGTGGCATCATGGACCCGGTGCAAAACGATCCGAACACAGCCCTCGGCGCCGGGGATCCGTCGTTGGGTATTAAGCTGGCCACGGACGTAGTGTTGGGCCAGGACAAGGACTGCGCCGTCTACATCAAGGCCTGGCGCAAAAAGCAACTGGTTTGAGGGCCATGGCGCATACTGTGGGTATCTCGCTGTTGCCTTTGCCGCGGCCTTGGGCCATGGTATCGATCCGTTATCAAACCGTAGATTGGGTGATCCATTCCGGGCGGTTAGCTCAGCTGGTAGAGCGCCTCGTTTACACCGAGGAGGTCGGCGGTTCGAAACCGTCACCGCCCACCAACCAAATATGTCATGCCGGA
>JAPYUH010000035.1:0-4532 GCA_029936195.1 Alphaproteobacteria bacterium
GCCGGCAGCATTTTGCCGGGGTTCATAATGTTTTCCGGATCGATGGCCATTTTCAGGGCCCGCATGACCTCGACCCCGTCGCCGTGTTCCTCGCGCAGATACTGGCGCTTGCCCAGGCCGATGCCGTGTTCGCCGGTACAGGTGCCGTCCATGGCCAGGGCGCGGCGGATCAAGCGGTCGTTGATGGCCTCCGCCTCGTTGAATTCGGCTGGGTTATTGGGGTCCAGAACGAAACACAAATGGAAATTACCATCCCCCACATGGCCCGAAATGGGCGCCGGCACCGATGCATCTTCCAGGTCCTTGCGGGTTTCCGCGATGCATTCGGCCAGACGCGATATGGGCACGCAAACATCCGTGGCCCAGATGTCACATCCGGGACGCAAGGCCTTGCAGGCGTAGGCCACGTCGTGGCGGGCCTGCCACAGGCGGTTGCGGTCCTCCAACTGATCGGACCATTGAAATTCGCCGGCCCCGAAATCCATCCCATAGGCCCGCACCATGGCGACTTGTTCGGCAACGCCCGCATCGGTGCCGTGGAATTCCATGAACAAATGCGGCTTCAAGGGAAAATCAGTCTTGGAGTATTTGTTGATGGCATCGATCTGCACATCGTCCAGCAATTCGATGCGGGCGATGGGAATGCCCGATTGGATGGTGCAGATCACCGTATCCACCGCGCCTTCCACGCTGTCGAAGGGCACCACGGCGGCCGAGATGTTCTCGGGGATGCCGTACAGACGCAGGGTGATCTCGGTGATAATGCCCAGGGTGCCTTCGGAACCCACGAACAACCGGGTCAGGTCATAGCCGGCGGCGGATTTCCGGGCGCGGCGCGCGGTGCGGATGACCTCGCCATTGGGCAGCACCACGGTCAGTGACATCACGTTCTCGCGCATGGTGCCGTATCGTACCGCGTTGGTGCCGCTGGCGCGGGTCCCGGTCATGCCGCCGATGGAAGCATCGGCGCCGGGGTCAACGGGAAAGAACAGGCCGGTGTCGCGCAGATAATCGTTCAACTGCTTGCGCCGCACGCCGGGCTGCACCGTGCAATCCAGATCCTCCGCATGGACCGCCAGGACCTCGTTCATCCCGCCCAGATCGACGCAGACGCCGCCCCGGGCCGCGTGCACCTGGCCCTCGATGGACGTGCCCGCGCCATAAGGAATGACGGGTGTACCAGCGGCATGACAGATTTTGACAATGGCCGCGACCTCCTCGGTCGATTGCGCGAAAGCGACGGCGTCCGGTGCCTCCACCGGATGCCAGCCTTCATCCTGGCCATGCGAGGTCCGCTGCGCCTCCGCCGTGGACAAACGATCCCCCAACAGGCCGCGCAGTTTCTCGATCACGCTAGATGTGGTCTGGTCCGTCGCCACGCTCATGATGTCATTCTCCCAGCACCAGAATTAAAGTTCGCCAGTATACGACACTTCGTCCCTAATCCACGTGTGCATACATCGTCTGTCCGGCGGTGGGCATTTCAGCGCGCAGAATCTTGCCGCTGAAGGACGAGGTGATGAATAATGAACGGTTGTCCGGGCCGCCATAAGCCAGGTTGGTGGTAAAGGGGCTGCCGTCGGGATCGGGGATCTTGTAGATCGGCAGGCCCAGGGCCGAGAACAGCCAGACCGCGCCATAGCCGGCGTGCGCGATGGAAAGATTTCCGTCCACGTCCATGGCCATGCCGTCCGGACCCATGCCGCCCACCAGCTGCGCGAACAGGCCGACCCGGTTGACGCTGCCGTCTTTCCGAAACGGCATGCGCCAAACGGCGTTGGCCCGGGTCACGGCGATATAAAGCAGGGTTTCTCCTGGGTCCATGACCAGGCCGTTGGGGCTGGGCACATTGTCGATCAGGCAATGCAAGGCGCCGTCTGTGTCCTGGCGGAAAACCCGGCCGGTGGGATCGTGCAGGCCACTATCGCCCTGATCGGTGAAATACAGGTCCCCATTAGCGCTGAAGAATAGATCGTTCACGCCCTTGTAGCCGGGCAGTTGGTCTGGGCCGATAAAGGTTGAGACTTTGCCGTTGACCGGATCGATCTCCATAATGCCGTTCCGCCGGTCGGCGACGAATATGCGTCCGTCCCGGTGGATTTTCAGGCCGTTGGGGCTGCCGTCGTAATCGGCGACAACGCTGAAGCCGCCGGATTGGTCAATCTTGAAAATCCGACCATGGGCGATATCCACCACATACAGGTTGCCCTCCCGGTCAAACGACGGGCCCTCCAGAAACGAACCCAAGGGCCGGCCCCGGAAGATGTCCCGCGACATATGGGACTCTCTGTCCAAGAGCTGCAATTCGTCCGGCACCTGGGCAAAGACGGTGGGTTGGATCACGGTCGGTTGGGGATACATGGGCGCGCCTCCGATAATTTATTTATCCACCATTGTGGCCTAGGCGCGGAGCCTGTGGCAAGATTTGCGGCATGAACCTCGAACGCCTGACCTATTCGCCCATTAACGACCGGCCCAAACTGGAGCTGCCCAACGGCGCCCGCGTTGCCTTGTGGGTCTGTCCCAACATCGAACATTACGAATATTTGCCCGATCCCGTGCGTATCCGCGACCCCTGGCCGCGCATGCCCCACCCGGACATTCTGGGCTATGGCATCAAGGATTACGGCAACCGGGTCGGGTTGTGGCGCATGATTGATGTCATGGATCATTTCAATGTGCGCTGCACGGTCTCGTTGAACCTCGGCGTATTTGAGCATTACCCCGAGATCATGGCGGCCTGCGAGGAGCGCAACTGGGATGTCCTGTGCCACGGCATCTATAACACCCAATATCTGTGGGGCTTGGGGGAAGCCGACGAACGGGCCATCATCGAGGACTGCGTCGAGACCTACCGCCGCCTGACGGGGCGGCAGTTGGCGGGCTGGTTCTCGCCGGCGGCGTCCCACACGCTGAATACGCCGGACCTGGTGGCCGAGGCGGGCATTAAATATTATGCCGATTGGTTCCATGACGACCAGCCTGGGCCCATGCATGTGCGCCATGGCCGTCTGTTGACCGTGCCCTACAGCATGGAACTGAACGATGCGGTGCTGCACAACCGGGCCCAGGAGGCGGATGATTTTCTAGTCATGGTGCGGGACTATTTCGACGCCATTTATGCCGAAGGGGCGGAGCAGCCCCGCGTTATGTGCATCGCCCTGCATCCCTACATGATGGGACAGCCCCATCGCATCGGCTATCTGGAAAAAGCCCTCGACTACGTGCTCTCCCACGACGGCGTCTGGCAGGCCACCGGCGAGGAAATCGCCGATTGGTATTACAGCCAGATGTGGGACAAGGTCGGCGCTCATTTGCAGGCCGGCCAACTACGGGACCCCGATCATGGCTGAGCGCCGGAAACCGGGCATGGACCATGGCCTTTATCCCTATTCGGCCCTGCCCACCCGGCCCGTTCTCAAATGGCCGGATAACAAACGCCTGGCCGTCTGGGTCATCCTGCATCTGGAACACTGGCCCCTGCAGGCACCCGCCGCGGCGGTCCGCGATGGCCGGTTTCGCGGCGAATTCGGCAATTTCTTTCCTGACTACCGTACCTATTCGACCCGTGAATACGGCAATCGGGTGGGGATATTCCGGGTCCTCGACGTGCTGGACCGTTACCAGGTACCGGTAACCGTGGCCGCCAACGCCGCAATGTGCCGCCGCCGGCCGCAATTGATCGAGGCCTGCCTCGCGCGGGGCTATGAGATCGCCGCTCATGGCGATGATGCCGCGCGGATGATTTCATCCCGCATGAGCGACCGGGAGGAAGAGGACTATATCAACACCTCCCTGGCCGAGGTTCGCCACATCAGCGGTGCCGCCCGCGTTGGCTGGATCGGTCAGGATTTTGGTGAAAGCCCCCGTACGCCGCAATTGCTGGCACGGGCCGGCGTGGATTACCTGGGCGATTGGCCCAACGATGACCAACCCTATTGGCTGAACCTTGATCCGCCCCTGTTGTCCCTGCCCTATCATGTGGAATGGGACGATGCGACGCTGATGGCCGTGCGCCAATTGACGGCGACCCGCTACGGCCAGTTCGTGGTGGAAGCGGCCGAACGGATGCATGGCGAAAGTGCGCAAAGCGGCCGCATGATGAGCCTGGGCCTGCACCCCTGGGTGATCGGCCAGCCCCAACGTATCCGGTATCTGGACAATGTATTGGCCCATTTGCGGGGCATGAACGAGCTGTGGTTCGCCACGGCGGGGGATATTGCCGAATTCTATCGGGCGCAAAGCCCGGTGGTATAGGCAGATCGCTTCATCTAATAATTGCTTAAATTAACCATCGTCATTCGGGCTTTCTTAACCTCTACTCGGATATTTTAGGCTGGTGTTCATAGGGCCGGATATGCCCGTCTAAAAATGATGTGATGAGTATGGGACAGAAATTGCCCAAACAAGCCGAGATCGCCGATCACAACTGGGATATGGACCAGCTGGCCCGTACCGTCAGCGCCGCTGGCGAAGCCATTTACCGTTGGGACATTGGCCCCGACCGGCTTGAATGGTCGCCCGGGGCGCGG
>JAPYUH010000035.1:4632-23723 GCA_029936195.1 Alphaproteobacteria bacterium
CGGGGCGCGGTCGAATTGGACGGGGCCGGCAAGGCGGTCCGCTTTCAAGGCCTGTTGCGGATCATCACCAGTTGGAAGAAGCGCGAGTTCGAACTGGAGCGCATGGCGTTCTTTGATGATCTGACCGGGCATTTGAACCGCGCCCGCCTGCAAGAGGCCCTGGACGAGGTTTTGGAAACCTGCCGCGAGGATGGCACCACGGCGGCCTATTTGATGGTCAACATCGACCGCCTGGGCCTGTTGAACGATGCTTATGGTTTTGATATTGCCGATGCCGTCATTATGGATATTGGCAAACGGGTCGAGGATTGCACCAGCGTCGGCGACATAATCGGCCGGGCGGGCGGCAACCAATTCGGCCTGATCCTGCCAGGTGCGGGCGATGTGGAGCTGCGCAAGGTGGCCGACCAAATCCTGACCGCGACGCGCCGGCGAGAAGTCACCACCGAAGCCGGCCCCTTGGCCGTCTCTCTGTCCCTGGGTGGGGTCCAGCTGCCGAAAGATGCCGCCAACAGCCGCGAAGTCATGGGCCGCACGGAGGAGGCGCTGTCAAAGGCCAAGCAGCGCGGGCGGGATCGTTTTTTGCTGCGCCGTCCTTCTGCCAGCCGGGACGCTACCCGGCGCAAATCCCTGGCCACGGGGGATGCGGTCATGCGGTCCATGAAGGACGGCCGCCTGACCTTTGCCGTGCAACCCATCGTCGATGCCGTCACGGGCGAGACGCAGCTTTATGAATGTCTACTGCGCATGTTGAATGAAAACTGCGAGTTGGTCCCCGCCGGTCTGTTCATCCCCGTGGTCGAAAAACTGGGCCTGATCCGCCGCCTGGACATCTTTACCCTGGAGATGGCTCTGCTGGAGATGGAGCAGATCGCGGACATCAATCTCGCGGTCAATAATTCGGGCATGACGGCGACCGACCCATCCTCCCTGGACCACCGACTATCCCTGGTGCATGTCCACTCCGGCGTTGCTGACCGGCTGATATTCGAGATCACGGAAACCGTCGCCATGATGGATTTCGAGGAAACCGCCCGCTTCGCCAACAAATTGCGGGACCTTGGCTGCCGCATCGCCTTGGACGATTTTGTTGCCGGATATACTTCGTACCGGCATTTGAAGGCCCTGGCGGTCGATATCGTGAAGATTGACGGTCAGTTTGTCAAAGACCTGCACATCAACCGGGAAAATCAGCTTTTCGTGCAGACCTTGCTGGACCTGGCGCACGGCTTCAATGCTCAGGTGGTCGGGGAATGCGTGGAAACCGAGGACGAAGCCCAGGCGCTCCGGCAACGCGGCGTAAAATACCTGCTGGGTTATCATTTCGCCGCCCCCACCCTGGAGCGTCCCTGGAACAACGGAAACCTGCGCGTGGTCCAGTCGCTGGCGGGCGACTAGAGCGGTTTTCAAGGTTGGTCCAACGTCCTTGTTACTACCGCCGCTCACGGTGCCAAGCGAATAGCATCAATAGAGCGGCGGCCAGGGTGCAGGCCATGCCGGCGATGGCGGGGGGCAGGGTTTCTGTAAACATATAGAGGCCGGCGCCGGCAATCAGCAATAATGCCGCCAGACCATGCAGGTGCTGGCGCGTCATGCGCCCATTTGCGCCCGGTGGCGCAGCATGTGGTCGGCCAGGATGCAGGCCATCATGGCCTCGCCCACGGGGACGGCGCGAATGCCCACGCACGGATCATGGCGGCCCTTGGTCACCACTTCGGTGGCGGCACCCGTCTTGTCGACGCTGCGCCGGGGGATCAGGATGGAGGAGGTGGCCTTGACCACGAAGCGGACGACAATGTCCTGGCCGCTGGAAATGCCCCCCAACACACCACCGTTGTGATTGGCCGAGAAGTTCGGGCCATCGTTGCCCGGCAGCATCTCGTCCGCCGCATCCTCGCCCCGCAAATTGGCGGCGCCGAAGCCCGCGCCGATCTCGACCCCCTTGACCGCGTTGATGGACATCATGGCGGCGGCCAGATCCCCGTCCAGCTTGCCGTAAACCGGAGCGCCCCAGCCCGACGGCACGCCGGAGGCATGCACTTCGATCACCGCGCCAACGGAGGATCCCGCCTTGCGAATGCCATCCAGATAATCCTCCCACACCGCCGCCATGGCTTCATTCGGGCAATTGAAGGCATTGCCGCCGACTGCGTCCCAGTCCCAGTCTGCATCCTCGACCCCATGTTCGCCGATCCGGCGCAGGGCGCCGCGGATAGTAATGGAGGGGCCCAGCACCTGGCGCGCAACAGCGCCGGCGGCGACGCGGCAGGCGGTTTCCCGGGCCGAGGACCGGCCGCCCCCGCGGGGATCGCGGATGCCGTATTTGCTGTGATAGGTATAGTCCGCATGGCCGGGACGGAAGGTTTCGGCAATGGCGCTGTAATCCTTGGAACGTTGATCCACGTTCTCGATCAGCAGGCTGATGGGCGTGCCCGTGGTCTGGCCCTCGTACGTGCCCGAGAGAATGCGCACCTGATCGGTCTCCTTGCGCTGGGTGACAAAGCGCGAGGTGCCGGGCCGGCGCCGGTCCAGCCAGGGTTGGATATCCGCTTCGGTCAGCTCCAGCAGCGGCGGCGTGCCGTCGATGACGCAGCCAATGGCCGGACCATGACTTTCGCCCCAGGTAGTAACCCGAAACAATTTGCCAAAGCTGTTGTGCGACATGGTTTTATCGTCAGCTAGACGGTTGAGATGTCGGGCGCGTCCACGGCCTTCATGCCGACCACGTTATAGCCGCAATCCACATGATGGGTTTCCCCCGTGACGGCGCTGCCCAGATCGCTAAGCAGATACATGGCCGCGCCGCCAACCTCGTCAATGCCGACATTGCGGCGCATGGGCGAATTATATTCGTTCCATTTCAGGATATAGCGGAAATCGCCGATGCCGGATGCGGCCAGGGTCTTGATCGGCCCGGCGGAGATGGCATTAACCCGAATGTTGCCCGGGCCCATGTCGGCGGCCAAATAGCGCACGCTGGCCTCCAGCGCCGCCTTGGCCACGCCCATGACGTTGTAGTGGGGCATGACCCGTTCGGCGCCATAATAGGTCAAGGTAACGATGGAACCGCCATTGGGCATCAGTTTTTCGGCCCGCTGGCACAGGGTGGTAAAGGAATAGCAGGAAATATCCACGGAACGGGCGAAGTTTCCCGCCGTGGTATCCACATAGCGGCCATCCAGTTCATCCTTGTCCGCATAGGCGATGGCATGAACCATGAAGTCCAGGCCGCCCCACTTATCCGAAATTTCGGCGAAAACCGTATCCATGCTGGCGTCATCGGTGACATCGCACGGCATGACCAATTCCGAGCCGACAGATGCCGCCAACGGGCGCACTCGTTTCTCCAACGCCTCGCCCTGAAAGGTAAACGCCAGATCCGCTCCCTGTTCGGCGGCCGCCTTTGCCACGCCCCACGCGATGGAGCGATTGTTCGCCACTCCCATTATTAGACCACGCCGGCCCGCCAATAACCCTGACCCAGACATACCTTGCCTCGTAAAAACAGATGAAATCGCAATTGCCTGATTATTCTACACCAAGCAACGAATGGGGCAAATCAGCAAACGAGGCTGTGGCCGCTAATCGGTCTCGGCCGCTTGCGCCTGTTTCGAGGCCCATTCCTCCAACAGCGCCGTCAGCTCCGCATCGGGCGGATCGGGCAGGGTGAGCAGCAGATGGACGTACTGATTGCCGGCCACGTCCGCCTTGGGCGGTTTGATGCCCTTGGCCTTCAGGCGCAGGGTCTGGCCGCTGTTGGCGCCCTTGGGAATGGTCATGGTGACGTTGCCGTCAATGGTCGGCACGGCAATCTTGGCGCCTAGGACCGCATCGGCCAAGTCCAGGGGCAGATCCAGGTGGATATCCGTGCCTTCACGGCGAAACTGGGGATGGCGGTTGACGCTGACCTCGACCAGCGCATCGCCGGGACCGGCGGGACCCGGATCGCCCTGGCCGCGCAGGCGAATTTGCTTGCCGTCCTCGATCCCGGCGGGAATGCGCACATCCAGCATCTTGCCGTCGGGCAGGGTGATGCGCCGGGTTGAGCCCTTGGCCGCATCGAGAAACTCAACCGTGATCTTATAGGACCGGTCCGGGCCGCGTTGTTGGCGGGCATGGCCGGCCCGTCCGCCCGGGCCACGTCCGCCGCGCATGTTGGAAAAGAATTCGCCAAAGACATCCTCGGCATTGAAACCCTGGCCGCCGCCAAAGCCGCCACCGAATCCGGCCCCGGGACCGCCCCGGCCGCCGGCATATTCATAGCGGTATCGGGCCTTTTCCTGGCCATCGGCGCCGATTTCGCCATTGTCATAGCGCTGGCGCGAGGCGGTGTCGCCCACCAGGGAATAGGCGGCGGAAACTTCCTTGAAGCGATTGGCCACGACGCTGTCGTCCGGGTTCAGATCCGGATGCAGTTCCTTGGCCAATTTGTGATAGGCCTTTTTTATGTCACCGTCGCTGGCCGTCCTCTGGACGCCAAGCACTTCGTAGGGATCCCGCATAACCGCCTTTTCCTGAAAATCACGCAAAAATGCACTTTGGAAATGCTCCAGACACGGTCATACCGCGCCCGGCAACGCTGTCCAACATTAATATGGTAACGATAGGGATTGGTTAACAGATCAAAGTAGAATATTTCGAGAACCGGGCCTATTCGGCGCTTTGCAGTGTTTGCAACAATTTCCGCGCCGCGGCGCGTTCGTCCGGGCTCATCCTTTGGTCCAGGGCATCGCGGCCGGCCTGGGCGCCGAGATGGTTTTGCGCGGCGGCGCGGGCCAGCCAGAAGAAACTTTTGGCATTGGAAGCTTTGGTAAATTCTTGCCGCTGGAATAGCTTGCCCAATTGATATTGCGCCTCCACATGACCATTTTCCGCCAACGGCTGCCATTGGGTCCTGGCGGCGGCGAAATTTGCGGCGTGCAACGCCACGAGGCCGGCGGCAAGGTCGCCGATAGGTGCCTGGACGGGCGTCCGTTCGAAATTCAAGGCCGGCTTCGGGGCGTTGTCGGTAGCTTCCGGTTCGCTGAACAATGACGCAATAAATTCCAGCAAGGTCCGCTCGGCTGCAACTTCCGCCGCGGATTCCGAAGCCGCGGCCGTTTTGCCCTCCGTCTTGCCCGGCACGGCGGCATCCGTGGATATTGACTGGGTTTTTGTAAGGGGTTTTGTCAGGGGTATTAGATGGGGTTTTTCCATCACCTTGGCCGGTCCCCGCCGTACTGGCGGCGGTCCGGGCGGGCCGGCGGGTCCCGAGACAACGGCAACCAGTTTGCCCAGGGCGCGCAGGGCCGGCTTATGACCGGCCTGGGCGGCGCGATAGAACCACCCAGTGGCCTTGGCCTCGTTCCGTTCCACGCCCTGGCCGCGCAGATACAGCAGCGCAAGGTTGTACTGGGCAAGAACATGACCGCCGCCGGCGGCGGCGGTAAACCAATAGGCGGCCTGTTTGGCATCCTTTTCCACCCCCTGGCCGCGCAGGTACATGGCTGCCAAATTGGCCTGGGCGCGGGTCAGACCATTGTCGGCGGCCAAGCGGTACCAGGTAGCGGCCTGAGCGAAATTTTGGGCCACCCCCAGGCCCATGCGGTAAAGATGCGCCAGATTGCGTTGCGCGGCGGGGTCGCCCGTGTGCGCCCAGGGCAGCCAGATCTCGCGGGCCAGGGCGAATTCGCCACGGTCATAGGCCGCGACGCCGGCCTCGAATGCGGGGCCGGGTGCCTTGCGGGCGACAATTCTGCCCGGGTCATGTTCCTGCGCGCCGGCGGGTGCCGGCAGTATTTGTCCCAGTGCCAAACAGATCGCCGCGCCGGCCAGGAAATTATCCGTTGACGATTTGCCAGCTGCCATCTGGTTGCCTGCAGGCCGTGCCGTAGGCGGTTTCCGTCTTGCCGCCCACGGTAATAGCCTGTTCGTATTCGCGGCAGTACTGACCGGAGGCATTTTTATAGGACGACTGTGGCGTCACGGTGCCTGAATGACCGCTATCTGGGTTTTTCCAGCTTACCGTGTTGCCGGACGGGGTGGCTTCCAGCGTCTGTTGGGTGGTTTGCTTGATGGCGAGGCGGTCGGCCTTGTCAAGGGACTTGCCGACTTCGCCGCCCAGATAGGCGCCCAAAAGAGTGCCAGCGGCCACGGCGACCAAATTGCCCCGGCCGCCGCCAATCTGGCTGCCGGCAACCGCGCCGCCGACGGCCCCCAACAAGGTTCCAAGGGTCTGCTTCTGCCCGCCCTGCTGACAGGCCGCCAAGCCAAGGGCCAGCAGGCCGATAGCAAAAAAACGAATATTTCGTGTCATGAGCCGTTCCATTAGCCGCTCCATTCGCAGTTCCAAATTGCCGTTCCAAATTGACGGTCACAATAAACTTTTATCAGGCAATAGCCAAATTCAGTCCGGGAATTATTCCACCATGCAGCGCCGCGCCGCATAAACCGGGCACGCCGATGGCCTATATATAGGACGAACCGGTGGGAGAACCAGGACAGATTGCACCATCGATGGTTACCATATAGGTAACGGTACTATTCCCAACGACGGAGCCAGCCTCGTGCAGCAGACGGCAAACAGCCAGAATACGGCCCCCATGGCGCCAGAGGCCGGGAACCCTCGGCACGCCCGCCTATTGCGCCTGGCGACTCGGGCCGCCGTGGGGGTCGCCGGGCTGTTGATCGTGGCCAAGCTGGCGGCCTGGTTTCTGACCGATTCGGTGGCAATATTGAGTTCCCTGATGGATTCGGTCCTGGATGTGGGCGCCTCCCTGGTGAATATGTATGCCGTGGCCCATGCCCTGGTGCCCGCCGACCGGGAACACCGCTTTGGCCATGGCAAGGCGGAAGCCCTGGCCGGGCTGGCGCAATCGGCCTTCATCTCGGGTTCGGCGCTGTTTTTGGTGGCGGAGGCGGGCCAGCGCCTGATCGAACCCCGCGCCATCGTGCGTGACGAGATCGGCATCGCCGTAATGGTGCTGTCCCTGGTGTTGACCATCGGCCTGGTAATCTTCCAGCGCCACGTGGTCAAGCGCACCCGGTCCGTGGCTATTTCGGCGGATTCCATGCATTACCGGGGCGATATTCTGGCTAATCTGGGCGTCATCCTGGCGCTGGTTCTGGCCGGCCGGTTTGGCTGGATCTATGCCGATGCCATTATTGCCCTGCTGGTCGCCGCCTACATCCTGCATGGCGCCTGGGGTATCATAAAAAGCGCCCTGGATCAGTTAATGGACCGGGAATTGCCCGAACCACAACGCCAGCGCATCCGGCAAATCGCGCTGGCCCATGACCGCGTGGAAGATGTGCATGATCTGCGCACCCGATCGTCGGGCGTGCAATCCTTCATACAATTGCACATGGAGCTGGATGGCGAATTGACATTGATGCAATCCCATGAAATCGCCGACGAGGTGGAAGATGCCATCCGCGCCGCCTTTCCCGGCGCCGAGGTCATCATCCATCAGGACCCGGCGGGGTTGGAAGAATGGCGACCGGAATATCCAGCGTAGACCAGCAGGCGGTCATCGATTATCTCGCCAATCCCGAAAGCCATGGGTTGAAGCCGGGCGACCATGTCTCATGCATTCAGACCCATGGCGCCCTGGTCTTTCTGGCCGGTCAATTTGCCTACAAGTTGAAGCGGGCGGTGCGGCTGCCCTATCTGGATTTTTCCACCTTGGACAAGCGCCGGGCGGTCTGCCGCCATGAAGTACAATTGAACCGCCGCACCGCGCCCAACCTTTATCTGGGCATGGAAGCCGTCGTGCGGCGGCCCGATGGGCGGCTTGAGATCGGCGGAGACGGCGATACGGTGGACTGGTTGGTGAAAATGCAGCGCTTCTCCGATGGCGCATTGTTGAGCCAGGCCGTGGCCGACGGCCCTCTGCCGCTGACAATCTTGCATGCCCTGGCCGACACCATTGCCGAATTTCATGGTAGGGCGGAGGTGTCCGGCGAATGGGGAGGGGCTGATGAGATGGGGCGCATCGCCGCCGTGGACAGGGCGGTGATCGCCCGCTTCACCCCCGGTCTGTTTGCGCCAAGGCGGGCGGCGTCGGTGGCGGCCTTGACCCGTCGGACCATCGAGGCCCAGCGTGCCTTGTTGGAACAACGCCGGCGCCAGGGTTTTGTCCGCCATGGCCATGGCGACCTGCATCTGGCCAATATCTACCTGGACGGCGATCGTCCCACGTTGTTCGACGCCATCGAGTTCGATGACCGGCTGGCGCAAAATGATGTCCTCTATGATCTGGCCTTTCTGCTGATGGACCTGTGGCATCGGGGCCTGCATGGCGAGGCCAACCGGGTTTTCAACCGTTATTTGTTGCGCCGCGAGGATTTGGGCGGCCTGCCCGCCCTGCCGTTGTTTCTGTCCATGCGGGCGAGTATCCGAACCCAGGTTACCGCCCTTACCGCCGCCGGCCGGAACGATGACCCGGACTTGCGCGCCGAGGCCATCCGTTATTTGGATCTGGCCGGCGCCGCGCTGAAACCTTCCCCGCCCGTCCTGGTCGCGGTGGGCGGTTATTCGGGCAGCGGCAAATCCCATCTGGCCGCCGCGTTGGCGCCGTCGTTGGGCGCCATGCCCGGCGCGTTGCATTTGCGCAGCGATGAATTGCGCAAGGTGATGATGGGCCGCGACCCTGAGACGCCCCTGGAACAAGATGCCTATACATCCAAAATCAGCGCCAAGGTCTACGACACCTTGCGCCAACGCGCCGGACAGGCGCTGTCGGCGGGCCACGCGGTGATCGCCGATGCGGTCCATAACCGACCCGACGGCCGGGCCGCCCTGGCGGCACTGGCGGTTCGGCACGATGTGCCCTTCATGGGCATTTGGCTGGATGCGGACCCGGCCCTGATGGCGGGCCGTATCGCGGGCCGCCGGGGGGATGCCTCGGACGCCGACCGGTCGGTTATGCTACGGCAGGTGCGTCATGGTGCCGGGAATATAGACTGGCATTGCCTTGACGCCGCCGCGCCGTTGGCGGAAAAGGTGGCACAAGTCCAGGCATGGGTCGGGGCAAAGGTTTAGGCAGTACCGGTTTATGTCCCGACAGAACGGCAGTATCGAAGTTCAGTACGGCTGGGTGATCATTATCGCCTCCCTCGCCATTCACTCTATCGGCCTGGGCGCGCCCAATATTTTGTTTGTGACACTAAAGCCCATCGCCGTCGATCTAGGATCGGACCGGGCCATGCCGTCCCTGGCCTATTCCCTGATGATGCTGGGTACGGGTATCGGCGGTCTGGCCATGGGCTGGTGGCTGGACAAACGTGGTGTCATGGAACCCGTATTGTTTAGTGCCGTGATGATCGCCATGGGTTCTTTCCTGGCGGCGCAATCGGGGGGCAAATGGAGCCTGTATCTTGCCAACGGCATTCTGATCGGCCTGCTGGGCAAGGCGGCGATGATCGCGCCCCTGATAGCAAACGCCACTCGCTGGTTCGACCGCCGGCGCGGCTTGGCGGTGGCCATTATCGCCTCCGGCCAGGGAGTGGCCGGCGTGGTCTGGCCGCCAGTGCTGCGCTACATCAATGACGGCGCCGGCTGGCGCGAGGCCTGCCAGTTCTTCGGCATCTTTGTGCTGGTCACCATGATACCCCTGGCGTTGCTGCTGCGGCCCAAGCCGCCGGCAATTTTGACCGAGAGCCAGGCCACGCGGGGCAGCGAAAACGGCCGGGTTTTGGGCCAGCCCGCCAACGGGGTGCAATTGGCCCTGTGGCTGGCCGTATTGGGCTGTTGCGCGGCCATGGCCATGCCCAACGTACATCTGTTCAGCCATGCCACGGACCTTGGCTTTTCCAGCGCTCGCGCGGCGGAGCTGCTGTCGGTGCTGTTTGCGGCGGCGTTTTTCTCGCGCATCGCCTTCGGCATGCTGGCAGACCGCATCGGCAGCGCAGTATCTGTTCGCCGCCCTGGGCATGGCGTTGGGTGGCTGGATGGGCGGTGCCATTCATGACCTGACGGGGGGATATTCCGCCGCGTTTCCGGCCGGCTTCGCCTTCAACATCATGAACCTGGTCATCATCGCCGCGCTGTACACGCGCCAAATTCGTCTGGGGTTAAGCGATGTACCAGCCTAAATCCATTCAGATTTGATCCAAGCCACCCACTCCCCCACCCGGCCACCCATTAATTATCATTCCGTGGGTGGCCGGGTGGAGGAATGGGTGGCCCGGCGATTTCAATCAGGCCTTAGAGGCCCCTGTTGCGCGGCGGGATGATCACCGACCAGGGGTCGGGCGTGGGGGGAAACGGCACTTCGATCACCGTCGGCACGGTTTGCTTGAAAGCCTCTGGCAAGGTCTTGGCCAGTTGTTCGGGCGTCTCGGCGCGATAGGCGGCGCAGCCGAAACTTTCCGCCATGGCGACAAAATCCGGATTGGTCAGGTCGGAGGCAATGGTGCGGTTGTCATAGAGGTTCTGCTGCATGCGGCGGACGTTGCCATATGCCCCGTCGGCGAAGACGATGGCCACCAGGGCCACGTTATACTTCACCGCCGTGGCCAGTTCCTGAACGTTATACATAAAGCCGCCGTCGCCGTTGATGGACAGCACCTGTTTATCCGGATGGGCGATTTTGGCGCCGATGGCGGTGGCCAAGCCGGAGCCCAAGGTGCCCTGAAAGCCCGAGGTGAGGAAGGTGCGGGGATGATAAATTGGCATGGCGACGCGGGAGACATAACCAACCTGGGTCAGCTCATCCACATAGATGCCGTCGTCGTCCAAGGCCTCGCGCAGCACTTTGATCCAGGACATTTGCGGCGCCAGCTTGTCTTCCAGCATGGCGTGCACGTCGGCTTTCACGCCGTTCAACTCGTCCTCGCGGGAGGCTATGGCCGGGGCCTTGCTGGCCACCGCATTGACCAGGGCGGGGACGATATCCTGGGCATCGCCGACGATTTCCACATCCGCCCCGCCGATGCGCCGGATTTCCACCGGGTCGATATCCACATGGATAATTTTCAGATCATTGTCCGTGCCCCAACTCATGCGCGGCTGTTGCAGGCGGCTGCCCACGGCCAGAACCACATCGGCCTTGGCCCATAGACGATGTCCAGCGAACTGGGTCAGCGACAAATAATGCCGGTTGGACAGAATGCCCCGGCCCGTGCGGTTGCCGATCACCGGTGCCTGCAGCATCTCGGCCAAATTCCGGACCGCCTCGCCACAATCCACGGCGCCGCTGCCGACGAAGATCATGGGCGCCTTGGCCCCCGCCAACAGGGCCGCGGCCGCGGCCACCGCATCCTCGTCCACAGCCGGGCGGGTGTAGTCCGTGGCGGCGGCGGGCAAATCCACATTGCAGCTTTTGGCCAATTGATCCAAGGGCATTTCGATGGCGACCGGTTGCGGCCGGCCGGTGCGCAGCTGGCGGAACGCCTCGGCCACCTTGCCGGGTGCATCGGTGGGATGATCGATCCGGTCGGCCCATTTGGTCAGGCCGCGCAGAATGGACAATTGATCGGGGATCTCGTGCAGCTGGCCATGGCCCCGGCCGATATAGCCGGATGGAATTTGCCCGGTCACGCAAAGCACGGGCACGTTGGCCGCCAGAGAGGTGCTCAACGCCGCCGTGGTGTTCAAGACACCCGGCCCCGGCACCACGGCAAAGGCGCCGACCTTGCCGGTGGATTGGGCATAGCCATGCGCCATGTAGGCGACGCCCTGTTCGTGGCGGCTGTTGATGACCCGGATGTTGTTGCCTTCGTCATGCAAGGCATTGAAAAACCAGTCCAGCTGCACGCCGGGCAGGCCAAAAATTGTATCGACGCCGTGGGCGGTAATGGATTTCACCAGGGCCTGGCCGCCAGTCATGCGGGTCATGTCGCACTCCAATCAAACGAAAAAATAGGGAATAGGGCAAACTAGCACGGTCTGGCGCATGCTCAATCGAAGAGTTCGATCAAACCGCCCGCTTGCAGCTTGAGCAGGGCGGCGCGGAGATCCTGTTGCAAGGTCAGGGCGGTGGTTTCCGGAAAGGCCTGAGAGAATAAATCCACCAACTCAGCCTCGGTATTAGACTGTTCCAGGGCCCGCCAAATGGGCATGGCCAGTTGGTCCAGATGATAGATATCGCCGCTATCGTCGGCGATCAGGAACAATTCATCCTCAACCGGGGTCTCATTGATACCGGGACTGCGGCGGTAGCGGCCATGGCGGCTCATGGCTTTGCCGCCCCGCCGAAATGGCCGATGACCATATCCTCGGCCGCGAAGGCGGAGGCGTGGTCCAACTGCCATAACTCTACCGAACCGGCCAGTTTCTCCAGCCAGGGAATGCGGCTTTCATTGTGGGCCGTGGCCATGAACAACATGCCCCGTTCATCGCAAAGGGTCTTCAGATCCTTGAATTGCGCCAGGGACAGGTTGCGCGGGCGCAGGCGGTCGCGCCATTCGGGCATCTCGGCGGCGATCAACTGATCCACGTCGAACACCTGCGTCTTGAAAACGTCCGCGCCGGCGTCGGCCGCCAGTTCGACCAGCTGAACCGCCAAATCCATGTCGCCGAAATGGGCCACGCCCGCCTCGGCGATAAACAGACACGGCGCGCCGGCGCCAATCGGCCGGCCGCCGATCGTGAACTGGTCCTGAAATGGCGTGTTTTCCATGCGCCCTGAATACAGGGAAATGGGCTAATCGTCACCCTTGATGCGTTTGATAACTAGGCCGACGAGCGTCAGCATGATCCCCACGGTAAAGAAAGCGCCATAGGGATTCCACAACGGGACGACGTCCGCGATGTGACACCACCAGAACCAAGCGGAGGAGAGGGCATTGGTGCCCAGTTCAAACATCGATCTATCCTTTCGTGCTGATAGAAGATGGGTAGGGTATGATCAGGACGAAAGTGATGGGCATCACACGTGAGCTTCAAGAAAAGGTGAGGGCATGACGGAACATGACGCCGCGGATCTGGGCGCATACATAAAACACGATGCGGTGGCCTTGGCGCCAACCGGCAATGGCCCTTTGTCGGGACTGAATTTCGCCGTCAAGGACCTGTACGATATCGCCGGTCATGTCACCGGCGCGGGCAGTCCCGACTGGCTGGCCAGCCACCCCGCCGCCACGGCGACCGCCTCCGCCGTCACCAAACTGTTGGCGGCGGGGGGCCGAATGGTGGCCAAGGCGCAGACGGATGAGATGGCTTTTTCCATTACCGGGCAGAACGCCCATTACGGCACCCCGGTCAACGTCAATGCGCAGGACCGTATTCCCGGCGGCTCGTCGTCGGGCTCGGCGGCGGCGGTGGCAGGCGGCCTGGTCGATTTCGCCTTGGGCTCGGACACCGGTGGCTCGGTCCGGATGCCGGCGGGGTTTTGCGGCATTCATGGCATTCGCACCACCCAGGGCCGCATTCCGGTGGATGGCGTGCATCCCCTGGCGCCATGCTTCGACACCATTGGCTGGTTCACGCGCGGCGGCGCGCTGATGGAAAACATTGGCCGGGTGTTGCTGCCCAACGCGGGCGCACCGTCCAAACCCCGCCGGCTGCTGGTTGCCCGCGACTGTTTCGCCCTGCTGCCGGACCAGGCGGCGGCGGCCTTGGCCGGCGCGGTCGATCAGGTCGCCGAACATTTCGAAAAGCGCGAAGAGATCGACATTAGCGAAGCCGGGCCGGACCAATGGATGCCGCATTTCCGTGCCTTGCAGATGGCCGATATCTGGCGCGCCCACGGCGCCTGGATCGAACGGGCAAAGCCGAACTTCGGCCCCGGCGTGGCCGACCGCTTTGCCGCCGCCGCCAAGATTTCGGAAGAGGCCGAGGGGGAAGGCCGGGCGGTGCGCGACGCGGTGCGCCAGCATCTGAGCGATCTTTTGGGCGATGACGGCATTTTGTGCCTGCCGACAGCGCCGGGCATTGCCCCATTGTGCGAGACGCCGGAAGCGGAACTGGATGATTTCCGCTGGCGCGCCATGGGTTTGACCTGCATCGCCGGCCTGTCCGGATGCCCACAGATCAATCTGCCCCTGGCCGGCCTGGACCACTGTCCCCTGGGTCTGGGCCTGATGGCGCGCCAGGGCGGCGATGAAACCCTGCTGCATCTGGCGGCTGGGATTGCGCCCTGAGGGGACATTCAACATGGTAGGCCCATGACCGCGCTGAACCCCATGACCCCCACGGGAATGAGCCACCCGGCAATGGGTCAGGTACGGGTTCGAACCCTGCTGTTGATCCGCTGGCTGGCCATCGCCGGTCAATTGATGGCGCTTTTGTTGGTTGACGTATTCCTGGAATTCGAATTGCCCATGAACCCCGCCCTCGGGGCCATCGGCGCCTCCGCCGTGGTAAATCTTTGGATTATCGCCCGGCCTGGGTTGAGCCATTGGCATCGTGACGGGGCGGCGGCGGGTTATCTGGCCTTTGACATCGGTCAATTGGCGGTCTTGCTATATCTGACCGGCGGTCTGGATAATCCCTTTGCCTTGCTCTTCCTTGTACCGGTCACCATATCGGCCACGATCCTCAGCCGGCGCAGCACCACCTATCTGGGTCTGTTGGCCCTGGCCTGCGTCTCCATGCTGGCGTTTTTTCATCTGCCCCTGCCCTGGCCGTCGCCCGGATTCACCTTGCCGCCGTTATATGCGGCGGGGATTTGGTTGTCCCTGGTGGTGGGGACCGCGTTTTTGATGTTCTATGCTTGGCGCGTGGCGGAAGAGGCCCGGCGCATGTCCGATGCCTTGGCCGCAACCCAGGAGACCTTGGCCAAGGAGCGGCAGATGTCCGCCGTGGGCAGCCTGGCCGCCGCCGCCGCTCATAAATTGGGCACGCCCCTGGGGACCATCGCCCTGATCGCCAAGGAACTTTTGCACGATCAACCGGTGGGAGAAAAATTCCACGCGGATTTGGAAATACTGGATGGCGAGGTGGCGCGCTGTCGTGACATTCTGGCCCAATTGGCCCGCAATCCGTCGGGCGGCGCCGATCCGGCGGTCTCGCGCCTGCCCTTCGACGCCTTGATCAATGACGCCGCGGATCAGTATGGCAATGATGACGCCGCCATACGGGTGACGGGCAAGGCAACGACCCCGGCGCCGCTGGTGCGCCGCAGTCCCGAACTGATCCAAGGCCTGGGCAATTTGATCGAGAACGCCACCGACTTCGCGGCCAGCCATGTGGACCTGGCTTCCAACTGGGATGAGAACCTCGTGGAGCTGTCCATCACGGACGATGGTCCGGGGTTCGCCGCCAATATTCTCGACTTGCTGGGTGATCCTTATATTTCGACCCGGCCCGGCGCCGGCCGCATGGGCCTGGGCGTGTTCATCTCCAAGACTTTGCTGGAACGTACCGGGGCCAGCCTGCATTTTTTCAACCATAAACAGGGCCAGGGCGCGACGGTTGTCATTCGCTGGCCAAGGCACATAATGGATCTTGCCGAAAGCGAAACCGAAAACCAACCTGAAAACCAGCCAGAAAACAAACTAGAAATCCAAATGCGGGAGAGCAGGATTGATGATGTTGAGTGACGCCGATGAGCGCGGTGATAACCCCGAGGGGGGGCGGACGCTGCTGCTGGTCGACGACGACAAAATTTGGCTGCAGCGCCTGGCCACGGCCATGGAACGGCGCGGCTTTACCGTCAGCACCGCCGCCTCGGTGCGGGAGGCGATCGAACAGGCCAGGACGGTCACGCCCGAGTACGCGGTGATCGACTTGCGCCTGGCGGATGGCAACGGTCTGGACGTGGTCGGCGCCTTGCGCGAAATCCGGCCCCACGGTCGCATCGTCATGCTGACCGGCTATGGCAATATCGCCACCGCCGTGGCGGCGGTCAAGCTGGGCGCGGTGGACTATCTGGCCAAGCCGGCCGATGCTGACGCCGTCGAGGCCGCCCTGCTGGCCGAGGACGGCGCGCACCCCGCCCCGCCGGAAAAACCCATGTCCGCCGACCGGGTACGGTGGGAGCATATTCAACGGGTCTATGAACTATGCGGCCGCAATGTTTCGGAAACCGCCCGGCGCCTGAACATGCACCGGCGCACCTTGCAGCGGATCCTGGCCAAGCACTCTCCCCGGGAATAAGCCCGCGAATGAATATGGAACTAGGGACAGCAACGAATGCCTGAACATAAAAAACGGGTTGCCCTGTGCGGGGTGATCCTGGAAAGCAATGCCTTTTCCCCCATCGCGACGGAAGCCGATTTCCGCGAGGCTTTGTATGTGACGGGCGCGGAGATGGTGCGGGAGGCGCGCCAGCCAGTCTCCATCCTGCCGCGCGAGATGGCCGCCTTCGTCCAGGCCATGGATGCCACCGGCGCCTGGCAGCCGGTGCCGCTGCTGTTGACCGGTTGTCCGCCGTGGGGGCCCATCGAGGGTGATTTCTTTCGCGCCTGCGTCGCCGACATTGTCGCCGGGCTGGTGGCGGCCGGACCCCTGGACGGCGTCTATATCGCCAATCACGGTGCCATGGTGGCAACCGACAACGGCGACCCCGACGGCACCTTGATGGCGGCCATCCGGGATGCCGTCGGCGGGGATGTGGCGGTGATCGCCACCTTGGACCTGCACGCCAATCTGTCCCAGACCATGGTCGGGGCGACCGACGCCATCATCGGCTATCAGACCAATCCGCATGTGGATCAGGTTCAGCGCGGCGAGGAGGCGGCGATGTTGATGCGCCGGATGTTTGCCGGCATGGCGCCCGCCCAGCATATGATCCGCCTGCCCCTGGTGCCGCCGTCGACCACCCTGCTGACGGCGGCGGGGCCCTATGGCGAACTGATCGACTACGGCCAGCGGCGCGAAAGGGAGG
This sequence comes from Alphaproteobacteria bacterium, assembly GCA_029936195.1. Taxonomy (GTDB): domain Bacteria; phylum Pseudomonadota; class Alphaproteobacteria. The sequence goes on from JAPYUH010000035.1 coordinate 21,384, forward strand.
AAGCCGGCGAAATCGTCAATGTCTCGGTGTTTGGCAATTTTGCTTTCTCGGATACCGCCAAGAACGGCCTGTCGGTCGTCGTCACCGCGCGCGGGGATGCCGCCAAGGCCGCCCTGTTGGCGAACGAGATCGCCACCCGGGCCTGGAACAACCGCACCGCCTTCACCCGCGACATGACTTCCATCGAGGCCGCCGTGGCCATCGCCGCGAGGGATGATCGCGCCCCGGTGATCTTTTCCGACGCGGGCGACAATCCGGGCGGCGGCGGCGAGGGGCGCACCACCTGGCTGCTGGCGGCCCTGGCGCAAGCCGATGCGAAGGGCGTCTATTTCGGCGCTTTCTTCGACAAGGACCTGGGGGCGGAGGCGCACGGCCTGGGCGAAGGGGCGGAATTCCAAGCCGTCTTCAACCGCACCGGCGACACGGAATTCTCCAAGCGTTTCGAGGCACGGGCAACTGTTTTAAAGTTGCACGACGGCAACGTGGCCGGCCGTTTGGGAATCTACAAGAACCGCCAGCTCAAACTGGGTCCCTGCGCGGCCCTGCAAATTGGCGGCATCACGGTGATCGTCATCTCGGCCCGCAACCAAACCGCCGACCCGGTATTTTTCGAGATGTTCGGCCTGGATATCGCCCAGGCGCACACGGTCTGCGTCAAATCGCGGGGCCATTTCCGCGCCGGCTTCGCGCCCTGGTTCGCCCCTGAACAGGTCTACGAAGTGGACACCGCCGGCCTGACCTCGCCCATCCTCTCCCGCTTCAACTGGAAAAACCTGCCCCGCCCCGTCTACCCAATGGACCCGGATACAAAATGGGATCCGCCGGGCTAGAAATTTCGGGAAAATCGAACTTGCAGATGGTCATCCTGGCGGCTGGAATAAAGCAACTCGCCGTGCTTGATGTCTTCGTAGAGGCGGAGTTCGGCTTCCAGTTTCCAGATATCGGACAGGCGGGTTTCTGCTTCCAGGGAGATTGCCTTGGCGTGGCTGTCGGGATCGAAAATGATGCCGCCCAGAAAAGCCGTGCTGTCGGGGTCGTTGAGGGTCAGGCGGGCGCCGAGAAAAATATCGTCATCGAACATGCTCAGGGGGGCGGAACGGCCGCGGCCGTCGTAGTGCAACTCCGCGATCACGCCCAGATCGCCGGCTTCGCCCACCGATCCGAAAAAGGTGTACTCCAACCCGGCGGAGGCGGCGAAAAAGGAACCATGGCGGGCGGTCTGATAAATACCCTCGAACTTCCACAGCCATTCCTCGATGGTGGCCTGGATATCGACGCTGGTGCGGTCAACGATGTCATAAACAGGGATCAGCTTGATGGCGCCGTTGGCGTCGGCCTCGGCCAGCAGTCTGGGTTCCCGGTCGGTGCCGTGAAACTGCGCCAGGCCGATATCCCAATCGCCCAGCACGGTGGCGTAACGCAGGGCCACGTTGGGATACCACTCCCCCGCGCTGGCCTCATGGCGCGCCCGGTCGGTATCCACCACCAAGGACGCGCGCAAGCGGCCATGGCGGCCCGGGAAGGCACGCTCGCGGAAATAGGGCAGATAGAAAAAATTCAGATCGCCCCAGTCCCGTTGCAGACCGAGGTTGAGCATGGGTTGGCCCAATTTGTCTTCTCCATCCACGTCCTCCACCGCATCTGTCTGGTTGATGTAGCCCACCAGATGGCGGGATTCCATGACGCCCCAGAACACCTTGTCGAAACCCGCCGTCAGGTCCCAGCCGTCGTCAATGTGCAGATAGCTAAGCTGGCGGATATCGCCGTGGCTGCGTTCGCGATCGTGGCTGTCAAGGCGGGCGAAGGGGGCGAATTCAATGCGGTCGTCGCCGCCATTCCACTCCCACAGAAATTCCGGTTGCGGCACCAGGGATGGGTTGAGGCGTTGGTTGTCCTGGCCCGGCTGGATCGCATGGTGGGGAAACAGCCTCAGATCACCGGCGACGAAGCCGGACATCTCAAATAGAGGGTCCCCTGCCGCCGGCGACAGACCGGCACACAAGACGATGGCACTCAACACAAACCGGATTGGCGGACCCATATTTTTCAACGTGCCCGTTTCAGGCTGTTCTTATTAAAATCGCTGTCACGCAGGCCCTTTTGAAAGGCGATGTCGGAGAGAGTCAAGCGGGTTTGTTTGCCGGTCTGATGATTAACCATGTGCAGATCGTGAGCGCGCCAGTATTTGCCCAGGTATTGTTTGAATTTGGTAAACGTAAGGGTCTTCAATGGCGCCCCCCGGCGGTCGAAATAGTCAATTGTCCGCTGCGGGTATTCAGCCTTGTCGTACCAAACCACCGTGCGGGTGTAGCCGGAATTCCCATAGGTCGGGGCCTGTTC
>JAPYUH010000035.1:23733-25305 GCA_029936195.1 Alphaproteobacteria bacterium
GCGCGCCGCAGGCTTCATCGCGCAGCCATTTGTAGGTGAATTTCTTCAGCTCCTGGGCGGACAGATCCTCGTAGGCGAATTCCGAACCGACAAACGGCCCGGATTTGTTTTTCGAGAATATGCGCTTCACCCTTTTGAGGGCCGGCAGGTAGAGCCATTGATCGTCCGGGTCCAGGATCTTGGCAAAGCTGAGAAAGGCTGTGCCCTTGATATCCCGCGGGGATTCAAAGATCGTCAGGCTCTTGTCGCCATCGTCGTGGCCCGGCACTTCCAGGATTTTCTGTTTCATGCGGCGGCTGGAGGTTTCGCCGTGGCGGTTGACCAGAACCATTTGCATGCTGGCCTCGGTATCGCCAAATCCCTGGTTGCGGCGGTCCCATTCCTCGGCCATTTTTCGGCCCCTATCTTCAGCACTAATATCTTTGGCACTTATAAGCGCCCCTGCGGTGTTGGGCGATAGTGACAGGGATATGGCCAGCAGCGCCGTGGCCAGCATGGTCTTGGTACCCGTATGGAGCGTGTTCATTGGACTGCCTCTATTAGAATGATGCATGGTTTGTTAGGGGTGTGCCGCTGCCTTGGGATGAACGGCGGGCACGGCTTCGTTCTTCATCGGCCGGTCGAACAACAGCAACAGAGGCGGCAACAACAGAAAATCGATGACCAGGGCGATGGCGATGGTGATCGCCGTCAGCAATCCCATGTCCGCGTTCAGGCTGAACGATGACAGGGACAGCACGGCAAAACCCATGATCAGCACGGCCGTGGTGACCCACAGGGCCATGCCCACGGTCTGAAAACTGTAGCGCACCGCATCCTCGGGCGATGCCCCCAACTCCCGCCGGCCCCGCATATACTTGGACAGGAAATGCACCGAGGCATCGACGATCAGGCCCAACGAGGTCGCGGCTATAACCGAGGCCGCCAGGCCGACCTGCCCCACCAGCATGCCCCACAGCCCGAACGCCATGGCCGCCAGCACGATATTCGGCACCAGGGAGATCAGGCCGATGCGCAAGCTGCGCAAGGCGATGACCATGGAAAGGGAGATCAACACGAAAGCCAATGCCGTTCCCACCAGCATGGATTTGATGTTGCTGTCGGCCACATGCGCGAACATCACGGCGGCGCCGGAGCCTTCCGTCTGCATGGCGGGGGGTACATTTTCCTTGAGCCAGTTTTCCCCCCGTGCCGCCGTCATGCGGATATCTTCCGACGAGACATTGTCCAATGTCACGGACACCCGGCTGGCGGATTTATCCACGTTGATCTGGCTGTTTAAATCCAAGCCGAAAGGCAGGGATATCTCGTACAGCAGCAGATACTGCGCCGCCAGATTGCGCTCGTCGGGCAGGCGATACCAGCTTTCATCATCCCCATGCATGGACTTGCTCAGGCGTTTCATTACGTCGGTGATGACGTTGACATGCACCACGCCCGGCTGGGTCCGCAGCCAGACGGCAAATTTTTCCAGGTCGGCCAGGTATTGGGGATTGGAGATGCCGCCCGATTCACCGGCGGCAATGGAGAATTCCACATCATAAATACCGGTCAGGTTCTCGCGGGCGAAAT
>JAPYUH010000298.1 GCA_029936195.1 Alphaproteobacteria bacterium
GTTGGTTAGTTGTTGGTTAGTCAACAACAGAGTAAAAATCATTATATATCAATGATTTAAAGGAACGTAACTAGTTTTCAAGACCAGTGCCTTCAACCACTCGGCCACCCGTCCGCTGGAAGTGGGCATTGATAACGGTCCCGGTGCGGGGTTTCAACCTGTGTTGGCGTTATTATTGCGGCCGGGCAGGGACCAGGAAAAACGCAGGGCCAAACCCCGGATCGAAAAACAGCATAGAAAACCCATCGCCCAGCAAATCGACGGCGGCAATTGCAAGCCAATGAGGGCAACGAACAGGGCGGCACCGGCGAGGGCGGCGGTGACATAAATCTCCCGCTTTTGGATAAGGGTTACTTCGCCGCCCAGCATATCCCGGATTATACCGCCAAAGGTTCCCGTAATGACCCCCATGATCACCGCCACCACTGGATGCGCGCCGACGGACAACGCAGTCTCGGCTCCCATGACGCAAAACAGCGAAAGGCCCAAGGCGTCTAGCCATAGGATGAAACGATAGCATGAGCGGAACCGATGGGCGGCAAAGAATGCGATGGCGCCGGCGAAAATGCAGACCAATACATAGATCGGCGTCTCCACCCATAACACCGGCAGGCGGCCCAGAAAGACATCCCGCATGGAGCCGCCGCCGATGCCCGTCACCGTGCCCAGCATGATAAAGCCGAAAATATCCATCTGCTTGCGGCTGGCCACCAGCGCGCCTGAAACGGCAAACACCGCCACCGCCATGAGATCGAGGATCATCGGGATTTCGTTGGTGCCAAAGTTACGCCAATCCATCCACGCCCCCATCAGTTTCCAATCCCAACAGACCGGAGATATCCGCGATACTGTCGACAACATGATCGGCCAGATCCGTCCGGCGGCTGGAGCCGGTCAGGACGCCGATACCGAGACCGGCACCGGCCCAGCGGCCCATTTCAAGATCGTGACGGCTTTCTCCGACCACCATGACCGCGCTGGCAGGCAAACTCGTGGCCCGGCAAAACGCGAAAACCATGCCCGGTTCGGGCTTGATGCCAAAGCCGCTGTCATAGCCGGCGATGAAGTCAAACTGATCCAGCACATCAATGGGACACAGCGTGGCCCGCGCGCCGGAGGCGCTGTCGGACGTGGCAATGCCAAGGGTCAGGCCACTGTCTTTTAGGGACCGAATGACGCTAAACAACCCAGCCACCGGCATGGTGCTCTTGGCGCCTTGTTCAAGAAAGATATTGTCTAAAACAGTGGCCAGATTTCCGTATCCGTGAGTAGGCGCCATCGCCCCCACCGCGCGGCAATTTCATCCGTGGTGCCCGAGGCCAGCAAGGAATCTGGCGCGATGTAGCCGGCGTTGTCATCCAGGCCGCCGTCATCCAGCAACTGTGCCGCCAAGCCTTGATCGCCGCCCGAAACGGCCAAGGCGGCGGTGCGGTAAACAGGCACCCAGGTCCTGTTCAGATCCAGCAAGGTGCCGTCCTTGTCAAACAGGATGCCGCGGATGCTCATATCACCTCCCGCAGCGGCTGGCCGGGACGCTGGCGGGTTTGCCATTCGGGGTCCGTATGGCTTTCGGCGTTGGAAGGTGCGAGAGGAGCCTGTCCGCGGATCAGATCGGCGGCTTTCTCCGCCGTCATGATGGTGGGCGCGTTCAGGTTGCCGTTGGTGATGGCGGGAAATATGGAGGCGTCCACCACCCGCAAGCCATCGATCCCCCGCACCCTGCATTCAGGGTCGAGCACGGCCATGGCATCGCCAATACCGCCCATTTTGCAGGTGCAGGACGGGTGATAGGCGCTTTCGGCATTGGCCCGCACCCAGGCATCGATCTCCCCGTCGCTGGCAACATCCAGGCCCGGTTGGATCTCGCCGCCGCGATAGGCGTCAAGAGCGGGTTGGCCCATGATCTCGCGGGTCAGGCGGATGCATTGGCGGAAGCTCTCGCGGTCAGCCTCGTTGTCCAGGTAGTTGAACTGTATCCCGGGCTTGTCACGGGCATTGGGCGAGACCGCGGCGACACCGCCGCGGGCGCGCGGCTTATTGGGGCCCACGTGAACTTGAAAACCGTGGCCGTCGAACGCCGCGCGGCCGTCGTAGCGCATGGCGGCGGGCAGGAAGTGATATTGGATATCGGGCCACTTCACGCCAGGGCGGGAGCGGACAAAGGCGCAGGATTCGAAATGATTGGTGGCCCCCAGCCCGGTCTTGAACAGATACCATCGCGCACCAATAAGAAACTTGGCGAGCGGATTTAGCCGGCCGTTCAGGGTGATGGGGCGGAGGCTCCTAAACTGAAAATAGACCTCCAAATGGTCCTGTAAATTGGCGCCGACGCCGGGCAGATCATGCACCAAGGCAATTCCCGCCCGGGCCAGAACGTCTTGTGGCCCAATGCCGGATAACTGCAACAGATGCGGCGAACCAATGGACCCGGCCGACAGGATGACTTCGCGCGCGGCAACGGCCAGGCGCCGTCCGCCGTTGACTTCATATTCAACACCGGTGGCCCGCCGGCCGTCCATCACGACCCGGTGGCACAGGGCGCCCGTTGTCACTGTAAGATTAGGCCGGCGGCGGGCGGGCCGCAGGTAGGCATTGGACGTGCTGCACCGCACGCCGCCCTTGACGGTCATGTCCATGCGGCCAAAGCCTTCCTGTTGGCGGCCGTTGCAGTCCGCCGTCACAGGGTACCCGGCCTGCCGTCCCGCCTCGACAAATGCCCCATAAAGGGGGTTCGCCATGCCATTGCCGTTGCCGGTGTGCACGGGCCCCTCGCCGCCCCGGTATTGGTCGCCGCCATGGGCGCAGGTCTCGGCCTTGCGGAAATAGGGCAGACAATCCCGGTAGGCCCAGCCCCTCGCGCCAAGGTCCCGCCATTGGTCAAAATCGCCGGCATGGCCGCGCACATAGACCATGCCGTTGATGGAGGAGGAGCCGCCCAGCACCCTGCCCCGCGGGCAATTCATCTCCCGCCCGTTCATGTGCGGTTCCGGCGCGGAAGCAAAACCCCAATTGTAGCGCGGCGAATTCATCGGGATCGACAGCGCCGCCGGCATCTGAATGAAGGGGCCACGGTCACTGCCGCCATATTCCAGCAACAGCACCGTTGCGCCGGGATCCTCGCTCAACCGATTGGCCAGCACGCAACCGGCGGAGCCGGCCCCGACGATGACGTAGTCGAATTCCCGTGATGGGGGTGCATTGTTCATGCCCCGTGGTAAAGCCCGGCTATTCCTCTGGAATAGCGAAATGGAGCATGTCGGGAAACTGTCCATGATGCGGGATGCCGTCGCCACCGCTGTTGGCGGTGGTGTTGGCGGCGTAGTCGGCCATCTCGTCGGTGAAGATACGCATCATCAGCTTCAGGCCCGTTGGTTGATCCAGACTGCCGGCGGTGATGGCAATGGCATCCCCGCCGTCCCGGCGGAAAAACATGGTGGCGCCGCATTTGCCGCAAAAACCACGTTCCACCTTTTCCGAGGAGCGGTACCAGTTCAGAGTGCCGTCATTATCCTTGATGGTGACGTCTTTTTGGTTGGCGCCGGTGGCATGCCAGACACTGCCCGTAAGGCGGCGGCAGCTTTCGCAATGGCATTCGACGATCTGGCGGACGGGTCCGGTAATTTCATACCGGACCCCGCCGCAGTGACACCGTCCGGTGCGCACTATTCCGCCGCGACCACGTCTTCACTGAGCAACGTGCCGACGTAGAAGTCGCGTTTTTTCAGGTTGGCGTAGAACACATCATTGAAACTGTCCGCCACCGAACCCTTGACGCTGTCGTTGGCCACCAAGGCCTTTGCCCAGGCCTGTACCAGGGGGAATTCCCGCAGCATGTTGGTCCGCGTGAACGGCTCCACCATCAACAGGCGTTGTAGGAACGGCGCATAGGCCGCATCCACCAGACACAATTCCGAGCCATTGAAATAAGGCCCTTCGTTGCCCCGTTCCCTGGCGATGGCATCTTCCAGCTTTTGCAGGAATACGGGCGCGGCGGCCAGCTTCGCCTCCAGCTCCTCCTTCGTCTTGGTGTAGTAGATGTTGATGCCCTTGGAGAAGTCGGGCACGAAATCCGTCCAGGCCCGATTGCGGGCGCGTTTGAAGGCATCCGCCGGGTGCTTGGGCGGCGCCACCACGTCATCGAGGTATTCCGCGATGGCATTGGATTCGAACAACGGTTCGTCATCCACCGAAAGCACGGGCACCTTGCCGTGGGGCGAGATTTTCAGGAACCAATCCGGTTTATCGGTCAGGTCAATGTAGGTGACTTCGAAATCGACGTCTTTCGCACGCAAAAGAATCACGGCGCGCTGGACCCACGGTCAAGTAACGGAACTAATCAGATGATATTTCGCCATCTC
>JAPYUH010000299.1 GCA_029936195.1 Alphaproteobacteria bacterium
CGAAGGGGCCGCGCGGGGCCTTTTGCGCCAGTTGCAGATTGTCTTCCACGCTGTGGCTTTCGAACACCGTGGGTTTCTGGAACTTGCGTCCGATGCCCAGATTGGCGATTTCCGCCTCGTCCCTTTTGGTCAGATCGATATCGCCCTGAAACAAGGCGATGCCCTTGTCCGGGCGGGTGCGGCCGGTGATGACATCCATCATGGTGGTTTTGCCGGCGCCGTTGGGGCCGATGACGGCCCGCATCTCGCCCTGTTCCACAACCAGGCTCAAATCGTTCAGGGCCTTGAACCCGTCGAAGGAGACGGAGATGCCGTCAAGATACAGGACATCGCTCATGACCGGCTCCGCCCCATAATTCGGAATGGAAACAGTTTGAAGCTGCCGGCGATGCCACCAACAATGCCTTTTGGCAGGAACAGGGTGACGGCAATGAACAGGGCGCCCAGGGCGAACAGCCAGACCTCTGGAAAGGCGGCGGTCAGATAGCTCTTTGCAAGGTTGACGACTATGGCGCCCATGGCCGCGCCATACAAGGTGCCCCGCCCGCCGAGCGCCACCCAGACCACGATCTCGATGGAGTTGGCGGGGGCGAATTCGCCGGGATTGATGATGCCCACCTGGGGCACATACAAGGCACCGGCGACGCCGGCCATCATTGCCGACAGGGTAAAAACGAACAGTTTGTAGTGTTCCACCCGATAGCCAAGGAACCGCGTGCGGCTTTCCGCGTCCCGAATGCCCACCAGGATCTTGCCAAATTTTGATGTGACGATGGCCCGGCACAGGAAAAATCCGCCCAGCAGCGCCAGACCCGAGGCAATGAACAGGGTGGCGCGGGTGCCCTGGCCGCGCAGATCGAAACCCAGCAGCTCCTTGAAATCGGTCAGGCCGTTGTTGCCGCCAAAACCCATGTCGTTGCGGAAAAAGGCCAGCATCAGGGCGAAGGTCATGGCCTGGGTGATGATGGATAGATAAACGCCGCTGACCCGGCTGCGGAAGGCGAACCAGCCAAAGATGCAGGCCAGGGCGCCCGGCACCAGCATCACCATGGCCATGGCGAAGAAGAAATTGTCAAAGCCCAGCCAATACCAGGGCAATTCCTCCCAGTTCAAAAAGACCATGAAATCGGGCAGGTCCGGGTTGCCGTAAACGCCCCGTTCGCCGATCTGGCGCATCAGATGCATTCCCATGGCATAGCCGCCCAGGGCAAAAAACGCGCCATGGCCCAGGCTGAGAATGCCGCAAAAGCCCCAGATCAGATCCACTGACAAAGCCAGCAGGGCGAAGGCGAGGTATTTGCCGAACAGGCCGACGACATAGTTGGACACATGCAGGGGGCTGGTTTCGGGCAGGGCCAGATTGAGGACCGGCACGATGATGGTGACGGCGGCCAGGACAAGGACGAAAATCCAGGCGCCGCGGTTCAAGGTGATCATATCAACGCTCCCCCTTCAACTTTCCACGGCACGGCCCTTCAGGGCGAACATGCCCCGGGGACGTTTCTGGATAAAGAGGATGACCAGCACCAGGATCAGGATCTTGCCCAACACCGCGCCCGCAAAGGGTTCCAGGAACTTGTTGGCAATGCCTAATGACAAGGCGCCCACCAAGGTGCCCCACAGATTGCCCACGCCGCCGAACACCACGACGAGGAAACTATCGATGATATAACTCTGACCCAGGTTCGGGCTGACATTATCGATCTGGCTCAAGGCCACGCCAGCCAGGCCCGCGACGCCGCTGCCCAGGCCGAAGGTCAGCGCGTCGATCCAATTGGAGCGGATGCCGACCGCATTGGCCATGGCCCGGTTCTGCGTCACCGCCCGCATGCGCAGACCAAAATCCGTGTAGCGGATGATCAGGGTCAGCGCCAAAAACACCAGGGCGGCGAAAATGATAATGCAGATACGGTTGTTGGTCAGCACCAGACCGCCCGTGATCTCGATGGATCCGCTCATCCAGGACGGCGCGATCACTTCTCGGTTGGTGGGGCCAAAAATGGAACGTACGAATTGCTGCAGCATCAGGCTCAGGCCCCAGGTGGCCAGCAGGGTTTCCAGGGGCCGGCCATAGAGAAACCGGATCACGCTGCGTTCGAGAAAGATGCCGAACAGACCGGCGACGAGAAAGGCGGCGGGGATCGACAGCAGCAATGACTGGCTCACCGCGTCGGGGTAACGGCCAAGCACCATGGTCTGCACCACATGGGTGGTGTAGGCCCCAAGCATGACCATCTCGCCATGGGCCATGTTGATGACGCCCATGACGCCGAAGGTGATGGCCAGGCCGATGGCGGCCAGCAGCAGGACCGAGCCCAGGCTGATGCCTTGAAAGAGGTTCTGCAGAATATTGAAGAAAGCCAGGCGTTGTTCGATCGATGCGGCGGCCTCTTTCACCGCCTGCAACAATTCACCTTTTGCCGACAGGGCCGATTTGGCCAGCAGGTCGCGCACCTCCTGGTCGGGAAAATCGGCCAGAAGTTTGGCGGCGGCGGTTTTTTCCGCGCCGCTGCCGTGACGCAAACGGGCGGCCGACAGGGTACGGGAGAGCGCCTCGCGGATGCTCTCGTCCGGCTCTCTCGAAAGGGCCTTGGAGAGTGCGGATAGACTATCCTTGCCGGCGGATTTGAACATGGTCCGGGCGGCGATCAACCGTTGGCCTGGATCGTCGCTAAACAGGGTCAGCGACCCCAGGGCGCCACGCAGAATACCGCGCAGGCGGTTGTTGACGCGGATTTTCTTCGATGTTCGCGATTTTGCCGGGCCCAGTTTCCCGCCATTGAGCGCGTGGTAAAAGAACTTCTTGCCATCGATTTTTTTGATGATGACCAGGACGCCGTCGGATTTGCGTTTATGCAGGCGGCCGTTCAGCATGGCTGTCAGGGGGGCAACAACACGGTCGTCGCCGCTGGCCGCCAGTTTTTCCACGGCGGCGATCTTGGCCTTGAAACTTTTGGCCTTCAGGCCGTCCAGCAGAGCCGCGGTGTCCGCTTCCGCCGTCGAAAACAGGGCGGTTGCAACAAAACACAGAAGCAAGGAGAGGATAATTCTTCGCACCGTCTTGCCCCTGGCAGGTAATCAAAAAGGAAAAAATAAAAGGGGAGGCGGCACCATGTACGCGGTTGCCACCTCCCCGGGGAGAAAACTTAGTTCGTGTAAGCTGGCTTTTTGCAGTTGCCGCAGACCCAGGGGTAGGTCCAATCCGCGGTCAGGGCAGCGCTTTCGGGGATAAAGTCGGACCAGGCATCGCCCACGACTTCGCCATCCGTCTGCCAAACCACGTCAAACTGGCCGTCGTCCTGGATTTCGCCGATCAGGACCGGCTTCGAGAGGTGATGGTTGACGTTCATGAGCGCAATGCCGCCCGTCAGGTTCTTGACCTTCTGGCCGTACATGGCCTGGCGAACCGCATCCACGTTGGTGGTGCCGGCCTGCTTGACGGCCTGGGTCCACATCTTGAAACCGATGTAGGTGGCTTCCATTGGGTCATTGGTGACCCGCTTCTTATCGCCGATGAAGGCATGCCAATTATTGATGAAGGCATCGTTCTCCGGCGCGTCAACGGACATGAAGTAGTTCCAGGCGGCCAGGTGACCGACCAGGGGCGTGGTATCCAGACCAGCGAGTTCTTCCTCACCGACCGAGAAGGCGATGACGGGGATATCTTCGGCCTTGATGCCCTGATTGCCGAGTTCCTTGTAGAACGGCACGTTGGCGTCGCCGTTGATGGTCGAGACCACGGCGGTCTTGATGCCCTGGGAGGCGAATTTCTTCACGCTGGCGACGATGGTCTGCCAATCGGAATGACCGAACGGGGTGTATTCTTCCATGATGTCGGCATCGGTGATGCCCTTGGTGTGCAGGAAGGCACGCAGCACCTTGTTGGTGGTCCGGGGATAGACATAGTCCGTTCCCAGCAGCACGAAACGCTTGGCCTCGCCGCCGTCTTCACTCATCAGGTATTCCACCGCCGGGATCGCCTGCTGGTTTGGCGCCGCGCCCGTGTAGAACACGTTGCGGGAGCTTTCCTCGCCTTCATACTGGACGGGATAGAACAACATGGAGTTCAGTTCCTCGAACACCGGCAGCACGGACTTGCGCGAGACGGAGGTCCAGCAGCCGAACACCACGTCAACCTTATTAACCTGGATCAGCTCGCGGGCCTTTTCCGCGAACAGGGGCCAGTTGGAGGCCGGGTCGACGACCACCGCCTCGACCTTCTTGCCCAGCAGGCCGCCGTTTTTGTTCAAATCGTCGATCATCATCAAGACCGAGTCTTTCAACGTGGTCTCGGAAATGGCCATGGTTCCCGACAGGGAATGCAGCACACCAACC
>JAPYUH010000300.1:0-2764 GCA_029936195.1 Alphaproteobacteria bacterium
CTGATTACGATGTCATTGTGGTGGGTGCGGGCAATGCGGCCCTGGCGGCGGCGAACTCGGCCCGGGAACAGGGGGCCGGGCGGGTTCTGGTGCTGGAAAAGGCGCCCGAGAAGGACCGGGGCGGCAATACCCACTATTCCGGCGGGCTGTTGCGCATCGCCTTCGATACGGGCGAGGATCTGCGCGCCCTGATCCCCGACGCGGAACAGACGGAAGACGGATTCTTCTTCGAGGACGTGCCCTCCTATACGGAGGACGAATTCATGGCCGATCTGATGCGGGTGACCGCCGGCAAGACCGATCAAGGCCTGGCCAAGATCCTGATCTCCAAGTCCTACGAGACCATAAAGTGGATGCATGAATACGGCGGCATCCCAATGGAACCCGCCGTCAGCCTGTCAGCCATTCGCGTCGGCAACCGGGTGAAGTGGCAAAAGGGCGCCATCGTCCGGGCCCTGCATGAAGGCGTGGGGCTGTCCAATACCTGGTTCGCCACCTCGGCCGCCAACGGCATCGAAATCCGCTATGGCGCCGCCGTCACCGCCCTGGTCCAGGACGGCAACGGCGCCGTCGTGGGCGTCACGGTCAACAATGGCGAGACCATCGAGGATATTACCGCGCCAGCGGTTGTCCTGGGTTGCGGCGGCTTCGAGGCCAATGCGCAAATGCGGGCGCAATACCTGGGCGCCCCGTGGGATCACGCCAAGGTGCGGGGCAGCGCCCACAATCAGGGCGACGGCCTGCGCATGGCGCTGGCCATCGGCGCCCTGCCCTGGGGGCAATGGAGCGGCAAGCATTCGACGCCGATCTCCAACGAATGGCCCGACTTTGCCGACCGGGAGCGCACCGACCGCTCCAACCGTCTCTCCTACCCCTATTCCGTCAGCATCAACCGGGACGGCAAGCGCTTCATGGACGAGGGCGAGGACGTGGGGCTGTATACCTACGCCAAATACGGCGGCCGGATTTTGCAGGAACCGGGCTCTCTGTCATGGCAGATCTTCGATCAGCAAACGGTGCATTTGCTGGAGCCGCGTTACAGTACCTCCGACCCCATCATCGCCGATACCCTGGCCGGGCTGGTGGAACAGTTGGACATCGACGACAAGCCCCAGGCTCTGCGCACCTTGGAGGACTACAACGCCGCCGTGCCCGCGTCCGGCTCCAACGCCGGTTTCGATCCGACGCAGAAGGACGGTCTGGCCAGCACCGGGCTGGAGCCGAACAAAAGCAACTGGGCCACGCGCCTGGATCAACCGCCCTTTCTGGCCTATTCCGCCACGGGTGGCATCACCTTTACCTTCGGCGCCCTGAAGATTGACGACGAGGCCAGGGTCATCGGCACGGACTGGCGGCCCATCAAGGGCCTGTTTGCCTGCGGCGAGATGGTCGGCGGTTTGTTCCACTTCAACTATCCCGGCGGCACCGGCCTGGTCTCGGGCGCGGTGTTCGGCAAGATTGCCGGGGCCAGTGCGGCGCAAGGTACTGGTGGAGTCGCGCCTGGGAGCGGGGGCGGATGACACAAACCAAGGTGCCCGCCGTTTTCATGCGCGGCGGCACCTCCAAGGGTGTGTTCTTTCATGCCGGGGATCTGCCCGGCAACGTCGGTGAACGGAACGACATCTTCTGCGCCACCATCGGCAGCCCCGACCCCCATGGCCGGCAGTTGGACGGCATGGGCGGGGGCATATCATCCCTGTCGAAAGTCGTGGTGATCGAAGCCTCGGCCCGGCCCGGCATTGATGTGGACTATACCTTCGGCCAAGTGGTGGTGGACGCGCGGGAGGTTGACTACGGCGCCACCTGCGGCAACCTCTCATCCGCCGTGGGACCTTTTGCCGTGGACGAGGGGTTGTTGGACGTCACCGATGGTGAGGCGATGGTGCGGGTTTACAACACCAACACGGACAAGGTCTTTGAAAGCCGCTTCATGGTCCGGAATGGCGCGGCGCTGACCACGGGGACATTCACCATTCCCGGCGTAGCAGGCAGTGGCGCGCGGGTTCAGCTCGATTATCTCGACCCGGCGGGCGCGCGCACGGGGTCATTGCTGCCGACAAAGCGGCTGGGCGATCAGGTTAGCCTGTCGGACGGACGGGTCATCGAGGTCTGCTGCGTCGACGCGACAACGCCCTGTGTTTTCATCGCCGCCGCCGATCTGGGTTTAAGCGCCACCGAATTGCCCGGCGCGTTAGAGGCCCGGGAAGATGTCCTGGCCCGTCTGGAAGAGATCCGCGCCCAGGCCGGCGTCCTCATGGGCCTTGGCGACAGCCCGGCGGCCATCAGCCTGACCTCGCGGGCCAGCCCGCGGGTCGCCGTTATCGCCCCGCCCCGGGACATGACCCTGCTGGATGGCACGACCCTGCCGGCCGATCAGATGGACATCGCCGTGCGCATGATTTCCATGGGGCAGCCCCATCGCGCCGTGCCGTTGACCGGCGGCATGTGCCTGGCCGCGGCGGCCCATCTGCCGGACAGCCTGGTTCACCGGGCCTGCCGCGCCGACAGCCGTCCGGAGAAGAACTCCGACGACGGCTCTGGCGACGGCTCCAATGGCACCGCTCTCCTGCGCCTCGGCACCCCATCGGGCGCCATTCCCATCGGCGCCGTGGTCCGGGGCACCGGCGCCAACGTGGCCGTGGACCGTATCACCACCTACCGCACCGCCCGCCGCCTGATGGAAGGCCATGTTTTGTTGCCGGAAATATTGTAAGGCGGTTGTCCTCGGGTACGGCCAAATTGGTCCAATACGACAATGTTTATT
>JAPYUH010000300.1:2864-4297 GCA_029936195.1 Alphaproteobacteria bacterium
GCGTGAAACTCGATGCCGCTCGAATTCTTGTACCAATCATACAGTTCGCCCACCGCCGTCCGCATACTAGTAAATTCAAAACCACCGAATTCCGTTAGGAACAAATTGTTGTCACCGGAATATTCGTTGCCCAGACCTTCCTGCTTCACGACGATCGAGACGTCCTTGCCATGGACCTCCCTGATGATTTCGGCCAGGGACAGAAAGTCAACAGGGTTGCCGTTGCAGGTGTTGTAAATTTTGTGCTGCGGATTGCTGTCGAGGAAGACTTCCACAATTCGGGCAAAATCATCAACGTACAAATAGTCGAAAGACACATTCCGGTTCATGGAGATGTCCAGACCGGACAAAACCCTGGCGATATTGTTGGAAATAAAGCGGCGGGTATGGTCTTCATATTTGCCAAAAATTCCCAATACACGCAGGTTCAGAATATCGGCGTTGTTGGTCTCGATATCCTTGGCCATGACATACTTTGAAAAACCATAGATATCCGTGGGGATATGTTGTTGAAAATAGTCTTCACCCATGTTCGGGATATAGTTGCGGTTGTCGAATTCCGCGCCGGACCCGACACAGATCATGCGGCGGAATAGACCCGAACAGCGTTCCAGATTGAAA
Organism: Alphaproteobacteria bacterium; assembly: GCA_029936195.1. Lineage (GTDB taxonomy): Bacteria > Pseudomonadota > Alphaproteobacteria. Next base: position 3,486 of record JAPYUH010000300.1, read on the forward strand.
TACATCTTCAGGTTTTCCTCGACGGAGGAAAGCGTGACGCCGCAGTGAATAACCACGTCGAAACGGCCCTGATCGAGATAGCTTTGCACGGCGGCTGAATCCAACAGGTTTAGGTCAACGCGCTTCGGGCAATCGATTTGATAATCCCTGCCTTCAAAATACTCCTTCAGATTCCGCCCGACGAAGCCGGTTGTTCCGGTAATGAGCAAGCGCATTAATCAAATCCTTTGTGACGATATTCCGGGCACTTCGGGGGAGTGGACGACGCGTGGCTCTTTATCACTGTTACTTGGAATTAATCCACGGGTTGGGCCCGTCGCCGCTGCCGCGCAAGTTGGTAATTCTTTCCAGGATGGTTTCGGCGTGGTCGTCCAAATCGTCCTTGCAACAAACCATTGGCGCGGAGCAATCGTTGCAGAAATCAATTTTGTCGCGATGACCCTGCAGTTGGGCAACCTGCAAATCCCTGAGCCGCTCGCCCTTCCAGATATCCGAAACGGCCTCATGCTTGACATTGCCCACGACAACCTTTTTGGCCCAATCCAGGGTGCAGGGGCTGGTGGTGCCATCCCAGTTGAACTGCAGGTACATGAATGTGAAGGGACAGATTTTCTTGTACTTTTTGATGTCCTGTCCATACATGCCCGTGGCTTCGACGTCATTTTGCTTGTCAAATTGGGTGCGGGGCCATTGCGGCACGATCTTCTCCACGTAGATTTCGTCGCAAATATTGCCAAAGGTCTCGAAGAAATAACGCCTTTCGTCCTCGCTCAGCACAAATATCCTGTCGTCGTCCTTGGCCAGTGCGCTGG
>JAPYUH010000301.1 GCA_029936195.1 Alphaproteobacteria bacterium
ACTGTCCGGCCCGAAATGCCGTAGACGCCGCCCTTGACGGTATCGAAGCCGCGAACGTCGGTTTCCAGGCCAACGGTCAAGGTGCCGCCCTTGGTTTGTGCCAGAGCGGACCCCATGCCGGCGGCGGCGACAAAAGATGCCGCCAGAAATAGTGCCGCGCCGTGGCGCAGATGTGTGGTCGCGTGGTTTCTCGGTAACATTATTTATCTCCCTGCCTCATTTGTTTTAGATACAACCGGTCTTTCCCAATTAACCAACAAATATCGTGACTGGGTATATGATACCGCCATGTGTCCACGGCGCAATAGAATTAGTTCAATTGATCGTATTTATGTCTAGGAGTTGTCGCGAAATGAAACGACCGTTCGAAAATATCCGCATTGTCGATCTGACCCGTGTTTTGGCCGGGCCCTACAGTACCTACCAATTGGCCTTGCTGGGGGCTGACGTGATCCGGGTGGAACAACCGGGCCGGGATGATTTCGTGCGCTTCGGCGGCGGCGATGCGGAGCTGGCGGCGGCCGGCATGGGGCCTGGGTTTTTGGCCCAGAATGCCAACAAACAATCCATCGCGGTAAATTTGAAGGATCCCAGGGGCAAGGAGATCGTGCGCGCGCTGGCGGCGGCGGCGGATGTTCTGACCGAGAATTTCCGCCCCGGCGTCATGGCGCGCCTGGACCTGGGCGCCGAAAGCCTGCTCGAATTGAACCCGCGCCTGATTTATTGCGCCATCTCGGGCTATGGTCAGGATGGGCCCATGGCGCAGCGGCCCGCCTATGATCATGTGGTGCAGGCGGTCTCGGGCATGATGGCTACAAACAGCGATGCCAGCGGGCGGCCATGGCGGGTCGGCTTCCCCATGATCGATTATGTGGCGGGGCTATCAGCCGCCTTTGCCATTTCCTCGGCCCTGTTTCAGCGCGAACACTGCGGCCCGGAGCAGAAGGGGGGCCAGATCATTGACGTGGCCATGATGGATGCCGCCGTGGCCATCATGGCGCCAGCCATGGCGCCCTATTTGCAGGGGATTACGCCGCCGCCCAGAACCGGCGACAAGGCGGCCAGCGGCAGTCCCTTTTCGGGCATGTTCGAGACCACGGACGGTCTGCTGGCCCTGGCGGCGAATGCGCCGGCGCAAGGCAGGTCTGTGGCCCAGGCCATCGGCCGCGAGGATTTGATCGCCGATCCGCGGTTCGCGGATTGGGGCGGCAACGGGGACTACGTCGCCGTGGTACAGGACACCCTGGCGGCCGCCTTCGCCAATGCCTCCGCCCTGGAATGGGAAGAGCGGCTCAGCCCCCTAGGCGTGCCGGCGGGCAAGGTTCGTGGCCTGGCCGAGATCATGGACAGCGATCAATTGGCCGCCCGTGGCATGATCCATACGGTGGCGGACCCAGACCTGGGGCGGGACTACCGGGTGCCCGGCGTCGGATTCAAGATGGCCCATGACGGCGCCGCCGTCACCGCTCCGCCGCCGCGCCTGGGGCAGAACACGGATGCCGTTTTGGCGGAGTTGGGCTACGACGACGACAAAATCGCGGAACTGCGGTCTGACAACGTGGTCGCATGAATGGGACGCTGGATTAGCTAGACCAACAAATGAAGGGTAATTCCGTTGTGATCGGGAATTGCCCTTGAGATGTGAATCCAGTGGATGGGATTACTGATAATACCCCATGCTCGCGATGTCCTGATGCGCCGGGTAAGGTTTGTATTGGATGCAATAGGGCAATAATATCATCGGTGCCATATTTCAGCCCAAATGATGAAAGCCCCAATAATGAAAGCCTTGCATGCAAAACCTTGATGTGGACGTCTCCGCCCTGGCGGAAGATCTTTATAGCCTGATCCTGGCCTACGGTTTGGATATCCTCGGCGCCCTGGTCATCCTTGTCGTTGGCTGGTGGATTGCCGGGAAAGTGGAGCGGGCGATGGATCTGGCCTTGGGCAGGGTCCCGCAAATGGGTGACACTCTGCGTCCCTTCCTGTCCGCCTTGGTGCGCTATGCCATCATTGCCTTTACCCTGGTGGCGGTGCTGTCGCAATTCGGCGTCGAGACCACATCGATCATCGCCATCCTGGGCGCTGCCGGATTGGCCATCGGCCTGGCCTTGCAAGGCACCTTGCAGAACATTGCGGCGGGCGTGATGTTGCTGTTGTTGCGCCCCTTCAAGGTTGACGACTACATCGAGGGCGGCGGCGTCGGCGGCACGGTGGAAAGTATCGGGTTGTTCGTATCGACCCTGAAAACATCCGGCGGCCTGCATATTTCGGTGCCCAACAGTCAGCTTTGGAACACCGCCATCACCAATTATTCCCGCAACCCGACCCGACGCGTCACTATTGTCGTCGGTATCGGTTATGGCGACGACACTGATCTGGGTCTTGCGGTGCTGTTGGATTTGATGGCGCAAGATGGCCGCGCCTTTGATGATCCCGGCCCGCAAACCATGGTCACCGCCCTGGGCGCCAGTTCCATCGATATCACCATGCGCTGTTGGTGCAATTCGGGCGACTATTGGGACTTGTTCTGCGATCTGAACAAAGGCGTCAAGGAAACCCTGGACAAGGCCGGTATCTCCATTCCCTACCCGCAACAAGACGTGCACCTGCATCAGATTGGCGGCCCGGCGGCCTGAAGTTTTTCAATTAAACTTGAAATACCCTAGTTTTTTCCAGGCGTTCCTCGAATTCCAGTTGGATGGCGCGCAACTCCGCGATGGCGGCGCGGATGTCCGAGCTGTCGATGATGTTAACCTCCACCCGCTCGCCGGCTCGATAGAGGCGTTGGCGCTGGTCTACATGGTCGCGGTCGCGGAATTCCCCAACCCGGAAAATCTGCACGGGACGGACGAAGCCCTTGGGCATTATTTCATCCGCCGCCTCGCAATCGACCTGTTCATTGACCAGGCTGTGGGTGGTGTCATCGATCAGGATGCCATCGGGATCCGCCATGGCCTGCAGGCGGGCCGCCAGATTTACCGGGCTGCCCAGAACCGTGTAATCCAGGCGCTGTTCGGAGCCGAAATTACCCACCGTGCAATAACCCGTGGTGATCCCCATGCGGACATGCAGACCGCGCGAGACGCCCTGCTTTTTCCAGTATTTCTGTAGTTCCGACACCCGTTGCTGCATTCGGATGGCCATCTCCAGGCATTTCAGGGCATCCTCCGTCTCGCCGTCGCTTTCCGGGTCGCCAAAGAAGACCAGAATGGCGTCGCCGATAAATTTATCGATGGTGCCGCCGCAATCCAGGGCGATGGAGGCCATTTCGGAAAGATAGGAATTGATCACCACGGCCAGGCGTTCGGGCTCCAGCGTATCGCTCAAATCGGTGAACTGCACGATGTCCGAGAAAAAGACAGTCAGGTTTTTTCGGGCATGTGCCTTGCTCTGTCCCGGTGCCTCGGAAAAGATGCTTTGATAGATTTGCGGCGATAGGTATTTCGCCAGTTTTGTCGCCAGATCTTCCAACTGCCGGCTTTTCTCTTCGATCACCTCCCGGTCGCGGAGTTTTTCTTCCAACAGCGCTTCCCGCTCTTTTTTTAGGTTCCACTCCGCCGTCCGGTCGACGAATTGGCCCTGTACGCCATTCAGGTATGAAAACGCCTCGTCATGGGTGCGGGTGGACAGCAGGGAGAAGACGCGCTCTTCATCGCCAATGGTGATGTGGACTTCCGGTATCAGGACCGATCCCTGCTCGGAAATCTTGGTCACGAACTCTTCAATCTGGCTGCCGGGAACGCCTAGTTGTTCCAGCACATGGGGGAAATAGACATTGGTGATGTTGCCCAAAACGGGAAAGAAACTTTGAAAGTTGTCGTTGACCTTTTGCACTTGCAAGGCATCGTTGGCGAAATAGGCTGCCGTGATGGCATTGCGAAAATTGAAAAAACTCAGATCGACGATATTCGGCTGATTGAAAAAATCTTCAATCTTCATGACACCAATTCCCTACAGTAATTTTTCAACCGCGCTGATCCCGCTGATCTCGCTGCCACTGCGCCCGTTTGCCCATGATGGCGCCCCAGGTGGTGACGCAATAAGGCACGCAATAGGTCAGCGCTACTTTCAGCGTGGGCGGCATGCCGCCGGCCAGCATGACATCACCATGGTTGATGCCGGTCAGAACAGTGCCTATCACCAGCGCGGTAAGAAATGCTTTCTTCGGGGTGCTGTCGCCGAAAATCATTTGTGACAAGGCCGGAGCCGTTGATTGATCGATACTTCGTGACATTAGTAAATCCAGATTTTTGAAGCGGGTG
>JAPYUH010000302.1 GCA_029936195.1 Alphaproteobacteria bacterium
CTAGGGCGCGGCCCGGTTCGGCTTTTCAGGCAGGCCGAAATCGAACACCCGGTTTGCGTTCAGGCCCAGTATCTTGGCCCGGGTCTCTTCCCCGATCCCCGACATGGTGCGTTCGATGGCGGCGGCCGAGTGGGGCCAGGTGCCTTCGTGGTGCGGGTAATCATTCGCCCACATCATGTTATCGGTCAGACCGAACTGTTCCACCAGGGCCAGGCCCACCGGGTCCTCCTGGAAGGCGGCCGCGCCGTGCTGTTTGAAATAGTCGCTGGGCAGGCCCTGCATTTTTGGCCGCACCCAGAAATGATGCTTGCGATAGGCCTCGTCCATGGCCTCCAAGGCCCAAGGGATCCAGCCGATGCCGGCCTCGATTAAGGCAAACTTGATCTTGGGGAAGCGTTCCAAGACACCGGAGCCGCACAGGTTGGCCATGGGCTCGATGGTCGGGCTGAGGGAATGGGAGACATAATTGATCACCGCGCCGCCGTTGCCCTTCGAGGCGCGGGGGTCCCGGCCGGTGGAAACGTGGAAGGTGATCGGCAGGTTCACTTCTTCAAGCAGCGCCCACATGGGATCGTACATGGGCAGGTTATAATTCGGGTCGTCCACGTCGTGGCTGCCAAAGATCGGCTTGCAGGGCAGGGTCAGGCCGCGGAAACCCAATTTGGCCACCCGCTCGATCTCCGCCAGTGTGCCGGGGATATCACCGGTGCCCAATGCGGCCATGGGCGACATGGTATCGTTGTTGGGGCCGTAGAATTCCCAGGCCCAGGTATTCCAGACCCGGCATTGCGCCATGGCGAAGACCGGATCGGGGGTGGCCCACATGGCCAGGCCCTTGTTGGGGAAGATCACCTCGGCGTCGATGCCGTCGCGTTTGTGGTCGGCCTGGCGCCCTTCGATGGTGGCGCCGGAGCCATTGCGCTCCTTGTCCTGACCGACCATGGCCGCAATGCGGATCTTGGTGGGGCGATAACCTTCCACCACGTTCCACATATCACCTTTGGCATCTATTTCGATGTGGGGGATGCGGTCGCGGTATTCCGGCTCGATCCGCTCGGCCCACAGATCCGCCGGCTCGTTGGCGTGCGTGTCGGCCGAGACCATCAGATATTTGTCCGGGTCATCCACCCGCGCGGTGCGCGACCAGCCTTGCGTTCCCGGGGTTTCAAGGCGCCAATCGTTGGCCTCGTCAACGTGCATTTGTTCGCTCATTTTTATGCTCCTAATCCTTAATCGGCCAGGCGCCACTGCACCAGGGTATAGGGTGTCGCGGCATCGTCGTGGGGTTCGAACATCGCCTCGACCGATGCACCAATCACCACGTCCTGATCATCCGGACCCAGCAGATTGCCGACCATGCGGATATTGCCCGCATGGGGCAATTCTACCAACACCGCCGTATAGCGGCCCCGTTCCTTCAACGCGGGGTGCACCGGATGCCAGGGCCGCTCCCAACTATAAATCACGCCCGTGCCGTCCACCTGTTCCCATTTGATCTCAAAGGAATTGCATTTGTGGCACATCCATTCCGGGCCCCATTGCCAGTTGCCGCAGGCACCACAGCGCTGCACCATGAGCAACCCTTGCCGGGTACCTTCCCAATAGGGCAGGTCCAGGCCATCGGCGGCGGGGACGGGGGCCGGCATCCCGGCGGGCAAATAACTCTCACTCATTACAATGTCTCCTCACAATGTCTCTTCGGCGCCCATGATCAGGCTGCTGACCGGCGTCACCATGGGGCCGGCGATGTTCATGGCGATTTTCACGTCCGGTACCTGGTTACAGCTTTGCCCGCGAATTTGCCGCACCGCCTCCAGCTGCAGGCCCAGGCCATGCATGTAGCATTCCGCCAGATTGCCTCCCGAGGTGTTCAGGGGCACCTTGCCCGTTGGCGCGGCGAGGTTTTCCACGGTGAAGAACTCGTTGCATTCGTCCGGCTGGCAAAAGCCATGTTCGACCACCGCCATCATCACGCCGGTGGTGAAGTTCTCGTAACTTTGCAGCACATCGATATCGCCGGGGCTCACACCGGCGGTCTCGTACAGACGCGGCGCCACGGTGGCGAAGGATGAGGAGCCGAAGTTGGTGGCGTTCAACACCGGCGCGCCGCAACGGTGGTCGGAACCCTGTTCGGCGCCCAATATGTAGGCTGGCTTCTGGCGCAGATCCTTGGCCCTTTCGGCCGAGACCAGGATCATCGCCGCCGCGCCGTCGTTTTCCTGACAGCAGTCGAACAGGCGGTTGATGGGCTCCACGATCCAGCGGCTGTTGTCGTAGGCCTCCGCATCGAGAGGCCGGCCATGCATCACGGCGCGGGGGTTGGACTGGGCGTGTTTGTAGGAGGTCATGGCAATGGCGCGCAGGACATCGTTCTTCACGCCATGGTCGTGCATGAAACGGGTCGCGCGCATGCCGTATTTTTGCGCCGGCGACATCACGCCGTAGGGTGCCAGATAGGCGGGATCACCGGACACCGTCGGTGCGGGCGCCGCCTGGCCAAAGCGCTGGAACTGCCCCTGGGCCAGGGCCCGGAAGACCACGACGCAATCGGCATAGCCGCAGGCGACCGCCGCCGCGCCGTTGGCCACGGCCGCCGCCACGCCGCCGCCGCCGCCGCCGAACTGCATGTTGGAAAATTTCAGATCGGGAATGCCCAGGGCCGCCGCGATGCGGGAGGGGTCACTGCGGTCGTTGGAATATGAGGCGAAACCGTCGATCTCCTTCGGATCGATGCCGGCATCCTCCGCCGCCCGCATGATGGCCTGCAGGGCCAGGACGAATTCCGCGTCCGGCGACTGGCCGTGCTTGTAGTAGGTGCTCTCGCCAATGCCGACGGCGGCGACCTTGCCTCTAATGGTGCGATCACTCATGACCGCACCGCAACTATATGAACTAATCCAACACGCACTGCGCATTCCTCCAAAATAACAAAAATGGTCTGCTGATCTTTTCTAACACTTATTAAAAAATAACCGCGAGTCCCAAATGTCGCCGCAATTGCATTCTTGGGGTCATTGGGCAATGGTATAACCTGTGCGGTCGTGAAATATGGAGAGTGATGAATGGCTGAAACGGCAGTATTCGAACCGGGTGGCTACCGCTATGTGCGGGGACCTTTCCAATATTCGGGCGGTGTCGCGGCCCAGCCCGGCTATGTCATTGAGCGCGCGCGCTTTGCCGAGCCGCGCCCGATCGAGGCCGGCTTTCGGGATATCGAGGCCTATTTGACGGCGCGGGGCCGTCCCTTCACATCTTTTTGCGCCTGTGAACTGCGTTCGCCAGCGCCCTTTGACGACGCGGGTTTCATTGCTTTCAACCGGGTCTATGTGGGCACTCTGGAACGCTGGGGTATTTTCAAGGATGATGAAAACCCCGTTGCCCGTTCCAACGTCTGCCCGGAAATCAATCCGCCCGCCGAACCTGTGTTCGAAGCCTTCTGTTACACCGTGCCGTCCGACGAGACAGACGTGAAAAGCTTCGTCATTGCCGGTTCGGCCGAGGCACGGGAAGCGCCGGGGGATTATGCCGAGCGCATCGTCCGCATGGGCGAGACCTCGGCCGAGGCCATGACCGAGAAAGCGCAATCCGTCCTGGAAACAATGGAAACCCGCATGGCGGCCCTGGGTTTTGGCTGGTCCGACGCCGCCACCTCCCAAGTCTACACCGTGCATGACCTGCATCCGTTTTTCGCCAGCGAAATCGTAGCTCGTGGCGCGGCGAAGGCCGGTTTGACCTGGTATTATGCCCGCCCGCCGGTGCTGGGCCTGGACTATGAAATGGACGTGCGCCGGGTGCCCACCGAGCGCATTATCTAAGTGCATAATCTGAACCCATCATCTTGATTGGACAAATAGCATGCCACAGGAACAGTCATTCGCCACTTTCACGGAAGACCTTGAAGTCAAGCAAATGCACGAACTGGGCGACCGCCTGATCACCAAGTCCCTGCTTTATCATCTGGCGGATGGCGAACAGAGCCTCGGCGTGGGTTTCGGCGATGGCCGCCAGCGCCTGATGATGGGCGAGGATCCCCGTCTGCCAGCCATGCCCGACGCGCCGACCTTGATGGATTTTTTCAAACTGCGTTTCGCACCGGCGCAACAGCACCTTTTGCAAAGCGCTAATCTGGCTCAACAGAACGGCGAGTCCGAGAAAATTGTTCTGGCCTGTCTGCTGCACGATATCGCCGTGGCCGGTTTCATCCGTTCCGATCACGGCTATTGGGGCGCGCAATTGATCGAGCCTTATGTGGATGAAGAGG
>JAPYUH010000303.1 GCA_029936195.1 Alphaproteobacteria bacterium
CGCTGAGCGTCGAATACCGGCCGACCCTCGTTGCGGACATGGCGGATGTCACCATTTCGGTGGACGATCCTAAACTCCAGGTCATAGGGTTGACCCGTTGACACCGCCCGGTCGCGGGCGGTTATGAAATTATCGCGGTCATCGGGATGAATGGCGTCGAGGATCCAATCCAGTCCCGGCGCGTCGACGGCGGGATCCAGCCCCCAAATCCGGTACATCTCCGCCGACCACTCGGCCTCGGCGGGATCCGGCTTGATGCGCCAATGTCCAATGCGGCCAATCCGCTGCGCATCGGCGAGTTGTTGTTCCCGCCCTTCCAGATCGCCGATTAGATTTGTCATGGCGCGGCCGGCCAATATCAGGCCAATGGAAATGATGCCAATGCCGATCAATGTCACCACCCATGCCACATTGAGATGCAGGTCGAGCATCAGATCCATGGCGTAGGATCTTGTAGCAATCACGGGCAGCAGGTGCATGATCAGCAAATCGGCCAAATAAAACAAGGCGATGATCGAAAGCCCGACGTATATGGCGAAAAATCCACGATGGGCCGGCATCCCGGAAAATTGCCGACGTTGTCTGGAAACAAAGATCAATGCAAACACGATGACCACGATGATCATAGTGTCGATCACCGTCATCGCCCATATAGAAGTCCAGATCATTTGGCACCAAAATTAGAAAACATGAATAAATACTCAATGGTGAGGCCAGTAACGCCAACGGCCCGTTACACTGAAATAATCATGGTGATATTTAGACAAAATTCCATAAATTCTTCCAATTTGGCATGCAGCGAGGCCGTCGCTGGCCAAACGCTCGAAATCTTGGTCGAAATCGGTTGTCGGTGGTGGTGTATCCTGATTTCTTGATCATTGTCGGCACCATGCCTGCCCGACGAAATCAATGTTCGGCCGCTGGTCTCCCTGCTCCACTATCATGCTCTCGCGCAGTGCGTCAATTTCATCCCGCATCAAGGGTCACAAATCATGCCCCGGCATGCCGGTGCAGCCCAAATGGTCCGGTGATGCTGGTCGGCCATGAAGAGGATGAAGTTTGGTTGCTTGGCCAATGTTCGGTTTTCCTCGGCATCAATGCCATACTGGCCCGCAGACTGTGATGATTTGTATGGACCGCGAGACAATGAGCATCAGCGATCAATTGCCCGAGACCGTTTCCTGGCTTTTCGACAATGATCCCTTGGCCGCGCCAAACGTGGAGACCCGGGCCAGGCTGCTGTTCCTCGATACCCTGGGCTGTATGATCGCCGGGCTGGCGAAGCCGGAACCAAATGCCCTGGCCCGTGACCTCGGCGTGCTGGAACCAGGGGCGGTCAGTCTGCCGAACGCACCATCGATGACGGCCGCCGCCGCGGCCTATATCGCCGGGCTGTCCGCCTGCTGGGACGAGGCGTGCGAGGGCCTGCCCCGCGCCCATGGCCGGCCGGGCCTGCATGCCTTCGCCGCCGCCCTGCCGCTCGGTCTGGCGCGGGATCACAGTCTTGGGGAAACCTTGTCGGCCCTGGTGGCCGGTTTCGAGGTTGCCGGGCGCCTTGGCGAATGTCTGCGCATAAGGCCCGGCATGCACGTGGACGGCACATGGGGTACCTTTGGGGCGGTGGCCGCCGCCGCGCGCCTGATGGAACTGTCGCCATCCGAAGCGGTTACCGCCCTGCAGGGGGCCGCCTGCCAGATGCCGTTCAGCCTGTATCTGCCTATCAGCCAAGGCGCGACCGTCCGGAATACATACGTGGGGGAGGCGGCCCGGCGCGGCCTTTCCTGCGCGCTGGCCGCCCGGGCCGCCATTACCTCTCCCGCCGGCGCCATGGAGGTGTTCGACGAGCTGGCCCTGAATGGCCGTAACGGGGGCGCGGCGAAGGGCGGGGAGCTGGCCCCAATTGGGGAATGGCTGTTGTTGGAAGGCTATCTGAAGCCGTTCGCCGCCGTGCGTCACGTCCATTACGGCGCCCAGGCCGCCCTTGAATGGCGGCGGCCTGGCCGGGAGACAAAGACGATCACCGCGCTGGAGCTGGCCGTCTATGGCGAAGCCTTGACCTATTGCGGCATCCGCGCCCCCGTCACGGCCATCCAGGCCCAATTCAGTCTCAGTTATGGTCTGGCCTGGGCCTTGTACCAAGGCGATCTGGGTCCGGAGGCCTATCACCAAAACAGCCTGCGAAATCCAGAAGTGCGTCGCCTGGAAGGCTTGGTCAACCTTGTTGAAGCAGCGGATTTTTCCAAAGGGAACCAACGGGCGGCCCGCTTGACGATCAACGGCGAAACGATCGTCGTCGACGCCGTGCCGGGCGAGCCGCATCTGCCCCTGTCCCGCGATCAGGTGGTGGAAAAGTTCATCCGCTATGTGGCGCCTATTCTGGGTGACGACGGGGCGCGGCAGCTGGCGGGGGATAGTCTTGACAGGCCCCTTGCAACATCGCTTCGTGACCTGTTTAGTGCGGGCAATTAGTAATTTGAATAAGCCATTGGCGGGGGGAAACAATGAACAAGCATTTGGGCAGCATCGAGCGCATCGTGGAATGGCAATCGGATCTGACTGAAATTCGCCGCGACATCCATGCCCACCCCGAACTGGGTTTCGAGGAAACGCGTACCTCCGACATCGTGGCGGAGAAGCTGACGGAATACGGTTGCGAGGTGCATCGTGGCCTGGGCAAGACTGGCGTGGTCGGTACCCTGCGCATGGGCAACGCCACGCGCTCGGTCGGGCTGCGGGCCGATATGGACGCCCTGCCGATCCTGGAAGGCAACAGCTTCGACCACCGCTCCACCAACGACGGCAAGATGCATGCCTGCGGTCATGACGGCCACACTACTATGTTGCTGGGGGCGGCGCGCTACCTTGCCGAGACCAAGAATTTCGACGGTCAGGTGCATTTCATCTTCCAGCCGGCCGAGGAAGGCATCGGCGGTGCCAAGGCGATGATCGAGGACGGCCTGTTCGAACAGTTTCCCTGCGACGTGATCTTCGGCATGCACAACCGGCCCAACCTCGAAGTTGGCAAGTTCGCCGTGCGGCCGGGCGCGATGATGGCGGGGGGCGGCTTTTTCGATATCAACATCACCGGCATCGGCGGCCACGGCGCCCGGCCCGAGACCGGCGTGGACCCGGTTATTGTCGCCGCGCAAATGGTCACGGCGCTGCAGACCATCGTCTCCCGCAATATTTATTCCCAGGAACAGGCTGTCCTGTCGATCACCCAAATCCATGCAGGCGATGCCTATAACGTGATCCCTCAGACGGCGCATCTGGCCGGTACCGTGCGCACGTTTTCGGAAAAAACAATGGCGATCGTCGAGACCAACATGCAGCGTATCATCGACGGCGTTGCCGCCAGCTTCGGCGCCGAGGCGGAATTCGACTTCCGCTATTTGTTCGCGCCCACGGTCAACACCCCCAGCGAGGCCCAATTCGTCGCCGACGTCATCTCCGGCATGGTGGGCGAGGAGAACATGGACCGCAACGGACCTCTCATTATGGCCTCGGAAGATTTCTCCTGGATGCTGCGCGAGGTGCCGGGCGCCTATTTCAACATTGGCAACGGAGCGGGCGAAAGCGGCTGCGAGGTGCATAATCCCGGCTATGACTTCAACGACGACGCCTTGACCCTGGGCGCCTCCGCCTTCGTCAACATAGTAGAAACCCGACTGTCGCGGGAGGATTAGGGTGTCGCCAGCGCCAAGCCGCGCCGGGGATTTGCGAATACCGGAATATGATGGGGGCAGCCAGTCCGCTATTTCCCCAATAGCGTGCAAGGCCTCTTGGTTTTGTGACTTCGGCCTGTGCCGATTTTGTTGAAGAAGTCGGAGTTGGCAGCGATCAGGCTGCGTTGGTTTTGGTTTTTTGGATTTCCGGCAGTGCTCTTTGACCACCTTCACCACCGTATTCGGCGGTCTTGGGTGGTTGTAAGTAGTTTTTGGCGTCATGCAGGCACAGCCAATCCCTGATCGGGTGGTTTCCAGTCCAGTTTCGCGAGTTTTCTGAGATTTTGTGCCGTGGCGGCAAGCAGGAACTCAGCTCGGGCGCCATTTGGCCCTCGTAATCGTAGCCGGGCAAGTTTCAAAATCCGCTTCAGATGTGAAAACAGCATCTCTACCTTCTTGCGCTCGTGTATGGATTGTTCGGCTGCCTCGGTGCCTGCTAGGGCATGCTATCGGACGATCTGCTCACGCTTCTGCGCGCCTGGTGGCGTCGA
>JAPYUH010000036.1 GCA_029936195.1 Alphaproteobacteria bacterium
CGAAATGGGCCACGCCTTCCTTGAAATCCTCCGATTCAAAGCTGGCCGGCATTTCACTGTTGGCCAGCAGCACGGAATGCTCCAGCGAATTCAGCATGGCCTGATAAAGCTGCCGCTTCATCACCCGAATGGACCGGGGCGAAGCCAGGGTAGCCATTTCGACGGCATAGGCGCGAACGTCGTCCATGAAGCTCTCCATGGGATAGACCTTGCTAACCAGGCCCATCTCCTTGGCTTCCGCGGCGTTGAATTTACGGCCCGAGAGGGTGATGTCCAGGGCGTTGGCCGGACCGATCAGGGTCGGCAGCATCCACGAGATGCCATGTTCGGCGATCAGGCCCCGGCGGGCAAAGGCGGTGGAGAACACCGCCGCGTCGGACGCGAAGCGCACATCGCAATACAGCGCCATAATCAGGCCCAGGCCCGCCGCCGGGCCATTGATGGCGGCGATAATCGGCTTCGGCACGGTGGGGAAATAAGTGTAGCGCAGGCTGTAATCGTTGGAAAGGGACAGACCGCCCGGAATGGCGTTGTCCACCGCCCTGACACTGTCCGATGTTTGCCCGCCGCTGGCCGCGCCCTCTTGGATGCTGTTCAAATTGTTCATATCGGCACCGGAGCAAAACCCCCGGCCCGCGCCGGTCAGGATAATCGCGCCCACCCCATCGTCGCCGGAAGCCTCGATCAGCGCGGCGCGGACTTCTTGTTCCATGGTCCCGGTCCAGGCGTTCAGCTTGTCGGGGCGGTTCAGGGTGATGGTGGCGATCTTGTCGGAGACATCATAAAGAATTTCGCTAAAAACTTTGCTGTAGGCCATGGTTTTGTCCTTTGTTGGCACGATTTGAGCGCAGTCTACACCAAAGATTAGCCAACCGTCCTTACTGTGTTAACCTGCGCCATCATGTCGGAACTGGATGCCATACTTTTCGCCAACGAAGCCTTCTATCGGGCCTTCGCCGACCGGGACACCTCGGCCATGGCCGAGGCCTGGGCGGAAACCGCCCCGGTAAGCTGCATCCACCCCGGCTGGGGCCTGCTGGAAGAACGCGATGAAGTCTTGCAAAGCTGGCGGGCCATCCTGACCAACCCCGGTTCTCCCGCCATCATTTGCCACGCCCCCCGTGCCCATATGCTGGGCGAAATGGCCTATGTGATTTGTTACGAAGAAATTGACGGCAACTATCTGATCGCCACCAACATCTTTGTCCACGAAGGCCGCCGCTGGCGTCTGGTCCACCACCAGGCCGGCCCCACGGCGGACGCACCGCCCTCGGATACTGGCGATGACGGCGAGGGCGGGTTGATCAATTAGGGACCTTCCGGAATTCCCGAAACAGCCTACCGGCGCCGCTCGATGGCGTCCCAGATGCTGGCGGCCAAATTGGTGCCGTCGAAGCGGCCGCATTCCTGGATGCCCGTGGGGGAGGTGACGTTGATCTCGGTCATGTAATCGCCGATCACGTCGATACCAACGAAAATCAGGCCCTGCTCCCGCAAGGTGGGGCCGATGGCATCACAGATTTCCTGGTCTCGTTTGGTTAGACCGCTTTTCAAGGGCGTGCCGCCCACGTGCATGTTCGAACGCGCCTCGCCTTCCGCCGGCACCCGGTTGATGGCGCCCACCGCTTCGCCATCCACCAGAATGACCCGCTTGTCGCCCTGGCGTACTGCCGGCAGATAGCCCTGGGCGATGATCGGTTCGCGGGAGGCTTGGGTAAACATCTCGATCAGGGAGGAGAGGTTCTCGTCGTCGGGCTTGATATGGAAGACACCCGCCCCGCCGTTGCCGAACAGCGGCTTGACGATAATATCCTTGTGCTCGGCGCGAAAGGCCTGGATCTCGCCGGCATTGGCGGTGATCAGGGTAGGCGGCATCAAATCGGGGAAATGGGTGACGAACAGTTTTTCCGGCGCATTTCGCACCGAGGCCGGATCGTTCACCACCAGGGTTTTGGGGTGAATGTGTTCCAGAATATGGGTGGCGGTAATATAGGCCATGTCGAAGGGCGGATCCTGACGCATCAGCACCACATCCACCGCCGCCAGATCAATTTCCTCCATCTCGCCCAAGGTGGCGTGATTGCCAACCTCGCGGCGGACTTCCAGGGTGCGGCCCCAGGCCATGACACGGCCGGTTTTCAGGCTCAAATCCTTGACCAGATAATGATACAGACGATGGCCCCGGGCCAGGGCCTCCTCGGCCATGGCAAAGGTGCTGTCGGCGTCAATATCGATAGGTTCGATATCGTCCATCTGTATGGCAACAGATAGGCTCATAGGGTGTCCTCGTTCACTTTTCGTGCGGCCACAATTTTTGGCACAACTATTTGTGCGGTTTCAGAGTGTTTTCAACTTTCGTTGATCCACGCGGGAGCGGACGGTTCAGACTGCATTGAAAATGCTCTAGGACGCCCGCTTGGGGTCGTCTTTCAGAATTACGTGGCTGACCACCTTTTCCACGCCCTTGATATTTCGGGCATGTCCCGTGGCGCGGTCAAGCTCCTTTTGCGATTGCGCGATGCCAAACAGATAGACCACGCCGTTCAAGGTATCGATGGAATAATTGATGGCCGAGATTTGTCCATCGCCCAACAGCTTGACCTTCAACTGGGTGGTGATCCAGACGTCCTTGGCATAATCGCGCAGGTCGCTCTGGTCGTTGATTTCCAGTTCATTCAAAACTTCACGCACGCCCCTGGACTGCCAGGAAATGCGTGCCACGGCGATACGGTCTTCCGGGTTGTCGACGTTGCCGGTCAACAGCACCCGGCCCTCCACCACTTCCACGTCCACCTTTATGAACAGGGAATCTGATTTTTGCAGCAGATGGTGATTGATATTGGCCAGGATCGTAGTGTCATCCATCGCCTGTCCGACCGAGCGTTCCTGCGCCACCGCGACCCCGGCGGTGGCTGTGGCGCCAATCAAGGCCGACGTGCAACCGCCCAGACCGCCGGCGACGCCCAACACGCCCAGAGCCGCATATAGATAGAGTTTGCCAGCCCATCGATCCATTCCGACACCTCTTGCCATCTTAAAACACCCTCGCCTCGCCTAATATCTCATCCGACGTCTCGGGGCCGCCAAGCATCCATGATATGGGTTGGCGGACGGTGGGGCTGTACCACAATGACGTCGAAACGGATATCCAATTCATCCATGCCCGCATGCCGGGCCACGAATGCTTCCGTCGCCCGGGCAATGCGCCGTTGCTGGCGATCTGTCACCGCTTCCAGCGCGGGCAGCAGAGCATGCCGGCGCTTGACCTCGACCACCGCCAGCAGCCGACCCCGCCGGGCCACTATATCCAATTCGCCAACCCCTGCACGATAATCTCGGGCCAGGATACGGTAGCCCTTTAACCGCAACAATACGGCGGCAATCATTTCGGCCCGCCGACCGGCGCGGGCGGCTCGTTGACGCGACTTTCGGGACGATTCGCGCAACCAGGCCATGGCAGCTCTATTGCCCGTCCATATCGTCGCGGGTAGTGTCACCCGCGCCGTCACGCAAGCGCAGGGCCCTATTATAGAGATCCCGGCGCGGCAGGCCGGTCTGTTCGGCAAGGGCGGCGGCGGCATCCTTGACACTGCCCTGCGCCATGGCCGCCAACAGCAGGGCATCAATTTCGGTCTGTGCAAAGGTGGCGGCCGCGACATCCGGGGGCGCCACCAGCACGACGATTTCGCCCTTGGGCGGGCCGGCAACTTGATAATGCGCGGCCAACTGGTCCAGTTCACCGTGGCGGGCTTCCTCGAATTTTTTCGTCAACTCCCGCAACACCGCCGCCTGGCGGGGACCCAGAACGGCCGCCATGTCGGCCAGGGAGGCGGCCAGGCGCGGGGCGGCTTCAAAGAACACCAAGGTGGCGGAGATCGTTTTGAAATCAGCAAGCATGCGGCACCGGGCGACGGTTTTTCCGGGCAGGAAACCGGTAAACAGGAAGCGATCCGTCGGCAAACCGGCGCTCGCCAGGGCCGCCAGGGGCGCGGAGGCGCCGGGCAGCGCGGTCACGGGGAAGCCCATCTCCCGCGCCGCCCTGACCAGGCGGTACCCAGGGTCCGAGATCAACGGCGTGCCGGCGTCGCTGACCAGCGCCACAATTTCGCCCTTGTTCAGGCGTTCCATCAGACCCGGCCGCACACGGGCGGCATTATGATCATGATAGGCCAGGGTGGGACGGTCGATGGCATGAATGCGCAGCAGTTTGCGGGTTACCCTGGTGTCTTCGCAGGCGATGACATGGGCCTGAGCCAGCAGATCCAGGGCACGCAGGGTAATGTCGCGGGCATTGCCGATGGGCGTGGCGACAATATAAAGGCCGGGCGCAAAACTCTGGGCGGCGCTCAGGCCAACGTTCTGGGGGACGCTCTTGGGGGCGGCATTATCGCTGGCCTCCGACACACTCATTTGGCCGCCGTCGTCAGTGACGCTAGAATAGGGCTGTTCCGACACTAGAGAGGACGAAGCGCTTGGAGCGTTCGCGGATTTATCCCCAGTCTTGTTTTTGCGGGACCTATTTTTGGGGCTCTTGCCTTCGGGGCGGTGTTTTGACCGCATGCCTGCTATTCCTGTTTGCCGTGTTGTTCGGGTGCGCCGAGACGCCGGCGCCCCCCCTCAACAGTGTGCCAGTTGTTACCCCCAAGGCAGAAGTAAAAAAACCCGCCCCCGCGCCGCCGCCGGCGGCCAATCCCGTACCCGCCCCTCCGCCCGTGGTCCGCGCGGTGCCGGTGCCCGATGATGTGACGGTGCAAGTCGCCCCGACCCTGCGCCCGCCTTCGGGCATAGAGGGCCAGCCGACCCGTGTCGGCCTGCTGCTGCCCCTGAGCGGGCCGCACGGTGCCGACCGGTTGGGCAAGGCCATGTTGAACGCCGCCATGCTGGCCTTGTTTGATATTGGCGGCAGACGCCTGTTGCTGATGCCGCGCGATACGGGCGGTACGCCGGAAGGGGCGCGTGCCGCCGCCGCCCAACTGGTGGGCGAGGGCGCCGAGATTATCCTTGGCCCCCTGTTCAATACCTCCGTACAGGCAACGGCGGCCATTACCCGGGCCCGGAGCCTGCCCATGATCGCCTTTTCCTCCGACCGGCGGGTTGCCGGAAACGGGGTTTATTTGTTGAGCTTTACCCCCAGCCAGGAGGTCGATGCGGTGATCGGTTTCGCCGTGGCGCGCGGTTTGCGGCGGATCGCGGTCCTGGCCCCGGACGATCTTTACGGCCTGGCCGTGCTGACGGCGGCGCGGGAGGCGGTGCTGCGTCACGGCGCCGAATTGGCCAGGGCGGAATTCTACTCGCCCACCGGCGAGGAACTGGACAAAGTGGTGAAGCGTCTGGCCAACTATCATGCCCGCCGGGAGGCGCTGCTGGCCCGGCGCCGGAAGTTGCGGGCGAGCGAGGACGAAAACGCGAAACGCATGCTTGAGGCGCTGGAAAATCATGACACCCTGGGAGAGCTGGACTATGACGCGGTGCTGTTGCCGGAGGGGGGCGAACTGTTAAAATCATTGGCTCCCCTGTTGCCTTATTACGACATCGACCCGGCGGAAATCCGTCTGTTGGGCACGGGGCGTTGGGACGATGCCAAGGTGCGGCTGGAGCCGGCCCTTTTGGGCGGCTGGTTCGCCGGCGCCGACCGGGTTGCGGCAGCCGAGTTCCGCGACCGCTACCGGGAGGTTTATGGCGCCGCCCCGCCGCGCCTGGCCTCCCTGGCCTATGACGCCATGGCCCTGGCGGCGGTGCTGGGACAGGAAGCCGGTGGTCCGGATTTCTCCACCCGCGCCATCACCAACCCGGACGGTTTCGTCGGCAGCGACGGCATCTTCCGCTTCGGCCCCGATGGCGTGGCGCAACGCGGCATGGCAGTGCTTGAAATCGAACGAGACGGCTTTCGCGTCCGCCGCAGGGCACCGACCACATTCGAATCCCTGACGAATTGATGATGAACTTGTGCCGAAGCCCATTTTCGATTGCTATCTGATCGTCGATTGGAGCGCCAATGCCACGCCGAAGCGGGGCGCCGACAGCATCTGGTATTGCCTGTTGGAGCGGACGGGCAGCGGGACGCGGCGTCGGCTATTGGCCAATCCGGCGACCCGTTGGCGGGCCCGGGACGAGATCTCCGCGATCTTGAAGTCCCTTGCCGTCAAGGACCGGCGGGTTCTGGCCGGGTTTGATTTTCCCAACGGCTACCCGGCGGGCTTCGCCAAATCGGCGGGCTTCGCGGGCCTGCCGTGGCGGGCGGTTTGGGATGAATTGGACGCCATGATCCGGGATGGCGATGACAACGGCAACAACCGTTTCGAGGTCGCCGCGGATTTGAACCGGCGCATCTCGGGCGGGCCGTTTCCGTTCTGGGGCTGCCCGGCCCATCGCCAAACGCCAACTCTGTCCATGCGCAAGACCCGCGCCTATGACGACAAAACGCCGGAGCGGCGCCTGTGCGAGGCCTGGTTGCCACGCAGCCAGCCGTGTTGGAAGTTGTACACCACCGGTTCGGTGGGCAGTCAGGCATTGATGGGCATCCCGGTCCTGAAAGCCCTGCGCGACGATCCCGCGCTGGCGCCCGCTACCCTGGTCTGGCCGTTCGAGACCGGCTTCGGCCCGCCGGCGCCGACATTGCCATGGCACATTGTCTTGGCCGAAGTGTATCCCTCCATTCTGCCTATCAAAACAAAGGCCGGCGAGATCAAGGATGC
This sequence comes from Alphaproteobacteria bacterium, assembly GCA_029936195.1. Lineage (GTDB taxonomy): Bacteria > Pseudomonadota > Alphaproteobacteria. Next base: position 6,696 of record JAPYUH010000036.1, read on the forward strand.
GGTGCAGGTTGAGACCATCGCGCGGCATTTGGCAAAACGCGATGCCAACGGAGAGCTGGCCAGGGACCTGGCGGGGCCGGCTGATCTAAGTGCGGAAAGCCGGCGGTTGGTTGAACGGGAAGAGGGTTGGATTCTGGGCGCCGGCACGTTCAGCTAATTGTCCCTTGCCGGCCGGTCCGGCGCCTTGCGGTGCTTTAGCTCCGCCATGACCCGGTGCTGGTCGTCGGCGCTCATGTCCTGCCAGTGGGATATTTCGGATATGGTGCGGTAGCAGCCCAGGCACAGCTTGGTTTCCGTGTGCAAAATGCATACGCCCGCGCAGGGCGACACCAGACGCTGGCGGTCTTTACTTGCATCCATGGACGTCATCTCGATCAATCTTCAATTGGCCAATGGCCGCCAATCTACAGGGCAAATGCGGGAGAGCGCAAATGCGCTTGAAGGTTTGGGGCTGAACGACTATTTAACAGGCCGAAATCATCAAAAACAATGTTCTCAACAAGCGGAAAAGGCGTGCGCTCCATGGATTGGATGATCGAGGTTGAAGGGCTGGTAAAAACCTTCGGCCACCTGACGGCGGTGGACGGCGTCAGCTTCAATGTGCCGAAGGGCCAGGTGTTGGGCTTCCTAGGGCCCAATGGCGCCGGCAAATCCACCACCATGAAAATGATCACCGGTTTCATGACGCCGACGGCGGGACGGGTCCGGGTGGTGGGTCATGAGGTGGACGAAGAACCCATCGCCGCCAAGACCCAGATCGGCTATTTGCCCGAGGGGGCGCCGGCCTATCCGGACATGACACCCATAGCTTTTCTGAACTTCGTCGCCGACGTGCGCGGCATGAAGGGCGCCCATCGCCAACAGCGCCTGGACTATGTCATCAACAATGTGCATCTGGAGGCGGTCCTGGAACAACCCATCGATACCCTGTCCAAGGGTTTCAAGCGCCGGGTCGGCCTGGCCCAGGCGATCCTGCATGATCCACCCGTGCTGATCTTGGACGAACCAACGGACGGCCTGGACCCGAACCAGAAACACGAAGTGCGCGGCCTGATCGCCAACATGGCGGCGGAAAAAGCCATCATCATTTCAACCCATATCCTGGAAGAGGTGGACGCGGTGTGCAGCCGGGCCATGATCATCGCCGACGGCCGTATCGTCGCCGACGGCACGCCGGCCGAGTTGGAGCAACAATCACCTTTCCACAACACTGTTTTGATCGACAGCCCCGACCACGGCGTGGCCGAGGCCCTGGAGGCCATGGCGGCGGTGTCAAAGGTCGAGGGATTGCAAGGCGGGCGCTTCCGCGTCTATCCCACGGATGGCCAGGCAATAGTGACGGAGATTGCCGATCTGATCCGAACCCAGGGCTGGTCAACCTCCCGCCTGTCCGTGGAACCGCCGCGTCTGGATGATGTATTTAGAAACATCACCAATCCCAGACCCGGTTCGCCCAGCGGTCATGACCACGGCAACAGGGGGGAGGCGTCCTGATGGCAACCACCTGGGCCGTATTCCGGCGCGAGCTGAAGGGCTATTTCAACACGCCCCTGGCTTACATCTTCATTGTCATTTTCTTGTTTTTGACCGGCATCTTCACTTTTTACCTGGGCAGCTTTTTTCCACGCGCCCAGGCGGATTTGAAACCGTTCTTCAACTTTCACCCCTGGCTGTATCTGTTCCTGGTACCGGCCATCGCCATGCGCCTGTGGGCCGAGGAGCGGAAGTCCGGCGCCATTGAATTGCTGCTGACCCTGCCGCTGTCCCTGTGGTCCACGGTGCTGGGTAAATTTCTGGCGGCCTGGGTTTTCATCATAATCGCCCTGGCCCTGACCTTCCCCATGTGGATCACGGTCAGCTATCTGGGCCAACCCGATCATGGGTTGATCATCGCCTCCTATCTGGGCAGCGCGTTGATGTCGGGCGGCTACCTGGCCATTGGCGCCTGCATTTCGGCGGCGACCAAGAACCAGGTCATTGCCTTTGTCATTTCCGTAGTGGTCTGTTTTCTGTTCACGGTTTCCGGCGCCCCCATCGTGTTGGATTTCTTTGCCACCTGGGCGCCGCAGGCAGTGTTGGACGCGGTGGCCTCGTTCAGCTTCCTGACCCACTTCAATGCCATCCAGAACGGCGTCATCGATGTGCGCGATCTGGTCTACTTCGTCTCGCTGATCGGGCTGTGGCTGTTCGCCAATTTGCTGATCGTCGATCTGAAAAAAGCCAGTTAGGAAGTATAGGCGCATGAACCGTACAACAACCGCCGTCGTGGCCCTGTTCCTGGCCGCATTGCTGTTCGTCAGCATCAACGTATTTTCCGCCAATACCTTCCGCTCGGCCCGCCTGGATCTCACGCAAGAGGGGCTTTACACCTTGAGCGAGGGTTCCATCCGCATTCTGGCCGGTATCCCCGAACCGATCCGGCTGCGCCTGTATTTTTCGGAGAAACAGGCCGTCCAGCTGCCCAATGTGAAATCCTATGGTTTACGGGTGCGCGAGTTGCTGGAGGAATATGTCAGCCGCGCGGAGGGCAAGATTACCTTGGAGGTGATCGACCCCGAACCCTTTACCCAGGCCGAGGATGATGCCGTGCGTCTGGGCCTGCGGGCAGCCCCCATGACCACCGGCGACAATCTGTATTTCGGCCTGGTCGCCACCAACACCATCGACGACCGCCAAGTGGTGCCGTTTTTCAGCCGCGAGAAGGAAGCCTTTCTGGAATACGACCTGACCCGCATGATCTTTAACCTCAGCGATCCCAAAAAGCCGGTGGTGGGACTGATCACGGGCCTGCAGATGAACGCCGATGCCTCGCCCATGCTGCGTTTCAGCGGCGGCCCGCAACCCTGGGCCATCGCCGCCGCCATTCGCGAAGTGTTCGATTTGCGCGTGCTGGAGACGCGCGTCGGCGTTATCCCCACGGATATTGACGTATTGATGGTCGCCCACCCCCTGGGCTTGGGCGAACAGACCCTGTATGCCATTGATCAGTTCGTCATGGCTGGCGGCCGGGCCCTGATCTTCGTCGATCCCTATTCCGAAGTGACCGCCCGCAGCCAGCGCCGCGGTCAGCCGCCTGGCGCCGCCCTGGCCAGTTCCACCCTGGACAGATTGTTGCTGGCCTGGGGCGTCTCCGTGCCGACGGACCATGTTATCGCCGACTATGAAGCGGCCCAGGAGGTTAATGCCGGCCGGGCCGGCAATCAACGCATTGTCCGCTATCTGGTCTGGCTGCAGCTGACACCCGCGAACATGAGCGCGAACGACGTGGTCACCGCCGATCTTGGCCCCATGATACTGGCAAATTCCGGCACCGTGATGATCCGGGAGGGCACCAAAACCCGGATTACCCCGCTGATCACCACCGGCGATCAGGCCATGCGCATGGATACCAATATCATCCGCTTCGGGCCCGCCCCCGACCGCCTGCTGGAGACCTTCAAGGCCGACGGCGATATTCACATGATCGCGGCGCGGCTGAGCGGCACGGTGGCCTCGGCCTTCCCCGATGGACGGCCGCCGCTCAAACCGCCGGGGAAGGGTCAAGGGAAAGCCGAGAAAAGCCCGGACGGCAAGCCGCACCTGAAAGAGAGCAGCAAGGATATCGGCGTCATCGTGGTCGCCGACACGGACCTCCTGCACGACCAGTTCTGGCTGCGGAAACAGAACCTGGCCGGTCAGGAGATGATCGTGCCCATTTCGGCCAACGCGGATTTCGTCATCAACGCCCTGGATAATCTGGCCGGTTCCTCGGATTTGATCGGCCTGCGCAGCAGGGGTAAATCGACCCGGCCCTTCATCGTGGTGCAATCCATGCGCTTGGCCGCGGAACAGAAATTCCAGGCCGAGGAACGCAAATTGAAAGCGACCCTGGAAGAAGCCAAGGGCCGCATCGCCGAGCTCGAATCCCGGGCTCAGTCGGGAGCGGGCAGCCTGTTGACACCGCAACAGCAGGAGAAAATTCAAACAATCCGGGGCCAGTTGTTGAATACCCGCAAGCAGTTGCGGGATGTTCAGCTTGTCCTGAACCGCGACATTGATGCCCTGGAGGCGAAGGTGAAGTTTGCCAACGTGGGTCTGATGCCCCTTGCCGTGGCCATCATCGCCGCCGTCCTCGCTTTGCTTGGACTACGCCGCCGGCGGCGCCGCGCGGTGCGGGTTTGAAGGGGATAGAGCCATGAAAACCAAACCATTTATCGTCCTAGTTATCCTCACGGCGGTGGCCATGGCCGGCGCGGGCTGGTCCACCATTGAACGGGGCCGCGCCACGGCCTCCGCCGCGCCGCCGCCCAGTCTGTTTCCCGATCTGATCTCCCAGGTCAACGACATCGCCCGCATTGATGTGCAGACGCCAAAACTGGCTTTCACCATTGAAAAAGGTGACGGTAATATCTGGCGGGTGCGGGAGCGTGACGGCTATCCGGTGAAGTTTGAAACCATCAAGCAGGCCGTTGTCGGCATTGCCAGCATGACCATGCTGGAGACCAAGACCGCCAAGCCCGGATTGCACGAAAGGCTGTTTCTAAAATCGCCCAAGGACGGCGGGCGTGGCACCACCATCGCCCTGGCTGGGGGCGACGGCAAAACCATCGCCGCCATTGTCCTGGGCAAGACCAAATCGTCGCCATCCAAGACCGAAGCCGGCATCCACTATGTCCGCCGCCTGGACCGGGACCAAAGTTATCTGGCATCCAGCCGGGTCGAGGTGTGGGAAACCATTGACCGTTGGCTTGACGATGCCATGCCCACCGTCGCCCGCCAGCGTATCCGCGCGGTCGCGACGGTACAGCCCAATGGCGACCGCATCGGCGTCTTTCACACCGACCCGGACGGCCGGGATTTCAAAATCGCCGATATCCCGCCGGGCATGAAGCCCCTGCACGACACCGCCGGCAATGCCCTGGGTTCGGCCATGGGCTTTTTGGATTTCGAGGATGTGCGCAAGGCGGGCCGGGTGGATTTTGCCGGCGCCAATCTTGCTGAATTCAAAACCTTCGATGGGCTGACCGTGAAATTCCTGGTGGTCAAGCACAAGGATGGCCCCAAGGACATCTTCTGGATGCAAATTTCCGCTGCTTTCGATGCCGCCGACATTCAATTGGACGGCCTGTCGGATAAACAGAGAGAGGTCATGAAAAGCCCCGATGCGGCCAGGACGGAGGCGGCGGACATCAACAAACGCTACGGCCCCTGGGCCTTTCAGGTCCCCGACTACAAGGCCAAGGATTTCATGACCCCGCCCGATGCCCTGCTGGTCAGGGATGACGGTAAAAGTAAAAACTAAAGCCAAGGGAAATCGACGATGAGCGAGGAAACACTCTCCTTCCAGACCGAGGTGGCGCAGCTTTTGCGCCTGATGGTTAATTCGGTCTATTCCGACAAGGAGGTCTTCCTCCGCGAAATGATCTCCAATGCCTCCGATGCCTGCGACAAGGCGCGCTATCTGGCCATCACCGAGCCGGACATCCTGGGCGACGATCCTGATTTCAAGGTCCGCATCAAGGTCGACAAGGAGGCCCGCACCCTGTCCCTGTCCGACAACGGCGTCGGCATGAACCGGGACGGCCTGATCTCCGACCTGGGCACCATCGCGCGCTCGGGCACCTCGGCCTTCATGGATAATCTCTCGGGCGATAGTGCCAAGGACGTGCAGATGATCGGCCAGTTCGGCGTCGGCTTCTATTCCGTGTTCATGGTCTCGGACAAGGTTGAGGTCACCTCGCGCCGCGCCGGCGAGGACGAGGCGTGGGTCTGGACCTCGGATGGGCTAGGCGAATTTACCATTGATGCCGCCACCGATACGCAACATGAAGGCCGGGGCACCACCGTTGTCATTCACCTGAAGGAGGGCGAGGATGAATGGCTGGAGGAGCACCGCCTGAAAAATATCGTGAAGAAATACTCCGATCACATTGCCCTGCCGATCATGTTGCGGATCGACGAGGGGGAGGAAACGGCGGCCAATGAAGCCTCCGCCATCTGGAGCCGGCCCAAGAGCGAGATCACCGACGAGCAATACGCAGAATTCTATCACCATGTTGGCCACGTCATGGACGACCCCTGGCTGACCCTGCACTACAAGGCCGAGGGCAAGATTGAGTACACCGGTCTGTTGTTCGTGCCGACGCGGCAGCCGTTCGATCTGTTCGACCCCGCCCGCCGTCACGCCGTGAAGCTTTATGTCCGCCGGATCTTCATCACCGACGAGGCGGAGGGGCTGATCCCCTCGTACCTGCGATTTTTGCGCGGCGTGGTGGACAGCGAGGACCTGCCCCTGAACATCAGCCGGGAAATGCTGCAAAACAGCCCCCTGATGCGCCATATGAACCAGGCCGTGACCCGCCGCGTGCTGACCGAATTGAAAAAGAAGGCCGATAAGAAGCCGGAGGAATATGCTGAATTTTGGGAGAATTTCGGCTCCGTTCTGAAAGAGGGCCTGTACGAGGATCACGAACGCCGGGATGAACTGCTGGAACTGGTGCGCTTCCGCTCCACCGCCGGGGGGGAGCTGATCAGCCTGAAAGACTATGTCGGACGCATGAAAGAGGGCCAGGAGGCGATCTATTACATCACCGGCGATGATCAGGCGACGCTGGAGACCAGCCCCCAATTGGAAGGCTTCCGCGCCCGTGGGGTCGAGGTGCTGTTGCTGTCCGACCCGGTGGATGACTTCTGGCTATCGGCGGTGTTTGATTACGACGGCCACGATCTGACCTCCGCCACCCGCGGCGCAACGGACTTGTCCAACATAGGTGAAGAGCCGGAAAAGGATGACGACGAGGCGGCGGAACCGGCGGGTGATACGGAAATCGCCACTCTGATCGCCCTGGTTAAACAGACCCTGGGCGAGGCGGTCAAGGATGTGCGCACCTCGGACCGGCTGACCGACAGCGCCGTCTGTCTGGTGGCGGACGACGGCGACATGGACATGCGTCTGGAACGCATGTTGAAGGCACACAAGCAATTGAACACGGACTCCGTCCGCATCCTGGAGATCAACCCCAAGCACGACCTGATCAAGAACATGGCCGGTGCCGCCACCAAGGGTGGCGCGGCGGACGATCTGGCCGACTTGGCGCACCTGCTGCTGGATCAGGCCCGCATCATCGAAGGCGAGGCCCTGCCCGACACGGCCGCATTTTCCAGGCGCATGGCGACCGTCATGGCCAAGGCGGCGGGCTGACAATCCCGCGCCGCCGTGGCAAGGTTGCCAATTGCGAATATGTTGACGACGGTCGGGAGACAGACAATGGGCAAACTGACACAAAGTTATAATCACGGCGCCTCCGGCGTTCCCCTGATCGGCGAGACCATTGGCGCCTATTTCGACAACGCCGTGGCCCGTTGGGGCGACCGGGATGCCCTTGTGGTGCGGCACCAGAATATCCGTTGGAGCTATGACCAGCTAAAAAAACAGGTGGATGCCTTCGCCGCCGGGCTGCTGGCCCTGGGGCTGGAGCCGGGACAGCGCATCGGCATCTGGTCGCAAAACAATTCCGAATGGGCGGTAACCCAGTTCGCCACCGCCAAGGCCGGCCTGATCCTGGTCAACATCAACCCCGCCTATCGCCTGGCGGAGCTGGAATACGCCCTGAACAAGGTTGCCTGCACGGCGCTGGTGATCTCACCGTCGTTCAAGACCTCGCAATATATCGAGATGGTGCGCACCCTGGCGCCGGAGATCGACGCGTCGCAGCCGGGCCAGCTGCAATCCGAGAAGCTGCCCCATTTGCGCGCCGTCATCCGCATGGGCGAAGAGAGCACGCCGGGTATGTACAATTTTGCCGATATCCCCGGCCTGGCGGGCGATGGGGAGCGTGCCCGCCTGGACAGCCTGGCCGGCGAATTGCAGTTCGACGATGCCATCAACATCCAGTTCACCTCCGGCACCACGGGCTTCCCAAAAGGCGCCACCCTGACCCACCACAATATCCTCAACAACGGCTATTTCGTGGGCGAGGGCATCAAGCTGACCGAGACTGACCGCCTGGCGATACCGGTACCGCTGTACCATTGTTTTGGCATGGTCATGGGCAACCTGGGCTGTTTGACCCACGGCGCGGCCATGGTCTATCCAGGCGAGGGATTTGATCCCACCGAAGTTCTGCAAACCATCCAGGACGAAGGCTGCACCGCGCTCTACGGCGTGCCAACAATGTTCATCGCCGTCCTTGACCACGCCGATTTCGACGGCTTTGATCTCTCAACCCTGCGCACGGGCATCATGGCCGGCTCACCCTGCCCCATCGAGGTGATGAAGCAGATAATCGAAAAAATGAACATGACGGAGGTGACCATCGCCTATGGCATGACCGAAACCTCCCCCGTCAGCTTCCATACGGCGGTGGATGACGCGCTTGAGCGCAAGGTCGGCACCGTGGGCCGCACCATTCCCCACGTGGAAAGCAAGATTGTTGACGCCGACGGCCGCATCGTCGCGCCCGGCGAGACCGGCGAGATCCTCACCCGCGGCTACAACGTCATGCTGGGCTATTGGGACGACGCGGAGAAAACGGCCGAGGCCATCGACGGGGCGGGCTGGATGCACACCGGCGATCTGGGCACCCTGGACGAATACGGCTATGGCAACGTGGTGGGGCGGATCAAGGACATGGTCATTCGCGGCGGCGAAAACGTCTATCCCCGCGAGATCGAGGAATACCTGTACCGCCACGAGGGGATCCAAGACGTCCAGGTGGTGGGCGTGCCGGATGAAAAGTACGGCGAGGAACTCTGCGCCTGGATCGTCCTGCACGAAGGACAGGCGGTGGATGAAGCCGAGATCAAGGAATTTTGCCGCGGCCAGATCGCCCACTACAAAATTCCCCGCTACATCAAATTCGTCGACGAATTCCCCATGACCGTCACCGGCAAGGTGCAGAAATTCGTCATGCGGGAGCAGATGATCGACGAATTGCAGTTGGTCGAAGCGAAAACGGCTTGACCGGAATACCTGAGAATTTGCAGCCAAACATTCAGCCGATTGCCCTGTAGCCCTGGATGCCCGGGTCAAGCCCGGGCATGATATTCTCAGTGATTTTCAGCCAAATTTTACCCATTTTGTCATTCCTGGGCTTGGCTCGGCAATCCAGGGCCAACGCCCACCACGGCGGCCGTCAGCTTCGTTTGGGCACCAGGCGCCGGCTCATGTTGCCCGAGAGGGAGCTTTGCGCCATGCCGCCGCCGTCGAAGTTATCGTTCCGCAGCCAGGCGGTGATTGTCTTGCGGACTTCCGGCCAATCGGAATCGAGGATCGAATACCAGGCGGTGTCGCGATTTTTGCCCTTGAAAATCATGTGGTTATAAAAAATACCCTCGTACTTGAAACCCAGTCGCAGGGCGGCATTTCGGGATTTTTGGTTCAGGGCGTTGCATCGCCATTGCATGCGGCGGTAACGCAGGTCGGTCATGGCGTAGTCCAGCATCAGGAACAGTGCCTCCGTCGCCGCCCGGGTGCGCTGCATGTCGGGGGCAAACCAGATGCCGCCAATCTCGATCACGCCCTGGGCGGGCTGGACATCGAGGTAGCAGGCCATGCCCTTAATATGCCCGCTCTCCTTGTGGCGGAAGGCATACCAGATGTACTCAGAACTGGCCGCGTTGGCGGCCATGTGGGTCATGAAGCCGGCCTCGCTTTCCCACGGTCCCCAGGGCAGATAGGTCCAGATATCCAAGGCCGCGTCGCTGCCATGGGAAGCCTTGTACAGCGCGGCGCCATGGACGGCGGGGTCGAGGGGTTCGAGGACGACCGTTTGACCCTCGATCACCCGGCGCGCGGGGATCAGGCCGCTGGGTGGGTGGCGGACGGTTTCGCCCCGAATTTCCCGTTCAAACGCCGTCTCGTGTTTCATGGCTGATCCAATGTCCGCTATCCCCAAGATCTGCTATTGTGTTTTATTCTGACGTGATCCCCTTGGCCGTCAAGGCCTCCCCAACACTTCCACAAACAGATTAGGTAAAACCGCGCATGGTGCCGCTGCTGGCAATGTTTTTGGCCGCAATCCTCTGGGCCTCCTCCATGATCGGCGCCAAGCTGGCGGTCGCCGAACTGGCGATTGCCGAGGTCGTCTCGGGACGGTTCCTTTTGGCCGCCGCCGTGCTGTGGACCATGGTCATCCTGACCCGCCAGCCCGTGCGCCTGGCCGAGGTTAGGCGGCCCTTGTTGATGGGGGTGCTGGATCCCGGCCTGGTTTCATTATTGATGGTCTGGGGTTTGCATCATACGTCCGCCGTGAACGCGTCCATGTTCTGGGCCCTGATGCCCTTGCTGATGCCTATCGCCGGCCGCCTGGTGCTGAAGGAAGCGATCAACCCAATCGTCGTGGTGGGCGCCCTGTTGGCCATATCGGGCGCCATCATGCTGGTCGCGGCAAATCAGGCGGCGGGCGAGGGTGATTTGTTCGGCGACATGCTGGCGGTCTGCGCCGTGCTTTGCGCCATGTGCAACTCCCTCCTGGCCCGCCGCGTGGCGCAGACCCAGGGCCGCCCGATGGTCACCACGGCGTTGCAAATGAGCATGGCTTTGTTCGTCGGCGCGATTGCCTTGGTGATCCTGGAACCACCCGGTGAAACGGTGGCGCGGGTCCTCGACGGCCCCATTGTATTGATGCTGTATCTGGGCATGGTCGCCACGGCGGGACCGTTTTTCCTGTTGAACTTCGCCCTGCGCCACCTGTCCGTGGGCCGCACGGCATTGTTTTCAAGCCTGGTCGGGCCGCTGTCCGTACCCATGGCGGCGCTCTTCCTGGGCGAAACCATCCAGGGCCTGGAGATCGCCGCCATCGCCACCGTCATGCTGGGGGTATTTCTGCCCAACATCATCGGCCCAAGGCTTTTGGCCCGGTTTCGCCGGTAAATTTACTCCGCCGCGGTGGTCCGCTCCGCCGGACTGCGGAATATTTCTAGCATCTCCGCCTCCGCCTTCTTGGCCTCGGCCAAGGCCTTTTCCTTGACGTGGCCAAAGCCGCGAATACGGTCGGGAACCTCGGCGATGTTGGTGGCCATGGCGTGATTGTCGTGGTCCAGCGCGGCCAGCACTTCATCCATGGTGGCTTCATAGTCAACGATCAATTGCCGTTCCATGCGCCGTTCCGCCGTGCGCCCGAATAGATCCAATGGTCCGCCGCGCAGGCCTTTCATCCGGGCCAGCAGGGGCATCAGCTTCAACATCCAGGGGCCGAATTCCCGCTTTTTCAAATGGCCGCTGTCCGGGTTCCGTCGGGCAATCAGGGGCGGCGCCATGTGCAGGCGCAACTGGAAATCGCCCTCGAACTGTTGGTTGACCTGTTCCATGAAACGGCCGTCCGTATACAGGCGCGCCACTTCGTATTCGTCCTTGTAGGCCATCAGGCGGAAGAAATTCAGCGCCACCGCGGCGCCCAGGCCGTCCAGCCCGGCGGCCTTGGCCTGCTCCGCCCCCCGCGCCTTTTCCACCAGGGCCCGGTAACGGTCGGCATGGGCCGCATCCTGATAGTCGGTCAGATAGTCCGACCGGCGGGCGGTCTGTTCGTCCAGGCTCAAATGCTCGGCCTTGACCGCTTGTTGCGGCATCAGGGGCTGGGCGATGGTTTCCACCGCTTCCCGATCATGGGCGGCCAGGCGGCCCCAGGCAAAGGCCATCTTGTTGGCCGGCACGGCGACGCCGTTAAGTTCGATGGCGCCTTCAATGGCCTCCAGCGACAGGGGCAGATAGCCGTGCTGATAGGCCGCGCCCAACAGGAACATATTGGTGGCAATGGAATCGCCCATCAACGCCGTGGCGATCTTGGTGGCGTTGACAAAATGGCCGAAGTCCTTGCCCACCGCCTTTTGCAGCTCGGCGATCAGGCCCTCGCCCGCCATGTCCATGTCCTGATCTTCCAGGAATTGCGCCGTGGGCACCACATGGCTGTTGATGACCGCGCCCGTGACGCCTTCGTTGATGGTGGAGAGCACATCCGGGCCGGCGGCCACGACAATGTCGCAGCCCAGGATCAATTTGGCGCCGCCCGTGGCGATGCGCACCGCGTGCAGGTCTTCCGGCTGATCGGCAATGCGGATGTGGGAGGTCACGGCGCCGTTTTTCTGTGCCAGGCCGGCCATGTCCAGGGCCGAGACGCCCTTGCCCATCAAATGCGCCGCCATGCCCAGCAGGGCCGAAATGGTGACAACGCCGGTGCCGCCGATGCCGGTGATCAGAATGCCGAAGGGCTCCGCCGAGGACGGCAGTTCCGGGTCCGGCAGACCGGCGAACAGTTCATCCCAATTGCCGCTGGTACCAGAGGGTTTGGGCGCCTTGCGCAGGTCGCCGCCGTGGACGGTGACAAAACTGGGGCAGAAACCGTTGACGCAGCTGAAATCCTTGTTGCAATTGGATTGATCGATCTGCCGCTTGCGGCCCCATTCGGTCTCCTTGGGTTGCACCGAGACGCAGTTCGAGGCCACGGAGCAATCGCCGCAGGCCTCGCACACCAGGTCGTTGATGAAGGCCCGCTTGGGTGGATCGGGGAACAGGCCGCGCTTGCGCCGGCGGCGCTTTTCCGCGGCGCAGGTCTGATCATAGATCAACACGGTCGTGCCCGGCGTGGCGCGAAGGTCCTTTTGCACGGTATCCAGATCGTCGCGGTGATGGATGGTGGTGCCCGGCGCCCAGTTGGTGCCGATTGGATATTTGTCCGGTTCGTCGGTGACCAGGGCGATCTTGGCAATGCCCTCGGCGTGTACCTGGCGGCTGATTTCATCCGGGGTCAGCTTGCCATCCTGTAAATTCACCACCGGCTGGCCGCCGGTCATGGCCACGGCGTCATTGAACAGGATCTTGTAGGTGATGTTGACGCCCGCATCGACCGCCGCCCGGATCGCCAGCAGGCCGGAATGATAATAGGTGCCGTCGCCAAGGTTCTGGAAAATATGATCGGTTTTGCAGAACGGCGCCTGGCCGATCCAATTGACGCCCTCGGCCCCCATGTGGGTGATGGTCTGGGTATTGCGGTCGGGCATCCACAGGGCCATGCCGTGACAGCCGATGCCGGCCATGGAGCGGCTGCCGTCGGGGGTTTTTGTCGAGGTGTTGTGGGGGCAGCCGGAACAGAAATAGGGCGTGCGCAGAATGGTTGGCGGCGAGCCCTGGGCGCCGGTCTCGATCTGTTCGATGCGGGCCAGGCGCTGATCGAAGTCGGGCATGTCGCTGTATTTTTTCAGACGGCCGACAATGGATTGGGCCACCATGCCCGGTGTCAATTCGCCGATTTCCGGCAGCAGGACCTGGTTGTTTTCGTCCTTTTTGCCGACGATGCGTTTCGGCGCCCCGTCGCGACCGTACAACACCGTGCGCAATTGATCTTCCAGGATCGGGCGCTTTTCCTCGACCACCAGAATTTCTTCCAAGCCCTTGGCGAATTCCAGCGCGCCGACCGGCTCCAACGGCCAGGTCATGGCCACCTTGTAAAGGCGGATGCCCATATCGGCGGCCATTTCGGCCGTCAGGCCCAACTCGTCGAAGGCCTGGCGCACATCAAGATAGGCCTTGCCCGTTGTAACGATGCCCAGGCGCGGCTTGGGCGTGTCAAAAATCAGCTTGTCCAACCGATTGGCCCGCGCATAGGCAAGGGCGGCGGGCAGCTTGTAGTCAAGCAGCCGGTCTTCCTTTTCCTGCGGCGTATCCGGATAGCGCAGGTTCAGACCGCCGCCGGGCATGTCGAAATTAATGGTCTTGGCGAACTGCACCGCATTCGGGTCAATGGAGACGGAGGTGGAACTTTCAATGGTTTCGCCGATCGCCTTGAAACCCACGGCACAGCCGGAAAATCGCGACATGGCGAAGCCGTGTAATCCCAGGTCGAGATATTCCTGGACCCCCGCGGGATGGAAAACGGGCACGCCGAAGGACATGAAGGCCGGCTCGCTTTGATGCGGCAGGGTGGAAGATTTGGCGCCATGGTCATCGCCGGCGATCAGCAATACACCACCATGTTTCGAAGTGCCGTCATAGTTCAAATGCTTGATGGCATCGCCGCTGCGGTCCACCCCCGGCCCCTTGCCATACCAGATGCCGAAGACGCCGTCGTACTTAGCGCCGGGCCACAGACCGATTTGCTGCGTACCCCAAACGGCGGTAACCGCCAGATCTTCGTTCAGACCGGGTTGAAACTTGATGTGGTCGCGGGAAAGAAAGCGCTGTGCCGACCAAAGTGCCGCGTCATAACCGCCGATGGGGGAGCCGCGGTAACCGGAGATGAAGCCGGCGGTGTTCAAGCCGGCGGCCACGTCCCGCTGCCGCTGCAACATGGGCAGGCGGACCAGGGCCTGCATGCCGGTCATGAAGACCCGACCCTGTTCCTGTTCGTATTTGTCATCCAGCTTGACGGCGGCGATGCTCATGATGTTTTCCATATGTTTTTGTCTTGTTGGCGACTACGTAACATAATACCGGCCCCGCTAGAACCGATCTTGGGCATTGGCGGGATCGGCCAGGACATCCCGGGCCTGGCCGCAGTCCAGGGCGATTTGCGCCTTGATGGCGTCCAGGCCGTCGAACTTCCGTTCCGGGCGCAGGTGTTCGACGAAGGCAACCCGGCCATGGCGGCCATAGATGTCGCGGTCGAAATCAAACAGATGTGATTCCAAGATGATGCCCTTGCCGTCAAAAGTTGGCCGGTTTCCCAGGTTGGCGACGCCGGGGTGCCAAACGGTGCCGCCGGCCTCTTCCAGGCCGAAACGGATGGCGTAGACGCCAAGCGCGGGTCGCAGGGCGGAGGGAGAGAGGTGCAGATTGGCGGTGGGAAAGCCCAGTTGCCGGCCCCGCTTTTCGCCGTCCCGCACCCGTCCCTCGATCTCCCACCAATGGCCGAGCAATTCCGCGGCCCGGCGGCAGCGGCCGGTTTCCAGATCAACCCGGATGATGGTCGAGGAGCAGACGTCGTCGTCATGGGTGATGGGTTCCAGCACCGAGACCTCGAAACCATGCTTGGCGCCGGCCTCGCGCAACATGGCCACATTGCCGGCGCGTCGGTGACCGAAGACAAAGTCATAGCCGACTACCACATGGCGCGCGCCCAGGCCTTGCACCAGCACGTCGGATATGAAGCTTTCCGCCGATTGCCGGCTGACCTGGAGGTCAAAATGCAAACTGACCAGACAATCCACGCCCAGCCCCGCCAGCAGACGCGCCTTGCTGCGAAACGGCGTCAGGCGAAAGGGCGGTGCGTCGGGTTGGAAGGTGCGCCTTGGGTGCGGCTCGAATGTAAGGGCCAGCGCAGGCCCCCGGGCGCCGTCGGCGAGGCCGCGGCAATGGCTGATCAGCGCCTGATGGCCACGATGAATGCCATCGAAGTTGCCGACTGCAACCGCGCCGCCTTGCAAATCTTTTGGAACGGAGGAGATATGACGGATTATACGCATGGCCGGGATTATTGGGTTAAAGGTCTGTCGTGGCAACCTGCTATTCGTCCCTGTTCCCGGATGTGCCGCCAAATGCCGCGCGGGTCGGCACCAGCAATAGCGCATCACCCGTCACCACCACCTCGTCGCCACGCAGGCAAATCTTCTCCAGCGCGCAGCGGCGTTTTGCCATATTCACGTCCCTGACCGTGGCCACCGCCGTAATGGTATCGCCGGCCTTGACCGGCGCCGTGAAACGCAGGTTCTGAGACATGTAAATGGCGCCGGGCCCGGGCAACCTGGTACCGACAACGGTGGAGATCAGGGCGGCGGTCAACATGCCATGGGCGATGGTGCCGCCAAACTGGGTCTGTTCGGCGAATTCCTGATTTAGATGGATGGGGTTCAAATCGACCGACACGCCGGCAAATGTCACGATATCGGCTTCCGTGATGGTGCGGGAATAGAAATCGGTCATGCCTACTTCCAAATCCTCAATGAAATGCCCGTGCATTTCCTTGAAAATATTGATCGATCGCATGGCCTTCTGGGCTTCGCTCATGAATATTTTTCCGCTGTTATGGGTTGTTCGCTGGGACGCTAGAGCACGTTGCGGCTAATCTGAACCATTTGACCGGACCTCCAGGCCACGCGCCTACCCCAATGGCTTGGTATCGCCATCAAATGGTTCAGATTAGCCGCAACGTGCTCTAGGCAAAGTAATTTCAAATATCCACCAAGGCCAAGAAACCTTTCTCCGGTTGTTAACCAAATATTCAGCGCGCTGACGCAAACTGCCTGTGTTGCATTCGTGGGGAGGACACCGTGTCCATTGGCCGCCGTGCAACATCTGCAATGGCCGACTAACAACTTGGAATGGGACAGGTACGAAGGCTGTCGATATGAACATGACGATCCTGATCGTCGATGACTACAAAACGATGCTGCGCATTATCCGCAACCTTTTGAAGCAACTTGGCTTCAACAACGTGGACGAAGCCGCCGATGGCGCCGCTGCCCTGCAAAAGCTGCGCGGCAAGGATTACCACCTGGTGATTTCCGATTGGAACATGGAGCCCATGACCGGCTACCAGTTGTTGAAGGAAATGCGTTCCGACGACAAGTTGCAGGAAACACCTTTCATCATGATTACGGCCGAATCAAAAACCGAAAACGTGATCGCGGCGAAAAAGGCCGGTGTAAACAATTACATCGTCAAACCGTTCAACGCGGCAACCCTGAAAACCAAAATGACGTCGGTCATCGGTGATTTTTAGTCTGGTCATTTCTTGAGTCAATGATCAGGTTTTTCAGATATACCGTGGAGTTTGCATGATGGATTCGGAAAAAGTCAGCGCCGGGATCGAACAACTGGTTGATCACTTGCGCGCCAACGATTCGGTGCAGGTGGACCTTGGCAACATCGCCGGGGTCACCGAAATCCTTCTGACCACCATGCGGCGTTATTTCAATTCCATTGATACCACGCTGTATGCCGAATTCCGGGGTCTTTCGGAATATATTCAGCGGGCCCGCACGGAAATTTGGGAATTGCGTCCAAACGATTTAAAGCAGGAAATATCCCCCGCGCCGGGCTGGAGTTGGAGGCGATCGTTGCCTCGACCGAGAAAGCCACCGGCACCATCATGGACGCGGCGGAGGAAATCATGTCCGCCGATGCGACGTCTGAAAATTATGTTGAATCGATCAACGATGCCTGCATGCGTATATTCGAGGCCTGTTCCTTCCAGGATATTACTGGTCAGCGGATTACCAAGGTCGTGAGCACCCTGACTTATATTGAAGAACGCCTGCATGGCCTGCAAGATGCCTGGGGCCCTGGTATCGAGGATGCGGACGGCGAGGTAGGGGATCCCGGCCAGGATGATGACGCCCGGCCGGACAAGGACCTGTTGAACGGACCGGCCCTTGACGGCGAAGGCATCCTGCAGGATCAGGTCGATGATTTGTTGAATGGCACCGCGGACGGCGCCGACCCCTTCGATTTTGCCGTTGAAACAGAAACCATCGCCACTGGGCCGGCCGTGAACCCGGAACCATCCGATCATGGCGGCCCGGCCGATGGCGAAGACGCGAACGGCGCAAATGGCCACGACGCGGCCAAGAGGCCGGCGAAAAAGACTGGCGGAGAGCCCGTATTGGATGACATCGTTCCATTGCCATCGGAAAAAGAAGAAGC
>JAPYUH010000304.1 GCA_029936195.1 Alphaproteobacteria bacterium
ACATCAAACCGAGATGAGCCAAATCCTCCCATTGGAAACAGGATCATATGTCCCAAATGATTCGATGACGGACACTGCGTCCAGGGCGCCGCGGGCCTGTTGATTTGGAGAGAAATTTAAGTCGCGGGAATCATGCCACGTGCTTTAAGCTTCGCCTTCATATAAGCGTCCAGCCCGCCGGCCATCAAAATCTCATAGGGGGGGGTACCTTTCTCCCAGGCTTCGCCATGCAGCGTGGCGCCGGTGTCGAGGTTTTTGATTTCGCCGGTGACAATGTTGACTTCCAGGCGCTGGCCCTCTTCCACGAAAGTGGAAATGCCCGGCGCAACCAAGGTGGGCAGACCGGTATTGACGGCATTGCGCAGATGGATGCGGGAGACGGATTCCGCCAACACCACGGCAATATTCAGCGCCTTTAATGATTGGGAACCGTTGCGGGACGATCCGCAGCCAAAATTAATCCCGGCGACAAGGATATCACCTGCTTGGACCTCGCCCTCGGCCCAGCCGGGCCGGTTGGCTTCCATGCAGAATTGCGCCGCCTCCTCAACCGTCAGGTCCGGGTTTGCAAGCACGCGATGACCCGGCATCATAAAGTCCGTGCTGATATGGTCGCCGAACTTCCAGACCCGTCCGGTTCGGATAGTTTCCATTGTACTGCTCTCTTTCACCACGTCACAGATATTCCCGTGGATCGACAATCTCGCCTGCAATTGCCGATGCCGCGACCGTGGCCGGACTGGCCAGCCAGACATCGGCTAGGGGGCTTCCCATGCGGCCCTGGAAATTGCGGTTGCTGCTGGAAATACATGTCTCGCCATCGCCAAGCACGCCAAGATGGCCGCCATAGCATGGCCCACAGGTGGAATGCTCCACCAACGCACCGGCCTCCAGCAGGGTTTCAAGGTATCCCGCCTTCAATGCCTCGCCGAATACCGCCTGTGAGGAGGGGCTGACCAGCATGCGCACATCGGGGTGTACTTTTTTGCCGTCTAAAATCCGAGCCGCGACTTCAAGGTCTTCCAAGCGGGCATTGGTGCAGGATCCAAGGAATGCCTGATCAACCTTGACCCGTTCAGGGCAGACGGATTCGACGGGAACGCCATTTCCCGGATCGCCTGGCCGGGCCACCATGGGCGTCAGATCGCTCAGATCGAACTCGTACTCCGCTTCGTAAGTGGCATCCGGATCCGCGGTGACATGTTTATACGGGCGGTTCACCCGGCCGGCGAGGAATTCATCGGTCTTTTCGTCCCCCTCGAAGATTGCGAATTTTGCGCCAACTTCCACGCCCATGTTGGAGACGGTCCAACGTTGCGCAATGCTCATCTGGCGCGCGACGGGGCCTACATATTCCACGGATTTGTACAGCCCATAATCGGTGCCAAGTTCACTGGCGACCTTAAGGATGACATCCTTCCCCACGCACCAGGCGGGCAGGATGCCGTTCAACATCACGCGCACGGACTCAGGCACCCGGAACCAAAGCTCGCCAAAAGCCAGCACATGGACCGCGTCTAGATTGGCGTTGGTAACGCAGGCATTGAACACCCCTCCGGATGTGGAATGGGAATCGCATTGGGCGATCAGATCACCCGGCGCGTACATGCCGTGTTCCGCGAATACCTGATGCAGGATACCGCCCCGGCCATATTCGAAATAGTTCGTAATATCGTATTTTTTGATCAGGCGGCGCAGGTCCTTGACCTTGTTCGCGGCCACAATGGTGGGCGGCGGTGCCTGATGATCGTCAACCATGTAGACCTTATCCGGGTCCCAAACCCGGTCGACCCCCAACGCCTCTAAATCAGCCAGGCGGTGGCCGGAGGTTGCATCCACCTTGCACCACATATATTCTCCCGGCGTGGCGGTATCGGCGCCCGCGTGAGCAGCAAGTATCTTCTCGGCAATTGTCATACCCATGACAGCTTCCCCCTTCAGATTGGCTCCTATTACCGCCTAATCGACGGCGTAGCGTTGTTCCAACTCATAAATCTCGGGCAGACCCAGTAAGCTGGTTATGGTGTTGAACTGGTCCAGATCCCGGCCTAAGCCTTCACAGCTGCCCTGCTTGAGTTCTAGCAACGCCTGACGCACCGCCGCGTAGGACAGCGCATGGCCACCGCCGGTGATCATAATCTTAAAGCCGCGCCCGGCAATTTCAGGCGCGGGCAGAAGCTGGCCATTATAAAGGCACGGTATCCCCTGTTCCACCAGCCGGCGGGTATAGATATCCATATCGTCCATGGTCTTGACCCCATCGACAAACACTACGTCCGCGCCCGCCTCGTGATAGGCCTCGGCGCGCCGGACCCCATCGTCCCAGCCGTTAGGTGCCACCGCGTCCGTACGGGCAATGATCACCAGGTCGGAATCCGTGCGCGCATCCAGGGCGGCGCGGATCTTCTGCACATGCTCAGCCATGGGTACGCAGCGCTTGCCTTCGAAAAATCCGCAACGTTTGGGGAAAACCTGATCCTCGATATGCATGGCCGCCGCACCCGCCGTCTCATATTCCCGCACGGCACGCTGGGCATTGATGGCATTGCCATAGCCGGTATCCGCATCGGCGATGACCGGCACATCGACCGCGTCCGCGATATAACCAAGATTGCTGACCATTTCCGCCATGCTGGTAAGGCCCACGTCCGGCAGACCGATCTGGGCCGAGGTTCCATGGCCGGTCATGTAAACCGCTTGGGCACCTTGCCCCTGGGCAATCAGCGCGGTGAAGCCATCATAAACGAACGGAGCCAGGACCATGCCGTCCGCCATTGTTTTTCTCAATTGTGCGCCGGGACTGCTCGCAAAGCCACTCATTGTGCCTGCCCCTCTTCAGCGGTGGTTTCATAACGTTGTTCAAGTTCGTACACTTCCGGCACACCAAGAATATCGTTCACCGTCTCTCCCTGGCCGGGCGCGCTGAATTGGGCGAAAGTCTGCCGGGTGGAGCCACTGCTGTTCAACTCCTGCATGGCCGACGTTGCGCTTTTGAATACGGCACCCAGGGCCAGTCCCGCCAGGATCTGTATCTTGAAGCCCATGCGGTTGGCATCTTCCGCTGTCACCAATCCACCGTTATATAGACAGGGAATGCCCTTTTGGGCCAGCTCGCGGCTGTAAATATCCAGTTCTTCCAGGGTGCGGATACCATCGACAAAGATAAGATCCGCGCCGGCTTCACGATAAGCCCGCGAACGGGCCAGGGCGTCTTCCCAGCCATTCGGCGCCAAGGCATCTGTGCGGGCAATGATCACCGTATCGGGATTGGTGCGGGCGTCCAGGGCGGCGCGGATTTTCTCTGCATGCTCCTCCAGGGGAATGACGGCCTTGCCTTCCATAAAGCCGCATTTTTTCGGAAATACCTGATCCTCGATATGAAAAGCGGCGACGCCTGCGCGCTCATATTCACGCACCGTGCGGCGAACATTGATAATGTTTCCATACCCTGTATCGGCGTCGGCGATGACCGGAATGGTCGTGGCGCGGCAGATATGGCGAAGATTTTGCACCATCTCTGTCTGGGTAATCAGCCCCACATCCGGGTAGCCGTATCGCGCGGCGGTGCCAAAGCCCGTGATATAGACCGCATCGAACCCGGTGTGCTCCACCGCTTTCGCGAACAATGCATTGTAAACACCCGGCGCAAGCACCACGCCTTGTTCCATCAGTTGCCGTAATCGGGAAGAACCCTGCATTTTGATCACTCCTTGCGCCGTTTCAGACCGTCTGGTCCATTCTGTCATTGCCCACAAGTGTAACCCGACATTTCCCAGATAACGCTTAAATCGAAGCCAATCGTAGTCAAATCCCGTCGCTTATGGAAGGAATTTGCTCTGCGGCCATCCGACGGGATGATCGACGACAAGATGAAAGTTGTAAAATAGTGCTTTGGATAGTTCCGTCTGTGTCTGCTTGGTACTCAATTTCGTGATCTAAATGCGAGTGATAAAGCTCACTCCGCCTTGTCATCTCGAGGTGGGGGCGTCGTCGTCCTGATCGAGGTGGGGCTACATTTTTGCCAAAGCCCGGGGAATCGCAAACGGGAGCCTAATGGCACCTCGAGAATTTCCCATTGCCTCCCCCCACACCGACCCTGTTACCCCCAGGCTAGGGCCACTGGGGGTGTCCGTCATCAAATGATTTGGGACATGTGATGCTGTTTTCGATGGGAGGATCTGGCTCATCTA
>JAPYUH010000037.1 GCA_029936195.1 Alphaproteobacteria bacterium
GGCCGATGGGGCCCTGGCGGCTGACGTTTTCCTCGAACGCCGTGATGGAGCCTTGCCATCGAGGTCAATGCGATAGACCGGAATTTCGCCGGCAATATTCTTCACCGCCTGCTTGCCCATGAACTCATAGCCCAGGGACAATTTGTTATGGACCTGATCGTAGGCAGTGCCGGAAATGCAGATGCCGCCGGCGGTCGCCAGGCCTTCCAAGCGGGAGGCGATGTTGACGCCCTCGCCAAACAGATCGTCGCCGTCCACCATGACGTCGCCAAGGTTGATGCCGATGCGGAAATCCATTCAGCGCGCGGTTTCCAGGCCGTCGTTGCGGCGGGCCAGTTCGCGTTGAATTTCGGCCGCGCATTGTACCGCCTCGACCACGGAGGCAAATTCCGCCATCAGGCCGTCCCCAGCCGTATTCACGATACGTCCCCGATGCCGCGAGATAAGCCTGCTCATGGCCTCGCTGTGGACTTTCAGTGTGGCAAGGGTGGCGACCTCGTCGTCATCCATCAGGCGGCTGTAACCGCAGGCATCCGCGCACAAAATTGTCGTTAGTTTGCGTTCCGTGCTCTCCGACATTAGAACAGTATAACCCAATCAAACGATCTGGTTTAGCAATTCGCCATCGCCGTTGTTCAGGCGTTTGAGATTTTCAGCCAGGATATCAATGACATTTTTTTCATAGGCCTGGGTCTCGCCGCCCGTATGCGGGGTGATGACGACATTCTCGAAGCCCCAGAGCTTGGATCGGCTGGGCAGGGGCTCCGGATCGAAGACATCCAGACCGGCGCCGGCGATTTGGTGGTCCGCTAGGGCGGCGACCAAGGCGCCCTCGTCAACCACCGCGCCGCGGGCCAGATTAATCAAATAGGCTGAAGGTTTCATGGCCGCCAGGGCGGCTTGGTCCATCAGGCCACGGGTCTCGTCCGTAAGCGGACAGGTTAGTGCGACCACATCGGCTTCCGCCAAGGCTCCGAGGAATTGACTAGGGCCATGCAGGGCATCAACATTGTCGGGCCTGTTGGCGGTATCCCGCTTGATCCCGATGACCCGCATGTCGAACGCCTTGGCCCGCCGCGCCAATTTTTCGCCGATACCGCCCAAGCCGTAAATCAGCAGGGTCTTGCCGGCCAACTCGTCTTCGCGCTTTGGGATATCGGAAATCATGTCCCGCCATTGGGCATTTCCTTGGCGATCGCGGGCCGTATGCAGTTGCCGCGACAGCGACAGGATCAATGCCATGCCGTGGTCGGCCACGGCGTTGCGATTGACGCCGGATGAATTGCAAAGCCGGATGCCTCGGGCGCGAATGGCCGCCACGTCGAAATTATCGTATCCGGCCGCGCCAACATGCACATACCTGAGGTTCGGCGCGACTTCGAGATATTCGTTGCGCCAAAGGCCCGAGCCGACAAAAACCTCCGCCAGGCCAATGTGGGCAGCTGTATCCTCCGCATTCCAAGTCTGCAACGTTGTGCCCGCCAGGCCGCGTTCACGATAGCAGGTTTCGAACTGATAGGCGGGATGGGAGAACAGCAGGCTGTCGTAATCAGACGCCATGATCCGCCACCGGTCCTTGATTTGGCAATATGGCCGCAATGATGGCCCGTAGAGCGCGGGGCGCCGCCAATAGGGTCAATGACAACCGCGCCGGGGTTTCCAACAGGCTCCACGTGACATGCGCGCAACAGATGCGTTCCAGTTTGACCAGTTCATCGAGTTCCGACTTTACCCAATCGGTGTTGTCGAACGTGATGACCGCTTCTCCTGGCGTAAGACGGCTGTTCAAGGCGTGGCTAAAAAGATCGCGCCAACGGGCCACGCGGTCCGGCATTTCCGCCGGGGTGAGGGTGCAAGCGGCCATGGTTTCCATTTTGTACTCTCTAATATGACCGCGGCATGCCCAGGACATGCTGGGCCACGAATGCGAGGATCAGATTGGTCGAGATCGGCGCGATTTTGTAGAGCCGGGCCTCGCGCCATTTCCTCTCGATATGGTATTCCTTGGCAAAGGCGAAACCGCCGTAGGTCTGCATGCAGGCATCGCCCAATTCCCAGGCCGCTTCGGAGGCCAGCATTTTGGCCATGTTGGCTTCCGCCCCGCAGGGTTGGCCGGCATCGAACATGGCGGCCGCCTGGCGCACCATCAATTCGGCCGCCTTGAGGGAGGCATAGTGCCGCGCAATGGGGAACTGGATGCCCTGGTTGGCGCCGATGGGGGCGCCGAAAACTTCCCGTTCGTTGGCGTAGGCCACGGCTTTTTCCGTGAACCAGCGGCCGTCGCCCAGGGATTCGGAGGCGACCAGCACCCGTTCCGCATTCATGCCGTCCAGGATATAGCGAAAGCCCTTGCCTTCCTCGCCGATCAGGTTTTCCACCGGCACTTTCAAATCATCGAAAAACACCGAATTGGTATTGTGGTTGATCATTGTGGGAATGCCCTGGATCTCCATGCCGTTGCCCACCGCCTCGCGCATGTCCACCAGAATGGTCGACAGGCCGTCGGTGCGCTTTTCCACCTCGTCCAGGGGCGTTGTGCGGCACAACAGCAGCATCAGGTCCGATTGCTTGGCGCGGGAGGTCCAGATCTTCTGGCCGTTGATCACATAGTGGTCGCCCTGGCGAACGGCGCGGGTCTTCAGTTGCGTGGTGTCCGTGCCCGAGGTGGGTTCGGAGACGCCGAATGCCTGCAGGCGGATGCTGCCGTCGGCGATGCCGGGTAGATATTTGCGTTTCTGTTCCTCGCTGCCGTGGCGCAGCACCGTACCCATGATGTACATCTGAGCATGACAGGCGGCGGCCGAACAGCCCGAGGCGTGGATCTCCTCCAAAATGACGGACCCGGCGCGGATCGGCAGACCGGCGCCGCCGTATTCTTCCGGGATCAGGGCGCCCAGATAGCCCGCTTCGGTCATGGCATTGACGAATTCGGTCGGATATTCCGCCGCCTCGTCCTTCTCTTGCCAATATTCCAGGGGGAAATCCGCGCAAACCTTTTGCACCCCGTCGCGGATATCCTGATGATCCGCGCCCAGGTCCATCTGGATCAATTCGGTTCCGTCCGTCATGTCTAAACTCTCCTTGTACTTAGTTCGTACTGATCTCTAGCGGCCAACAAAGTTCGCCTTGCGCTTTTCGTTGAAGGCCAGGACCCCTTCATGGCGGTCCTCGGTGGGCACCAGGCGGTTATAGGCTTCCACCTCGATGCCCAGGGCCGTTGTCAGATCCGTGCCCATGCCAAGATTGACCGATCGTTTCAGCTGCCGCAGGGCCAGGGGGCCGTTGCCGGCCATGCGTGCAGCCGTTTCCAGCGCCGCCGGCAGCAGCTCCTCCGCCGAAGTCACTTTGTTGATGATACCCCACTCCAGGCCTTCGGCGGCGGTGAACGGCGTGCCCGTATACAGAATTTCCTTGGCCCGGCGGGAACCTGCCGCGCGGGGCAGGTTTTGCGTGCCGCCGCAGCCCGGAATGATGCCCAGGGTGACTTCGGTCAGAGCAAACCGCGCGCTGTCGGCGGCATAAATAAAATCCGCCGCCAGGGCCATTTCACATCCCCCCCCAAAGGCCGAACCGTTGACGGCGGCAATGACGGGGATGGGGCAATCGATAAGGTGATAGACCGCCTGTTCAAAGATCGCATGCTGCAGGCGCCATTCCTGGTCCGTCATGCCGTCGCGTTCCTTCAGGTCGCCGCCCGCGCAAAAGGCCTTGTCGCCCGCGCCGGTCAGGATCACCGTGCGGGCATCCCCTGGGTCCAGCAACAGGGAAGAAAACACATCCAGCATGTCCCGGCCCACTTGGGTGTTCATGGCGTTGCGCCGCTCGGGCCGGTTGATGGTGATCTGGAGCACGTGGTCCTGGGGTTGCTCCAGCAAAAGTGTTTCGTAACGTTCCTGCATGCTATCCTCTAAAGCTGGCCTGTTTTACGGTTGAGCGGGGCGGATCAGGTTGATCAGATCGCGGCCGGTCATCAAAGCTTCGATATTGTCGCCGGTCTTGGCCCAGCGCCGCAGCTGCTGTCCTTCCGACCAGCCGGAAATATGGGGCGTCATTAGCACATTATCCAGGTCATGGTAAGGATGCCGCGAGGGCCGGATGGCAAGGTTATCGGGGCTGGGATATTGATACCAGGTATCCAGTACCGCGCCGCCGATCACGCCCTTGGACAGCGCCCCGAACAGGTCGTCTTCGTCGGCGATATGCCCACGCGCCACGTTGATCACCACGGCGCTGTCCTTCATTTGTGCCAGTTCCGGCCCGCCAATCATGCCGCGGGTTGTCTCCGTGAGGGGGCAGCAGATCACCAGGAAATCCACCTCGCACAGCATGTCGCCAAGATCTCCGTAGCCGCCCATGAAATTCGGCTCCGGGTCCAGGGGCCTTGGGTTCTGGGTCAGGGCAATGACCTTCATATCGAACGCCAGGGCGCGTCTGGCCACGGCCCGGCCGATATTGCCGTAACCCAAACAGCCCACCGTCATGCCCGCCAGCTCGCCCCGGGTCTGGCCCGCCAATGACGGCGTGCCGGTCCAATCACCGCCCTTGAAGGCGGCGTTGCGCCGGGCCAGGCCGACCACCCACTCCAGCATGCCGTTGAAGGTGTATTCGGCAATGGCGATCTCGTGCTCATAGACATTGCAGACGGCGGCCTGTAGCGGCACGGATGCCAGGTCGATGGCATCCAGGCCGGAAGCCGGGATTTGTAGCAGTTTCAGGTTCGGCGCCGGGGCAAAGTCGGCGTCATAGTTGACGGAGATCATCACCTGGGCCCAGGCCAGGTCCCTGATGGGGTCTTCCGGGGCGGTCCCGTCCGACATTTGCCGCAGGCTGAGCCGGTCGCCGAAACGTTCGGACAGAAGTTCCATGCCGCGTTTTGCGACGCCGCCGTTCAATAATACCTTCATGCGTGCTATCCCTGTGCTGCGAATTTTCGCCAATGATGGAGGCTTAGGGGCCAATGAGCAAAGACAAGATTAAAACCCGCACGGAAACCGACAGCTTTGGCCCCCTGCAGGTGCCCACCGACCGTTATTGGGGGGCCCAGACCCAACGATCAAGGCAGAATTTCAAAATCGGCTGGGAACGCATGCCCGCCCCGGCGGTGCATGCCTTCGGCATCGTCAAGCAGGCGGCGGCCGAGGCCAACATGGACCTGGGCGTCCTGGACAAACGCCGGGGCCGGGCCATCGTCCGGGCGGCGAAAGAGGTCGCCGCCGGCAAACTGGATGATCATTTCCCTCTGGTGGTCTGGCAGACCGGCTCGGGCACGCAATCCAACATGAACGCCAACGAGGTAATCTCCAACCGGGCGATCGAGATCCTGAAGGGCAAGATGGGCAGCAAAGCACCCGTCCACCCCAACGATCACTGCAATATGAGCCAAAGCTCCAACGATACCTTCCCGACGGTCATGCATGTGGCGGCGGTGCGCCAAATCGATCAATTGCTGCTCCCCGCACTGGAACATCTACATGGCGCGCTGGAGGCCAAGGCCAAGGCGTTCGGCAAAACCATCAAGATCGGCCGCACCCATCTACAGGACGCAACGCCCCTGACACTGGGCCAGGAATTTTCCGGCTATGGGTACCAAGTAAAAAACGGCATCGCCCGGGTCAAGGACACCCTGCCCCGGCTATTGCTGCTGGCCCAGGGCGGCACGGCGGTGGGGACGGGCCTGAACGCGCCCAAGGGCTTCGATAAATCCGTGGCCCGCCAAATCGCCAAGATCACCGGCCTGCCGTTCAAGACGGCGCCGAATAAGTTCGAGGCCCTGGCCGCCCACGATGCGGTGGTCGAGGCTTCGGGCGCCATGAACACTCTGGCGGTATCGTTGATGAAGATCGCCTCGGACATCCGGCTGCTGGGCTCCGGCCCGCGCTCCGGCCTGGGGGAATTGAGCCTGCCCGAGAACGAGCCGGGCTCGTCGATCATGCCGGGCAAGGTCAACCCGACCCAGTGCGAGGCCCTGACCATGGTCTGCGCCCAGGTCATGGGCAATCACACCACCGCCACCATCGCGGGGGCCAACGGGCATATGGAGTTGAACGTCTTCAAACCGGTGATGATCTATTCCCTGCTGCAATCGATCCAGTTGCTGGGCGATGCCGCCAACAGCTTCACCGACAATTGCGTCGTGGGCATTCAGGCCAATGAAGGGCGCATCGCCGATCTGATGGCGCAATCCCTGATGCTGGTGACCGCCCTGGCGCCCCATATCGGCTATGACAACGCCACCAAGATCGCCAAGAACGCCCATGTGAAGGGCCTGACCCTGCGCCAGTCAGCCCTGCAATTGAAGTTGGTGGCGGAGGCGGATTTCGACAAGTTCGTGCAGCCGCAAAAAATGCTGGGCCCGAAATAGACCGCGCCTGAAATGCCCGGCGATGGCGATAACGGTGATGGCGATGAAGCGGAACTGCTGCGCCGTTCCTTCCGCATTACCGGGCACCAGACCTCCCTGTCCATGGAGCGGGCCTTTTGGAACGAATTCCGCCGCCTGGCGCAAGGGGACCGCCGCACCATGACCGCCCTGATCGCCGAAATCGACGCCCAACGCACGGCCGGGCTCAGCCGTGCCGTCCGCGTCTACATCCTGAAGCGGCTGCGCACCGGCGATTGAAGGCTCACATCTTGTTCAAATGTTTTGCCAGAAAGCGCCGCACTTGTTGAATGGCATCCTGGGCCGCGACCGGATCGTATTTCATGGTATGGCCCATGACCTCAAAATCGACGCCGGGCACATCAAAGCCATGATGGGCGTCGGGATAGATTTTTAGGGTTAGTTCATGGGGCCTGGTTCCTTCGGGCGGACCGATCACCTTCATCTGTTTGCTTCGGTCGGCATAGGTCCAATCGTCCGCCGCGCCTATCAGGATCAGCAGCGGGGCATCCAAGCGCGCGACTTGGTGCACGCAATAGGGATAGATGGCCACGGCCGCCGCGAAGGGGTTGGGCCGCATGGGCTGGTCGTCGAATTGGTTTTGCACGGCATACATGATCGTCCAGCCGCCATGGGACATGCCCAGAACCGCAATCCGTGTTTTATCCACGTACCGAAGGCCTTCCAGATAGGCCTTGGCGGTAAATGCGTCGGCTACCCGGCGCAGGGGTCCAATAGCGTGTGGCAGATGACAGACGCCCTTGGGATAGTCCCGCGCGCCGAAACTGTCCGGCTGCAGGACGACATAGCCCCATTCGACCAGCCGCCTTGACCAGCCGTCGCCCCATCTTTTCCATGGCCCACCACAACCATGCAGCATGACCACGGCGGGAAAAGGCCCATCACCCCTTGGCCTGTCCAGTTCCGCCGTCAGATTGACCGGCTCGTCCGTCAATGCCCGCACGTCAAAGGTGATTGTCTCGGCAAATGCCAGGGTCGTGGACGAGACAGCCAAAACAAAGGCCGCCGCCAACATTGCCAGTCTGTACATGTCCAATACTTTGCGAGGCCGCACGTTGATATGAATCACGCAAACAATTTTGCCCTGGCTTTGAAAGCTGTCAAGACCGGCCGGCCCGGGGCCTTGACAGCTTTCAAAGCCAGGGCGACCCTGCTGGCAAGATAAATGGCGAAGACCAATGGCCAAAAAGTCCTTAGACAAGAGATGCGACATCCATGACAATTCCAACCCCCGACACGACACCCTATAATCTGGCCTCATGGCAACTCAGCCCCGGCCGAACGGCGCTTGTGGTCATCGATATGCAGAACGACTTCCTCCATGCGGACGGCTGGTATAGGCAATCCGGCATCGACATCTCGCACATGCAGCAATCAATCGAACCGGTCCGGGCCCTGGTGGCGGCGGCGCGGGAGCAAGAC
This sequence comes from Alphaproteobacteria bacterium, assembly GCA_029936195.1. GTDB lineage: Bacteria > Pseudomonadota > Alphaproteobacteria. The sequence continues at coordinate 7,823 of JAPYUH010000037.1, forward strand.
GTGCCGGTGATCTGGACCCAGCACGGCTTCCGCGATGGCACCGATGCCGGCGTCTTCGCCACCCTGCGGGATTTCATGAAACAGGGGGGCCTGCGCAAGGGCACCTGGGGTTACGAATTGATCGGGGAAATGGATGTGCAGGCCGACGATTGGCTGGTGGAGAAAAGCCGCCTCAGCGGCTTCTTCGCCACCAATCTCGACCTGATCCTGCGCGGCCTGGACGCGGACACGGTTCTGATTTGCGGCGTGCTGACCAACCAATGCGTCAAGGCCACGGCGGTGGACGCCAACTTCCGCGACTACAAACCCATCGTCGTAGCCGAGGCCACCGGCACCACTCTTCCGCACCTGCACGACCCGGCCCTGGAAATGATCGCCGTCGGCATCGGCGAGACGCGCAGTTTGGAGGATACGCTGAAGGATATTAAGGGGCTGTCGAACCGGATTAACGAGGGGTAAGCGGCGAGCGCCCCATCGCTATTAGACATACGATCACCACAACGCCCACTTATCGCCCATCAGCAAGCGATAGAAATATCGCACTCAGGCACCGAGACCCTACATGTGGGCGGAGGTACCGCCACCAAACCCACAGAATTGGATTGGCAGGGGTTGATAGATGGCCTCGGGACCTTCCTTGCTTCACCATCGGCAGGCGTGCTGGTTAGCCTGGGTGGGATTTTAGCTGCTGGAGCCATTGTCGTTTGGCAGGTCCGTCACCAATTTGAGCACGGAAGAAAGCTTCAGGAAGGCTTAGCTCGAAGAGAATTGCGGTTCAAGATATTCGAAGAAATCAGCAGTCTTGATAGACAATTGTGGGCGGCCGAGTTGGAGGCCAATTCCTTTGCCAGAAGTGTCAAGATGAATATCAATCATCAGGCGGACGTTGCGCAGGACGGACTTGCATTTCCGACGACAGAAAAATGTGCAAGGGATTTTGCGGCACTGGGCGATAGTGTTTCACGGGCAAACTCGGCGATGATTGGGTTGCTTGAGAAGTATAAAATTGCTTGTCCGGAATTGGCAATTTTCAGAAAAGCTTTCAGTGTTGCGAATGCGGAGTTCCGAGACAATCACTCTCAATTGTTTGAAATTTATCTCAGGATGCTTCCGACGGAAATTAACACGGGTACCAATGATCAGCCCAAAATTGAAACGAGTTATCGAAGGTTACCGGAAAAAGCAGAGATCAAAAAGCTGAATGAGCATACAAATCTCTTTTTTGATACTAAGCATAACTTCATGTCTTTCGGTTTTGACTTGAATGTAGAAGCCCAAAATCTCTTGCTCAGCGACTATTTCGATCATCGCGTTCCGCGTCGTCAGCCATTGGACCCAGCTCATATTGTTATCACCGCTGACCCGGAAGATTTTGATCGACTAGACCGGTATTTCGACAATGAAGCCAATTGGGGGAAAGGTAAGAAGGAGGCAGAATCGCAAAACTGAAGGGGTCACACACTGTGAGGAGATCAGGTTTTGTTTTTTGCATGCGGCTCATTCTGAAAGAACGAATTAGGGTGACATGAGCCGCTCTTTCGCCCTGAAAAACTGTCAAGTCACCATAATTCTTGCGCTCTGACCGCAATGTGCGAGATCGCGGCCATGGCGGCGAGTGCCGGGTCGGTTCATGCTTCTTGAATTTTGAGAGCATCAGTAAGGCGCATCAAGTCCGCGACTGCCCCTCAATCGCGTCTGCCAGCACATCCTCGGGGATATCGTCGAACGAGGCATAGTTCAGGGCATACAATCGCGCATACAGCCCCTTCTCGGCAATCAGCGCCTCATGCGTCCCCGTTTCCACAATCCGGCCTTCCTGCAGCACGACAATGCGGTCCGCGCCGCGCACGGTCGCCAGACGATGGGCGATGACGATGCCGGTGCGGCCTTGGAGGAGGCGCTTCAAAGCGATTTGGATCTGCTGCTCCGTGTAGCTGTCGATGTTGGCGGTGGCCTCGTCCAGGATCAGGATCTTGGCGTCCGCCACCAGCGCGCGGGCGAAGGAGAGCAACTGGCGCTGGCCCAGGGATAAATTGCGACCCTGTTGTTCCAGCATGGTGTCGTAGCCGTTGGGCAGGGCGGCGATGAAATCGTGGGCGCCGACGATGGTTGCGGCGCGCTGCACATCGTCACGGCTCGCGGTCTTGGTGCGGTAGCGGATGTTGTCAAAGATGCTGCCCGTGAACAAAAACGGGTCCTGCAGGACCATGGCGATATGCTGGCCCAATGATGCCTTGGCATAGTCGCGCACGTCCACGCCGTCGATCAGAATGGCCCCGTCCCAGACTTCGTAGAACCGATGCAATAGCGAGGTGATGGAGGTCTTGCCCGAACCCGTGGGCCCCACCAGGGCCACGGTCTCGCCCTGTTTGACCTGAAAGCTGATGTCGTTCAGGACCGGCTGGTTGCGCACGTAGCCGAAGGTGACGTTCTCGAACGCTATTGCGCCGTCGATCTGGTCGGGCGCCTTGGCGTCGGGCTTGGCGGCGATGGCGATGGGCACTTCCAAGACCTCGAATATGCGCTGGCCAGAGGCCATGGCCCGCTGCATGACGCTATATTGGATGGTCAGGCTGCGAATGGGGTCGAAAAACCGCTGCACGTAGAACAAAAACGCCACCATGACGCCGATATCCAGCGCGTCATCCAGCACCAGGGCGCCGCCCACGACGACGACAATGCCCATGGCCGCGCCCGTCAGGGTATCGACAATGGGGATCATAGCCTGGGCGAACTTGGCGGAACGCAGATGGCTGCGCAGGTTTTCCGCCGCCTTTTCCGTGAACAGTTCGAAATTCACGGCTTCGCGGCCCATGCCCTGCACGGTGCGGACGGCGTGAATGCCCTCGGCCAGGGCGCCGTTGGCCGACGAGTTCGTCTCCCGCGCCGTGCGAAACGCAATCCGCGCCCGGGGCAGCCAGACCAGGCGCACAAACAACAATATGGGCACCACGGACAGGGTCATCAGGCCGAGCCAGAAATCCAGCAACAACATGATGATGACAATACCCACCAGCAACACCAGATCGCCGATGGCGGTGATGGAGTTCTCCAAAAATTCCTGCAAGGAATTCACATCGCCCTGCAGGCGCGACATCATGCGCCCGATCTCGGTCTTGTCCATGAAGGATAGGCCGACGTGTTGCAAATGCACGAACATGGCCCGGCGCAGATCAAAAATGGCGTTCTCGCCGGTCAGCCCCACCAACAGGTCCTGCAGATAGGAGGCACCGTAGTTGATCACGATGATGACGCCAAAGGCCGCCATGGCCCAGCCCAACAACGCCGCATTGCCGCCCTCGGCAATCAGCGCCCCGTCGATGGCGTAGCGGATGATCAGGGGAATGGCCAGTTGCGCGCCGGTAAATACCAGCACGGAAAACAGCGCGATATAGACGCGGTGCTTGTAGGGGCGCACATAAGTGAAAAACCGGCGCACCACCTTGCCGTCAAAGGTGGCGCCGAACATCTCCTCGTCATGGCTGATCTGGCTGCCGACCACTGCCCGCGGCGGCCGCGTGCCTTTTTGGGGTACGTCGGTCATTGGGCGGCATCCTGATTAGCGTCGTCACGGCTTTGCAGCTCGAACAGGGCCGCATAGCGGCCGCCCTGCTTGATCAGGCTGTCATGGTCGCCGCGTTCGACAATCCGGCCGGCTTCCAGAAAGATAATCTCGTGGGCGTGACGCAGGGCGCCCAGGCGGTGGGAGATGATGATGGTGGCGCAACGTGCGGTGTGCGCTTGCAGCGAGGTGCGGATGCGCCGCTCGGTCTCGGCATCGATGGCGGCGGTGGAATCGTCGAACACCAGGGCCGTCGCCTCCAACATGGCGGCGCGCGCAATGGCCACGCGCTGTTTTTGCCCGCCCGACAGGGAAACCCCCCGCTCCCCCACCAGGGTGCCATAGCCGTCCGGCAGGGCGGCGACAAAGCCGTCGATCTGCGCCGTTGACGCCGCGCCCTGAACCATTTCGTCGTCGGCCCAGGGATCGCCGTAGGCGATATTATTTTCCAATGAGGTGGTGAACAAAAAACTGTCCTGCTGGACGATGCGCATGGCCTGGCGCAGGGAGGTGATGGTGACCTGGCGGATATCCACGCCGTCCACGGTGATGCGCCCGCCCGAGGGGTCGTAATAGCGGGGCAGCAGATTGGCGATGGTGGATTTGCCGCTGCCGGGCGGCCCGACGATGCCCAGGGTCTTGCCCCGCGCCACGCTGAAGGAAACGTTGTGGAGCACCGGCGGGGCGCTGGCTTCATCAAAGTCGGCATCCTGGTAGGCGAAGGAGACATCTTCGAACGTGACCACGCCGTCGGTGGTCTGCAGGGCGCTTGCGCCCGGTTGGTCGGCGATGGCGGGTTCCAGGTCCAGCACCGCGAACAGTCTGGCACCGCAGGTCGATGCCCGGGCGATGGAGTTGACCAGCAAACCCAACTGCCGCACGGGTTGCTGCAAAATGGTGATGAAGGTCAGAAACACCGTCAAATCGCCTACCGTCATGGCCCCGTCCAGCACCCGCAACCCGCCGACCCACAGCACCAGCCCCATGGAAATGAAATAGGCGAAGGTCATTTGCGAGGTGGAGATGGCCCGGGTCTTGATCCGCTGGTCCGCGATGGCCATGGCATCGTCGGAGGCGACATCATATTTGCCGATCTCGAACGGTTCGGCGCCAAAGGCCCGAACCACGCGGATGCCGGTCAGGTTCTCGTCCATGATCTGACCCAGCCGGCCCATGCGTTCCTGCAGGGCCAGCCACAGGGCGCGCAGACGCAGCCGCGCGGCGGAGGAACGCCAGGCCACGAAGGGCACGAAGGAAAAGCTTAGAACCCCCAGCAACAGATCCGAGGACAGCAACAAATAGGCCCCCGCGCCGATCAGATTGATCAACAGCACCAGGCGCAGCAGCCCCGTATTGACGAACATGCGCACGCCTTCCAGGTCCAGCATGCCCCGGGTGATCAATTCGCCCGTATGCACCTTGTCATGGAAGGAAAAACTAAGGCTTTGCAGTTTGCCGTAGAATGCCAGGCGCAGGTCAAAGGCGATCAGGTGGCCAATGGCCTCGCCGCCATAGTTGTGCGCCAGGGTAAATACCCCGCGCAGGACCGAGGCGGCCAATAACAGCATGGCGGCGTCAAACAGCGCCTGGCGGGCCACTTCCTCGGCGATGGCGCTGTTGTTCAACAGGCCCAGGGCGCTGTCCACCGCGTCACCCAGAAAGCGCGGGATCATCAACTGGAACACCGCCGCGGCGATGGTGGCGCCCACGGCCAGGCTCATGCGCAGACGGTATTTCAGGACCAGCCGGGTTATTCGCCACAATATCGCGGCATCGCCGCCGACACTGTGATCCGATTGATCCCCCATGCCCCGATAGGCCTGTTGCCGCAGGGTAATGGCCGGTTTGGCCGAATTATCCGCTATGTCCGCCTTTCCCGTCGCCATTACTGGAAGTCGCCTTCGTGTACAGACCATCCACCCGCCCCGACCTTATGAGGGCATGGTCGTTCCTTGGATCCGGGATGGCTCATTTGAATCGTGGAAAAAATCATAACACATCGGCCGATCAGGCGCGAATGACAGCCCTATTTGACGGTTTCCCACCAGGCATCCGGCTCAAACCGCCCTTGCGGATCGACCAATTGGCCAATGCGCGGGGTCAGGACGCTGGCGCCCTTCTTCTCCGCCGCCGCCACCCGGTGCCCGGCGTTGCTTCGCTGGCGGGTTCTGGAGGCCGGCCACGACAATGCCCTGGTCTGGTCCCGCAAACACATCAGCCTGAATGCCGCGCTGATCCGCGCCCGCGATGGCGTGGTCCTTTGGCGGGCGCGGTCAACCGCGTCGCGCAGCTCTGGCGACGTGCCGCTATCGTTGTTTTCCCTGCCCCTTGGCGTGCTGCGCGCCGCCGCTTTCCAGGGCGATGACGACGCCGTCGCCTCCCTGCTGGACGACCTGGCCCGCCGCATGCTGGCCAGTTTGCCGGATATGCGTTAGGTGTTTAGGCTTCGGGCAGCAAGGGAAAGGCGCTCAAGACGTCCGATATGCCGACCGGCGGGGCCGCCGTGAGATGCGCCGGCGTCAACTGGTCTAGGCGGGTCAGGCCCATGAGGCCCAGGGCCAGGTGCATTTCCTCGGCCAATAGATCAATGGCGCGGGTCAGGCCTTCTTCGCCCGCCGCGCCCAGGCCCATGGCGGTCAGGCGGCCCAGGGCGACCAGATCGGCGCCCAGGGCCATGGCCTTGATGATGTCCGTGCCGCGCAGGAAGCCGCCGTCGACCACCACCTCTGCCCGGCCATCAATGGCGGCGACGATTTCCGGCAGGACGGCCAGGCTGCCCTGGGCCTGGTCCAGTTGCCGTCCGCCATGGTTGGAAACCCAGACGCCGTCGACCCCAAGGTCACAAGCCAGGGCGGCGTCCTCCGCCGTCATGATGCCCTTGATCAACAGCGGAATGTCGTGGGTTGCCTTGAAGCGTTCCACGTCCTTCCAGTTCAAGGATGCCTGAAAATCCTTGCCCGTGGCACTGCGCCGCCAGGGCTTGACGAAGCGGTTGACGATATCCCGCTCCCGCCGGCTGTAGACGGCCACGTCCACGGTCAGGCAAAAGGCCGTATAACCCGCTTCGATGGCGCGGTGGGCGTGATCATCGATCCAGGCCGTATCACCACGCACGTAAAGCTGAAATATTTTCGGGCCCGCCGCCGCCGCCGCCGTGGCTTCCAGGCCGGGGGCGGAAACGGAACTCAACGTAGTCATCATGCCGTGGCGGGCAGCGGCCCGCGCCGCCGCCGCGCCGCCCTCGGGATCAAAGGATTCCAGGCTGCCGATGGGGGCAAAGGTGAGGGGCAGTTCCAGATCGGCGCCCATGAAGCTGGCGGACAGATCAATGCCGCGCACATCGCGCAGCATGCGCGGTCGCAGGGCCAGGCTGTCGATGGCCAGGCGGTTGCGCTTGGCCGTGGTCTCGGTCTCGGTCGCGCCGCGCATATAGTCCCAGATATTTCGGGGTAGGCGGGCGCGGGCCTCCTCGGCGATTTCATGCAGGATCTGGAACCGGTTCTGAGTGCCCGGCAGACTACGTGGTTCGCGCAAGGCCTAGGCTTCCGCCGGAACCAGATGCAAGGTCTTGGCCTTGGCATAGGTTAATTTAGTGGTGATCTTGCCGGTCTCGTTGAAATGCAGAATGTCCAGGCCGCGCCAGCCGGTCCGGCCCCGCTTGGTATCGAAACTACACAGCCAGCTGACCATGGTCTTGTTTTGCGCCGGGTCCACGAACAAATCTTCCAGGGCGAAGTGCATCTTGCCGAAATTGCCGTCGAACTGCGGCTGAAAGGCGGCGCGTATGGCGTCCAATCCCTGGGCCAGGGCGTCGTCGTGCTGGTCATAGGTTGATCCGTCGGCGGCAAAATAGGCCATCATGGCGTCCAGATCGTTATGGTTGAAGGTTTCCGTGAAGGACCGGGTCAGATCTTCCAATGTTGCTCTATCCATGATGTTGCCCTCAATCGTAACCGAACAGCCAGTGGGAAGTGCCGGGATGAATGTTGATCACGGAATGGTTGGCCCGCGCGGGAATGAAAATCTCGTCTCCGGGGCCTATTTCCACACGCTCCCCGCCCACCACCATTTCCAGCCGGCCCTCGACCACCACCACCAGCTCGTTGGTGGCATGGGTGAAATCCAGCCATTGCTGACCGGGCGGATCCACGAATTGGTTGCAGGAATAGCCCCGCGCCCGCCAATCGGCGGCCACGGCCTCCGCGTCGAGGGGGAGGGAGAATTTTTCTTGGCTCAGTAAATCGCTCATGGCGCCAATGTAGAGAGGCGGGTGGAACCATGCCAGGGATTTCCGCTGGAGTTTTCGGTTGGGGTTTTCCACTTGACCAGATGGCCAAATGCAAGAAATCTGGCGGGACATGTGTTGGGGAGGATTTCATGGCGCAATTGGTGTTGAGCAATGGCTTGCTGTTCGATGGACGGTCGGCGGAGTTGAAGGCGAACAGCTATGTGGTCATGGATGGCGAGCGCATAACCGAGGTCGGCCAGGGCGATGCGCCAAAAGGCGACAAAGTCATTGATCTGGATGGCCGGGTCGTGATGCCGGGTCTGATAGATGCCCATGTGCATTTGATCGCCACCACGGCGGACCTGGGCTCTATTGGGGACGATCCGGCCTCTCTGACCACCATGCGGGCGAGCAAGATTGCCGAAGCGATGTTGCGGCGCGGCTTCACCACCGTGCGCGATGCGGGCGGGGCGGATTGGGGCCTGGCCATGGCTATCGAGGAAGGGCTGATCAACGGCCCGCGGCTGTTCTATTCCGGCCGCGTGTTGAGCCAGACCGGGGGGCACGGTGACAGCCGGCCCCGGGTCCATGACTGGACCTCGTGCCAATGCTGCCTGCCCAGCGCCCAGTTCACCGCCATCGCCGATGGCGTGGACGAGGTGCGCAAGGCGGCGCGGACGGAGCTGCGCCGGGGTGCCAGCCAGATCAAGATCATGGGTTCGGGGGGTGTCGCCTCGCCGACGGATCCGATCTGGAACCTGCAATATTCCGAGGAGGAGATCGCGGCCGCCGTGTGGGAAGCGGAATCCTGGCGTACGTATGTCATGGCGCACGCCTACACGCCCGAGGCCATTTCCCGCTGCGTTCGCCTGGGCGTGCGCTCCATCGAACATGGCAATCTGGTCGACCGGGCAACCCTGGAATTGATGAAGGAACGGGATGCCTGGCTGGTGCCCACCCTGGTGACCTATGACAGCCTGCACCGTTATGGCGCCGAATATGGCCTGCCCGCCGTCAGCGTCGCCAAGGTGGATGATGTGCGTACCCAGGGCCTGGACGCCCTGGCCATGGCGCACGAGGTCGGCGTCAACATCGGCTTCGGCACGGATTTGTTGGGCGGGATGCACAAGGATCAATCCAACGAATTCGCCATCCGGGCCCAGGTCTTGCCGGCGGTGGATGTGCTGCGCGCCGCCACCTCGGCCAACGCCCGGCTGTTGAACAGAGACGGAGAACTGGGCGTCGTCGCGCCTGGCGCTCTGGCGGATTTGATTGCCGTGGACGGCAATCCCCTGAAAGACATCTCCTGCCTGGATGGTCAAGGCGAGGCCATTGCTCTGATCATGAAAGGCGGCGTCGCCGTTAAGAAAGTGTTTTGAATGCCCGATCTTAGACGTAAATCCATCACCGGATATTGCGACCCACTTTCCATCCGGCCGGGACAGCGCGTGGATTTCAAGGTTTGCTGCTATGAGGACGGCGACTTCGAGGCGGAATTGGTGCAATTGATCGCCGGCGACGATTCCCCCGGCGGCACGGGCCTGATCGAACGGGTTGTGGCATCGTCCTTCGCCAAGACGTATCCCGGCCGATATCAGGCAATCCGGCCCGGCTCCCACGGAATCGTGCCAGGCGCGGCGGGGCTGACCAGCTTTACCGTGCAGGCCATGATCTATCCCACCCTGCCCGGCGGGCAGCGCCAGGTAATCATGGGACAGGGGATGGATTTTGCCCTCTTTCTGGACGACGGCGGCGCCCTGGCGGTCGGTGTCGGCGGCCATGAGGTCAGCACCGGGGTGCCCGTGCGCCGGGGGCAATGGCTGTTCGTCGCCGCTTCCTACGATGGCGCCAGCGGCCAGGTGCGGCTGATCCAACGGCCGCTGCCGAATGGGCCGGGGGACCGGTTGACTTCGTCGACCGCGCGGCGGGAAAAAACGATCCAAACGGGCATGACAGCGGGGCGCGGCGGGGCGCCGTTTATCTTCGCGGCAGGGGCAGACGGGCAGTATTTCAACGGCAAGATTGACCGCCCCCGCCTGGCCGGCCGGGTGCTGTCGGAGACTGAAATGGCGGCTTTGGGCGGGCCGTCCGTGCCCGATGGGCTTTGGGACCATGTCTTGGGCTGCTGGGACTTTGGCGCTGATATATCCACCGACCGGATCACCGATCTCTCGGCCCACGACCGCCATGGCCATGTGGTCAACCTGCCCACCCGCGGCGTCACCGGGCACAATTGGGACGGCGGCGTGCACGATTGGCGGGGGGCGCCGGAACAGTACGGCGCCATCCATTTCCATTCCGACGATCTGTATGACGCGGGCTGGGAGACAGATTTCTCCCTTGATATCCCGGATGATTTGCCCTCCGGAATTTATGCCGCGCGCCTGCGCCACGGCAATGATGTGGACCGCATTCCGTTTTTCGTCCTGCCGGCAGAGGGCACGGCAACCGCCGACGTGGCTTTTCTGGTGCCGACCGCGTCCTACATGGCCTATGCCAACACGCGCCAGCGCCTGCGGGCCAACATAATCTTTGGCGACGGCCGGCCCGAATTGGTCAACGATGCTCATCTGGCAACCCATCCCGAAATCGGCGGTTCCCTGTACGATCTGCACGAAGACCGCAGCGGGATACATTATTCATCCCGTCTGCGCCCCGTCATGAACATGAAACCAGGGGACAACCGGCCCTGGGGTTTCCCGGCGGATATGAACATCGTTGCCTGGCTGGACCATATGGACCAGCCTTTCGATGTCATCACGGACGAGGACCTGCATCGCGAGGGCGCTGCGCTGCTGCAACCCTATCGCTGTATTTTGACCGGCAGCCATCCCGAATATCACTCCACCGCCATGCTGGACGGCATTGCGGGCTATTTGGACCAAGGCGGCCGGCTGATGTATCTGGGTGGAAACGGCTTTTACTGGCGCGTCGCCTTTCGCGACGACAAGCCCGGCGTGATCGAAGTACGCCGGGCCGAAGACGGAACCCGGGCCTGGATGTCGCCGGTGGGGGAATATTATCAAAGCTTCAATGGCGAATACGGCGGTCTGTGGCGCCGCAACGGCCGCCCGCCGAACCAGCTTGTGGGCATCGGTTTCGCCGCCCAGGGGTTCGAGAAAAGCGGCTCCTACGAACGCCAGGCCGGCGCCGATGATCCGCGTGCGGCCTTTGCCCTGGCCGGCGTGGCACCGGGCCCGATCGGCGATTTCGGCAGTATCGGCAATGGCGCGGCGGGCGAGGAGATTGACCGTTGGGACACCCGCGACGGCACCCCCATCCATGCCCTGGTGCTGGCCCGCGCCGACAAGTTCGGCGCCGACATGCTGCGCACCAAGGAAGATTTCCTCTCCACCATGCCGCCATTCAATGACCCCAATGTACGCGCCGACATGGTGTTTTTCGAATGCCCCAACGGCGGCGCGGTCTTTACCACCGGCTCCATCGCCTGGATCAGCAGCCTGGCCCATGACGGCTATGACAACAACGTGGCGCAGATCAGCACCAATGTGCTGCACCGCTTCCTGGACCCGGCGCCATTTCCCGCACCCTTTCCATCACCGCCATAGATTGCTAACCTTGCCGCGGAAGGGAGAGTGATCATGCGTATCGTCAATCCATCATTCGGCCGGGAAGCCCCGGGCCAGGAAAAAGCCGGGGCCAATGCGGTCGACTGGCACAAAGACCCGATCATCCTGTTCGCCAATTCCAAGCCCAATGCCAAGGAGCTGTTGGAAGGAGTGCGCGACAAAATGGCGGCCTATCGCAGCACCGACAATATCGATTACATCCACAAGGACAGCCCGGCCCAGCCGGCGCCCGACACCATGTATGACGCATTGGCCGGGAAATACAGGGCCGCCCTGATTGCCATAGCGGATTGAGGGGCATGTTCGTCGTGGAGTTTCCATGACAGCATCGAACTTGAAAAGCGCGGCGTACAAAACTTCATCCTGACCACGGACACTTTCCTGCCCCTGGTCGAGGCGCAAGCCAAGGCCCGGAAGATGGACCCACATGTGATTGTGGTGAAACACCCCATCGGCGGCCTCAACGCAGAGGAACTGGTGGAGCGGATCGAAACCGCGGCCGCCGGACTACAGGCGCGGATCGCAGACTAATCGCAGACTAATTTGGCGGCCCTGGATGCCCGGATCAAGTTCGGGCACGACATGTTTAGCTGTTTTTAGCCGGAAATACACCCATTTTGTCATTGCCGGGCTTGACCCGGTAATCCAGAGTCGTCTGGCATGGCCTCGCCAGCGAGGAATCATGTTTCACATATTGAAATTTGCCTGAGGACGAATGAATTTAACGGTCTGCGTCAGGCGCGCCCAATTAAACCGGACAGCAATGGGTCAAATCCGGCAATGACGGCAATGACGGATTATCGGGATTTTTGGCTGAAAACCATTTTGGACACCGTTGCGTCCTCGCGGGAACGGCGATGTTGCCGAGCGTCCTATTTCCGTCGATTGGACTTATTCGTGCTCAATGGTGCCGGTAAATTCGTAGCCCACGCCGCGGATGGATTTGATCAGGTTTTCCTTGGCGCCGTCGGCGTCCAATTTGCGCCGTAACCGCCCGAGCAGGACGTCGATATTCCGGCTGCTATTTTGCATATCATATCCCAGCGCTTCGCGGTGCAGGATATCCCGCGTCACGGTGTTGCCTATATTGTCGATCAGGGTCTGCAGCAACCGCGATTCGCCGGCGGTCAATACCGTATCCTCGCCATCCGGATCAGTCAGGCGCTGAAAGGCACTCTCGAACCGCCAGCCCTGAAAGCGGACGATACCACCCCCTGGTCCCGGTTTGGCCTGGCGGGCCTGCTTCGTGCGGCGTAAAACACTGCGAATGCGGGCCAGTAGTTCGCGCGATTTAAACGGCTTCGCGACGTAATCATCGGCACCGACCTCCAACCCGACAACCATATCCACCGTGGTGCCCTTGCCGGTTAGCATGACGATGCCCGCATCGGTCTTCTCGCGCAGCACTTTGGCTAGATTCAAGCCATCTTCGTCGGGTAACTGCAGGTCGAGAATGACCAGATCAATCTCTTCCTGGACAATAATACTGCGCATTTTGGCTCCGTCGGCGGCGTCAATAACCTCGAAACCTTCAGGCTCTAGATGCTCGCGCAGAACCAAACGAATATCGGGGTCGTCATCAACGACTAGAATTCGTCCCAACATCTCGCACTAAGCCCTAATTTTTTCCTGGCCGCCTACGGTAACGTCTCCAGAACCGCAAATCAGACCAAGCCCCTTATATCAACGCACTATGCGTTAGGATGCTTTGCACTATGGTACCAAATTTGTTCATATGTTACAAATCGCCAGATGTATCACTGGATTGTGGATATTTGCCTTCCCATGCTTGGCCGGAACGCTTTTTTTCCGGGCAAAGGTAATCGATCGTTTACCAGTTCAGGACAGTCGATCCTGCCCGCCAAGGCGAAAAGCGTCCCGTTGGGTCGTTATCAGCGTCGCTTGTTATTAACCCTTCGTTTATGGCGATCTGTTGTTCTGGTGGATTGGGTGAAGGAAACCGGCAACGCGCCGCCGGATTATGTCATGCCGATCTGGGACGAATACATGGTGTTCCATCAGTCACGCGACGTAGACCGCGCGCATCAGCAACTCCACGCCAGCCATTACAGTTACCTGGACCCGGACGAAGCACGCTTCGTGAGGCCGGAAATGATCCGCACCATTTGCATCGCCGGACAACCCGATGAAATCATCGAGCGGCTGCACGAGTTGGAAGCCGAAGGTCTCAACGCGATCAATTTTAGCTTCCCGCTGGAGAGGCGGTACCGCATGATCGAAGATTTCGCGACGCGCGTCATTCACCGGATGTAGGGGGCCGATTTAATCCGTAATCTCCGTCGGGTCGCCCAAAGTGTGCATCAATCGGTTGGCCCACCCAAACAGCGCCGATGACAAAATCAAATCGAGCACTTCATCGGGGCCGAGTCCGGCGGCGGTGAGTGTTTCCATATCGGCTTTGGTCATATCTGGCGGGCATTTCGATAATTTGACGGCGAAATTGAAAATTGCGCTCTGACGTGGATTTAGCTCGGCGTCCTCGCCATCGGCGAAGATGCGTTCGATGACGACAACGTCCTTGGCCAGTAGATTATATCGGCTGGCGTGAACGGCGGCGCAGTAGACACAGCGATTGAACACCGACGTGCCGACGGCGCCCAGTTCACGTTCCGCGCGCGACAACCCGCCCCGGTTATACATGATGGCGTTGAACAGCGGCGTGCGTTCGCACAGGGTTTCGGCGTCTCGGGCCAGGACGAGGACATAGTCGGACACCTTCGTGTTTGACGGCGTTACCTTCAACGCGTCCAATTGGTCCGGCGTGGCGTCTTCCAGCTTGATCGGCGTTACGCGCGGACGCCACTGCGGGACGGTGGTGGTGAAGTCGTGAAGGATGTTGCTCATGAGGCGTCTCCCATCAATCGTAACCCGATCGTCAGACGCACCTGGTAGTTCACGAACGCGACCAATTCCGACAATCGGACAATGTCGTCTTCGGACACGCCTGCGCTGACGAGCGCCGCGATGTCGGCGGCGACAACGGACTTCGTATCCGTGGTCGCCAGGTCGGTGTGGCGGAGGAGGGCGCATAGGCGCTCATCGTCGCCGCCGTCAAAGGCGAGGTCGGCGATTTGTGTGGCGTTGGAATCCCCAATCATGGCTTCAAAATGTGCGGCCAACGGCGCTTCCTCGTTCAATCGCGCCATGCGGCAGGACAGCGCCGCGCGTTCGCCATGGGACAATCCGCCGGGTTTTTTTGGCGTCAGGGCGGCGTCATGCGCTTGTTGGGTCATGGTCATGATGTCGTCGCGCGTTGAGAGAACCGCAGCCCGCGGGTGGTCCGCGTCCAAGCCGCTCGCCTTAACCGCAGCGGTGTTAAAAATATCGGTCATATGCATCACTCCACTCGTAGTTAGGGAAGGTCGGTCGGGGTCCATTCATCGCCGCGCAATTCAGGTGTGTCGTAATCCTGTAGGGTGCGCCAGTGCTTTTCGATGTCTTCGGCGTAGAATTTAGCAGTCATTTCCCGCGCCAGCCAACTTGCACCGTCGCTGATGGCGGGAATGTCGCCGCTTATATTGCCCAGGCTTAACTTGGCGCCATAGTTGAAACAGTGGACGCGGTCGAGCCAAGGCGTCGCGCCGTTACGATCCTTAAAGGAAAAGTCGTAATTTAAATAAGGGGAGCGGGCCAGTTCAGCGTTCTCCTCACCCGGTGGCGGAGTATAAATGTCGCCCCAAACCATGATGTTTTTTGCAGCGTCGCCCAGCATCGGCTCCGCCGCCGGGTCGATGTTGAACCCCGTGCCAAGAATGATGAAGTCAGTCTCTAGCGCGCGATCTTTGGTGATGGTCAGTTTCACGGCGTTGCCTGCCTCTTCGACGCGTAAAATCGCAACGCCGAAATGAAAATATGCGTTGGTGTGGCGGCTCACGCGTAGGGTGGAGGCGCGGGGCGCGGGGGTTTGTTCCAAGGAATTGTAGTGCAAATACCGCCAGCGCCATTCTTCGGGCAAGGCGGGGAACCCGGCGACCAGACCGAAGCTGCCAATGCCCATCATCTTATTGACTTGAGGCATCTTGTCCCGACGGATCAAATGGCGGACTTCCAAAGTGTCGGCTTCCAGGGCCTCGGCCGCGTTATCCACTGCTGCCGCGCCCACGCCGACAACCGCGACGCGCTTGCCTTTCAAGGCGCTGAAATCGATGTCCTCGGAAGAATGCGCCCAATATTGCTTGGGAACGCCCGACATGAAATCCGGAATATGATGCGAGCCCAGCCCTTCGCGGCCGGTCGCCAGCACGATCCGACGGGTTAAAATTTCGGCGCCCTTATCCACGCCCGCGCCCGACAGGGTCAGTTTTATGAGATCGCCGTCGGGATGGATGGTCTCGACGTTGGTTTCGTTTTCGACTGGCAGGGCCAGAACGTGGCGATACCAAATCAAATAATCCATCCAGACCGAGCGTGGAATTTTGCCCAAACGCTCCCAAGCGGCAATTCCATGGGTGGCCGTGTACCAGGCGCGAAAGGTCAGCGACGCCATACCCGCCGCCGGTCCCAAAAGTTGCTTTGGCGAACGTAAGGTTTCCATGCGGGCGTAGGTCACCCACGGGCCCTCGCGGTCTTCGGCGGCGCGGTCCAAAATTCGTAGATTGCGGATCCCCGCGCGGAGTAGAGCGAAACACGCCGACAACCCGCCCATGCCGCCACCGATAATGACCACATCGGACACCGCGTCGCCGTTGGGTCGGGTGGTTTCCGGCACCCAGTTTTTAGGCGGGTAACACAGGGCGGATAAATCCAACCGAACGCGGCTGTCCAATGCCGCCAACCCGTCGGTATCCAATCCCTCGCTCACACTGTCCATCGTGTTTGATGCGCCCTGCTACTCTTATGAAGTATATATGGATTTAGGCCAATAC